>CACGBP010000003.1 GCA_902571375.1 uncultured Pelagibacteraceae bacterium
TTCCGGTGCAAACCTCTTTATAAGTTGTAACAGGATTATCTCCACCACAATATCCTACCTCTGTTTTAATAATCCCCTCTATTTTGCTGAATTTAATTTCTGGTCCCCAAAAACATCCAAGTGCTAAAACTGCTATTTCCATTGATTATGATTTAATTTAATCTACAAATTATTCATATGCTTAGTAAAAATCAATTAGGTTTTTTGTACATGTTTTTGTCTATATGTGCATTTTCTTTAATGGATATAATAGTAAAATGGTCTGTAGACTACCCCATTGGACAAGTACTATTCTTTAGAGGTTTTTTTGGGATAATTTTTTATTTTTTTGTAATTCCTAGAGAGCGACTTCATAATTTCTATAAGACAAACAGACCTGGTTTACATTTTCTTAGATGTATATCTGGATTAATTGCCTTAGTTGCAATTTTTATTGCTTTGAGAAAATTACCATTAGCTACAGTAGTTAGTATATCTTTTGCTGCTCCAATTTTTACAACAATTTTTTCAATTTTTTTACTTAATGAAAAAGTTGGTATTTTCAGATGGTTAGCAGTAATCGTAGGGTTTGTAGGTATTTTGATTATAACTGAACCAGGTATAAGTCAATTAAACATTTATTATATTTTTCCAATAATTTTTTGTTTGGGATTATCTTATGTGGCCATAGCAATTCGTCAGCTTTCTACTACCGAACCGGTCTGGCTAATTTCTTTTTATTTCTCATTGTCTATAACATTATTAAGCTTTTTAACCATTCCTCAAGGCTGGGTAATGCCTAATTTTAATCATTTAATTCTATTATCTTTAGTTGGTATTTTTGGAGGAGTTGCTAATTTATGGTTAAGTCAATCTTATAAATATTCTGAAGTTTCTCTAGTAACTCCACTCAAATATCTTGCCTTAGTTTTTGCAATAATTTTTGGTTATTTTATTTGGGAAGAAATACCTACATTAAAAACTTTAATTGGTGCTGTTTTGGTAATTATTTCAACACTGATAATTTTTAGAAGAGAAATTTATAATAAAAAAATTGTTAGTTCAAAAACGATAAATGACTAAAGTCCCTAGATATTGGAGCAAAGCAAAAAAATATTTATCTAAAAAAGATAAAAAGATGTCGAAATTAATTAAAAACTATCGAAGTCCTACAGAAACAATATTAACAACTAGAAGAGACATTTTTTTTTCTTTATGTAAAAGTATCGTTGGGCAACAAATCAGTGTAGCTGCTGCAAACTCAGTTTTTTTAAAATTTAAAAAGAAATGTAAAAATAGAATTAATGCTAAAACTGTTTCAAAATTGACTTTTAACCAATTAAAAAGTTGTGGTTTGAGTCGTCAAAAAGTTTTGGGAATTAGAAGTTTAGCTAAAAAAATACTTGATAAATCTTTTAATCCAAAATTTATAAGTAAAATGACCGATGAAGAAGCAATTACTTATTTATCAAGTTTAAGACAAATAGGAAGATGGTCTGCTGAAATGATATTACTGTTTACATACAACAGATCCAATATTTGGCCAGTCCAAGATATTGGTCTTTTGAGAGCAATATCGAAAAACTATAATAAAAAGTACTTACCACCTATAAGCTTTGTAAACTTGCTTAAAAAAAGGTTTTCACCCTATTGTTCAGTTGCGACATGGTATTTGTGGAGAAGCATTGATCCAGAACCTATTCAGTACTAAATCCCTCTATTATTTGCATGTGTCTTATTGTTGTGTCTTTCGCTATGTTCCAACCATTTTGATATTCAGAGGACTTATGACACTCAATTGCTTTTTCATAACTCGGGAACTCCCAAATGACTGTTCTCACAAAATTGTCACCATTAAAAGTTTCATACTTGCCACCTCGAACAAGAGGCTTACCTCCAAACCCTTTAATAATAGGTGTTACAGTCTCAGCATATTTTTTTAAATTTTCTTGATTATCTATTTTTATATAAAGACTTATCCAATAACCCTTTTTCATTTTAATCAATCCATTCTTTAAATTTTTCTAAATTATTTTGAATATATAAAGTAAGTTCTTCATCATAAAACATAAAACAATCAAATATTTTCATAAATTTTTAACTCTTTAAAACCTCATTAAGTCTAAATAAAGCAATTTTCTCAACTTCTGATTTCGCTTTATTAAATTCGATTTCGTAATTATTATTAATTCTTTTTCTAAAATTATCCAAAATTTGATTTTTGTTTTTACCTTTAACAGCAATTATAAATGGAAATTTGAATTTTCTCTCATAATCTAAATTTAATTTTTCAAATTCTAACAATTCTTCTTTTGAACATGTATCTAATTTAGCATTTTTTTGTTCTTCTGATGAAAACAATGTTAATTTTTTTCGATTGCTAATTTTGGGTGTAAATTTAAAATTTCTACAATCTTTTCTTTTGAACAATTATTGTAAATTTTCATCATTTTATGAATAAGATCTTCTTGATCATTAAATGGTTTTAATTGATAAGTTTTGCTAGCAACCCATTCTGATTTTTCAAATATACTTCCAAAAATTGATAAAAATTCAATTTCAGATAAAGCGTTCAGATTTTTTGTAACTTTCATTATTTGTGCGAAGATGTTTTAATATATTTATTATCAAGTTTTTGTATAGTATATACTTATTATATGGCTAAATTAACAACTCATGTACTAGATGTTTATTCAGGTAAACCTGGAAAGAATATTAAAGTTGAGTTGTTTTTTCTTAATGGCAAAGATAGAGAAATAATCAATAGCCTAGTTCTTAATACTGATGGAAGGTCGGATAAACCACTTGCTGAAGAAGATAAATTTAAATCAGGAAAATACGAATTGGTTTTTTATATTGGTGATTATTTTAAAGAGATTATCAAAAATGAAAAAAAACCATTTCTTGATGATGTAGTTGTCAGATTTAATATTTCAAATAATAAAGAAAATTATCATGTGCCATTGTTGGTATCACCTTGGAGTTATTCAACTTATAGAGGAAGCTAATGGTTTCCAATACTATTCAATTCATCTATAATAATCAAATTTGTAGTATAGAAAACCCTGATCCCAACAAGACAGTTTTAGATTATGTTCGTAACGATCTAAAAAAAAATGGAACTAAAGAAGGGTGTGCTGAGGGCGGTTGTGGCGCTTGCACAGTGGTTCTTGGAGAACTAAAGAATTCCAAATTGGTATATAAATCAATAAACTCTTGTATTAGCTTTTTACCCTCGGTTAATGGAAAACATTTAATTTTGGTTGAAGATTTAATGTCAAAAAAAAATGAATTACATCCTATCCAGGAAGCGATGGTAAAATTTCATGGCTCACAATGTGGTTTTTGTACCCCCGGATTTATCATGTCATTATTCGCAATGTATAAAAATTTTAAAAAATTTGATGATGAAATTATTGAGGAAACACTCTCTGGTAATTTATGTAGATGCACTGGATATAGACCAATTATTGATGCTGCAAAAAGCTTAAACAAAAAGAAAGACAATGATCATTTTAAAAAAGATCAAACAAAAATTATTAACTTACTAAAAAAAATAAATAATAATGAAGTTGAAATTTTTCATAAGAATAAAAAATATTTCTCACCTAAATCCTTAAACAATTTAAAGAAAATTATTAAAAAAAATCCTCATTCTTATTTTTTAAGTGGAGGAACAGATTTATCTTTAGGAGTTACAAAGTTAAGAGGAGAAATAAAAAGTATTATTTCTCTAAATTCAGTTAAAGAATTAAAATTTGTAAAAAAAAATAAAAACTACATAGAAGTCGGAGCTGGAGTTTCCTTATATGATTTTCAAAATATCATAAAATCCTACTATTTAGATTTTTATAATATATTGAAAAGATATGGTTCAGTTCAAATAAGAAATGTTGGCACTGTATCTGGAAATATTGCTACAGCGTCGCCAATTGGTGATACGTTACCTTTGTTATTAAGCTTGGATGCAGTTATTAAAATTCAAACTAAAAATACTTTAAAAATTATACCTTTAGATCAATTTTTTATTTCTTACAGAAAAACAAAACTTAAAAAGGGTGATTTTGTTTATTCAGTAAAAATCCCAATAAATAAAAAAAACTTTTTTAAGGCCTATAAAATATCAAAAAGATTTGATGATGATATTTCAACTGTTTGTGCTTCATTCAATTTGTTGATTAAAAATAATAAAATAGTCAAAGCAAAAATAGCTTACGGGGGAATGTCTGAAATACCTAAGCGTGCAACATCAATTGAAAAAATACTTGATAATTCTATTTTTTCTAAAGAACTTTTTTTGAAAGCACAGAATTTGATTAAGGATGATTTTTCACCAATTGACGATATGAGAGCAAGTAAAAATTATAGAATTGAAATTGCCAAAAACCTTTTAATGAAATTTTTTTACGAAATTAGTAAAAAAAAGAATATTAGAATTAATCAATGAAAATAAGCGACTCATTATTTAATAAAAGTATAGTTCATGACAGTGGGGCCAAGCATGTTTCAGGATTAGCTAAGTATACTGATGATATTAGTGAACCGCTAAATACACTATACGGTGCAATAGGTTGGAGCAAAAAAGCACATGCTAAATTAAAAAAAATTGATTTAAAGGATGTAAAAAAAAGTGAGGGAGTGCTCTCTGTTATTACATATTTGGATATACCAGGTAGAAATGATGTTGGTCCAGTATTTGATGGAGATCCAATTTTTCCGAAAGATAAAGTAGAATATTATGGTCAACCACTTTTTGCAGTAGCTGCAACATCAATGGAACTTGCAAGAAAAGCGGTATTAAAAGCAAAAGTTGTTTATCAAGATTTAAAACCAATAGTTACTATTGATGAAGCTTTAAAAAAAAATAGCTTATTATTTAAACCAAGAATAATAAAAAAAGGTAATCCAAATCAAAAAATAAAAAAGTCAAAAAATAAAATCAAAGGAAATTTTACAACTGGTAGCCAAGAGCATTTTTACTTGGAAGGACAGGTTGCTTTTGTGATCCCAAAAGAAGATGAAAATTATACAGTTTATAGTTCAACTCAACATCCATCCGAAACACAACAAATCATAGCAAAAATGTTAAATCAAAAAAGTAATTCAATTGATGTTTTAGTTAGAAGAATTGGTGGAGGATTTGGTGGTAAGGAGACCAATTTTATGACTTCTGCTATTTGTGCTCTTTTATCTCATAAGACAAAAAAACCAATTAAGCTTAGACTGGATAGGGATGACGATATAATTATAACTGGAAAAAGACATGATTTTTATTCTGATTATGAAGTAGGGTTTGATGATGATGGCCGTATTGATGGTTTGAAATTAAAACTTGCATCTCGATGTGGAATGTCGCCAGATCTTTCACTTGCAATAAATGAAAGAGCTTTATTGCATATTGATAATGCATATTACTTATCGGATGTAGAAATAAAAAATTATTTATGCAAGACTAACACTGTATCTTCAACAGCCTTTAGAGGGTTTGGTGGTAATCAAGGTATGATGGCTATCGAAAATATTATCGACAATATATCTCGTTATTTAAAAAAAGATCCATCTAAAATTAGAGAAAGAAATTTTTATGGAAGGAAAAATAGAAACATAACTCATTATGGAATGAAAATTAATGATAATGTTATTAATGAAATATTTGAAGATCTAAAAACTAAATCTAATTACAAAAAAAGATATAGTGAAATTAAAAAATTTAATCAAAAAAATAAATTTAAAAAGAAAGGTATTTCAATAACTCCTGTTAAATTTGGAATATCATTTACCACAATACACCTTAATCAAGCTGGTGCCCTCGTTCATGTTTATACTGATGGCAGTATTCATATGAATCACGGAGGCATAGAAATGGGTCAAGGAACCCATACTAAAATTGCTCAGTTGGTAGCTAACTCTTTTGGTTTACCATATGAAAAAGTTCAAATCTCATCGACCAATACATCAAAAGTACCCAACACTTCAGCTAGTGCCGCTTCTTCTACAACTGATTTAAATGGAGCAGCTACTCTAAACGCTGTGTCAAAAATAAAATTGAATATAAATAATTTTATTAAAAAAAAGTATAAAATTTTCTCAAAAACTGAACCTATATATAAAGATGGAAACATTTACATTGGAAATAGAATTTTTAATTTTGAACAAATAATTAAAGAAGCTTATTTAAATAGAATATCTCTTTCATCCTCAGGTTTTTATTCTACTCCAAAAATTAATTTTAATAAGAAAATTTTTAAAGGAAGACCTTTTTATTATTTTTGCTATGGTGCTGCTGTATCAGAAGTTACTATTGATACTTTTACCGGTGAAAGTGTTCTAGACAGAGTTGATATTTTACATGATGTTGGAAATGCAATTAATCCAGCACTAGAACGTGGACAAATAGAGGGAGGTTTTGTGCAGGGTCAAGGATGGTTAACTATGGAGGAGGTAGTTTGGGATAAATTAGGAAAAATAAAAACTTTCTCTCCATCTACTTATAAAATTCCTGCAATAAATGATATCCCCAAAAAATTTAACGTTGAAATTTTTAAAAAAGGTTTAAATGTTGAAAAAGTTGTAAACAAAGCCAAGACAACCGGAGAACCTCCACTTATGCTTGCTATGAGTGTTTTTTTTGCAATTAAAGATGCAATAGCTTCAACAGCCAATTATAAAAAAGTACCCGTTATTAACGCTCCAGCTACACCTGAAAAAATATTATTGAGTATAAAGAAATTAAAAAATATAGTTTAAATTTATGTCGAATAATTCTCAATTTATGTTGAAGGCTATAGAGCTTTCAATAAAAAGTGCAAAAGCCAAGGGTGGTCCATTTGGCTGTGTTATAGTTAAAGATAATAAAATAATTGCTGAAGGCCACAATCAAGTAACAGTAAACAATGATCCTACCGCTCATGCAGAAATAGTTGCAATTAGAAATGCATGTAGAAAATTAAATAATTTTTTTCTAAAAGGATGTGATCTTTACACAAGTTGTGAACCATGTCCCATGTGCTTATCAGCAATATATTGGTCTCACGTTGATAACATTTTTTACGCTAATACCAGAACAGACGCTGCCAATATAGATTTTGATGACTCTTTAATATACTCAGAAATTAAAAAAGATATTAATGAGAGAAAAATAAAGATGTCTCAAATGAATAGAGAAGAGGCGCTTGAGGCATTTAAAATTTGGCAAACGAAAGAAGATAAAATTAAATATTAAATGGAAATTTTTACATACGCACTTAAGTGGTCTGAGGCAATATTAAGATGGGGACATGTATTATTTGCTATCTTATGGGTAGGAAATAGTTTTTTATTTAATTATTTAGATAATAAATTGAACAAAAATATTAGCTCAAAAGATATAGATGGTGAAGGCTATTTAATGCATTCAGGTTTTTTCTACAAATTATCTAGATTAAAAACTTCTCCAAACCAATCTTATTTAAATCAACTCGTAATCTTTAAGTGGCAAAGTTATTTAACATTTGTTACTGGAATATTGTTATTAGGAGTGATTTACTATTATAATTCTGGTGTATTAATGGTTGATAAAAGAGTTTTAGTTTTATCTCCATTCAATGCAATTTCATATTCTGTTTTATCATTGGTTTTGTCTTGGGTTATTTATGATTCTTTGTGCAAATCCAGTCTTATAAAGAATAATTTTTTATTTTTGACCACAATGTTAATTTTATTAGGCCTATTATCGTTTGGTTTGACTAAAATTTTTGGTGCAAAGTTTGCATTTTTAAGCGTAGGGTTAATTATTGGAACGAATATGTTCGCTAATGTTTTTACTGTCATTATTCCAAATCAGATGAATATTATTAATAGTAGTAAAGATAATAAAGAGTTTGATATGAGTCTGTCCTTGGCTGCGAAACAAAGGTCAATACACAACAATTATTCAACGTTTTTAGTATTATTTATAATGCTGTCAGGACATTATAGTTTTTTAGTTTATCATAAATATAATTGGCTAATTTTATGTTTAATTGCAATTATTTCTGCACTTGGGCGTCACTATTTTAACTTAAGAGGAAGAAATATTCATAAACCAAGTATTCTATTTACTTCAATTATTGCTTTGATATTACTTGCATCACTAATATTTGTATTCAAAAACTAAAAAAATGTCAGATAAATTAATTGTTAATTGGGATGAGTATAATAACACAGTTGAAAAACTTGCAATCCAAATAGAGGAAAGCAGTTATAAGCCAACAATACTGATTGGAATTATGAGAGGGGCCGCACCTATGATTGATGTATTGAGTAGAATTTTTAAACTGAAATGTGCATATCTTGCAGTAGAATCTTATAGTGGAAAGGGAATTGAGGACGAACAAGGAGACATTGTGTTTTCAAGAGAAATGAGTTCAATAGCCCCTAGCATGGGAGGAAGAATTTTATTATGTGATGATTTATCTGATACTGGTATTACATTTAATAAAAGTATTGACTGGTTAAAGAAGTATGAACCTATAAAAGGAAAAATAGACGATATTAAAACAGCTACTCTTTGGAAGAAAAAAAAATCTACTTTTGAACCAGATTTTTGTGCAGTTAAATTAGATGCTGATCCTTGGATTGTTCAACCATTTGAAATTTACGAAGAAATAAGAATAGAAGAAATCAAAAAAAAACACCAAAAATAAAAAGGGCGACCTAAAAGCCGCCCTAAATGTTATTTAATCTTTTATGCTACTAAGAAACTTACTATACTTAGAGCAGCAATAACCCAAATTGCTGGGCTTGTGCTATCAAATTTACCTGTACATAATTTTACAGCTGCATAAGCAACAAAAGCTAATGCTATTCCATTAGAAATAGAGTATGTGAATGGCATAGCGATCATAGCAAGCACGGCTGGACCAGCCTCAGCAATATCATCCCATTCAATATCTGTAATATTTCTTACAAATAAAGTTGCGATGTATATTAAGGCTGCACCATCAATTTCTTTTGGTAGTGATGTAGCTAGTGGACTAAAGAATAAACATGCCAAGAATAATATTCCAATTACTAGCGATGTCATTCCCGTTCTTCCACCTGCCTTAACTCCTGCTGCACTTTCAACATAAGTTGTAACAGTAGACGTACCTAAAACAGATCCAACTACTGTAGAAGCACTATCTGACAACATTGCTTTATTTATGTCTTTTATTTTTCCGTCAGGACCTATTTTACCTGACACATTGGCTACACTTGTTAGTGTTCCTGCTGTATCAAAAAAGTCGATGAAAAATAAAGTGAAAATTACAGTCACCATTGAAGCACTTAAAGCAGCTCCTAAGTCAAAAGTCATTAAGTGAGTCATAGGTGGTGGAGATGAAACAACTCCATTAAACTTTCCTAAACCAGTTACCCAAGCAATCGCACTAAAAACAATTATTCCAATAATTATGTTTCCTTTAATTTTCATTTTTTCCATAACTATCATTGAAATAAATGCACCAGCACCCAGAAGTAAAAGTGGATTAGAAAGATCACCCATTTGTACGAGAACAACAGGATTGTCCGCAGTTAATCCCATTATCTGAAAACCGATAATTGCAAGAAATAATCCTATTCCAGCACCAATTCCTAACTTCAAGCTTTTTGGTATGGAATTGATTAACCATGCTCTTAATGGTGTTAATGAAATAATTAAAAAGACTACACCAGCAACTAAAACAGCACCAAGTGCTTCAGCAGGGGTATATTCCATTCCTAAACAAACACCGTAGGCGATAAAAGCATTTATCCCCATTCCTGGTGCAAGTCCAACTGGCCAAGTTTTAGCGTAAAATGCAGCTATAAAACAAGCTAATGCTGCCGCAAGAGCTGTTGCTGTAAAAACACCACCAAAATCAAAACCGCCGTCGGCAAGTATGACAGGATTCAAAAACATTATATAAGCCATTGTCAAAAAGGTTGACACTCCTGCAACGACTTCGGTTTTAAAATCTGTCTTATGTTTTTTATAGTTAAAGTAGTTATCTAACATTAGACCTCCATTTTTTAAGTACAGTAGTTGATTCGAAATGAAAAATCTTTTTGGAGTTTGTTCAATTCGGCGAATTTGTTGCTATTTTGATTAAATTTACAACTCTGAGGTTAATTGTTTAATTTAATTTTGTGATACATTAAACTTATGTTTTTAAAAAATCTTTTAATCCTTTTTATATTTTTTTTCATTTTTTCTGGTTGTCAAACTATAAAAGAAAAATCAGATTCAATAGCAGAGAAAGAAAATAGAAAATATGGAAAATTAGTTGGTAAAGAAATGAATGATTTAAAAATTGAATTAGGAAATCCTACCGAAGATTATATGAATGAGTCTGGAAATAAAGTTTTTATATATAAAACAAAAAAATATGGAATTCCTTGTGAACGTAAGTTTGAAATAAATCAAAATAATATTATTGAAAGTTTTACATCAAGTGGATGTATTTAAACTTGTGGGGAGAAACCCCCACAAGCAAGGTTTTATACTTATTTTATTTGAATAAGTCTTTTTTTCTTATGATCTGGTAAAATTCTCTCACAGGCAACTGTTAAAAGACCATCTTTTAACTCTGCACCATTTACTTTTACATCATCAGCAATAGTAAATGATCTAGCAAATTGTCTTTGCGAGATACCTCTATGAATTATTTCACCATCTTCATTTTTGTCTTCAGATTTATTAACTTGTTTAGTTCTTACAGTTAATAAATTATCCTCAAACTCAACTTCAACATCATCTTTATTAAAACCTGCAAGAGCAACTTCAATAGCGTAGTTATCTTTGCCTGTTTTTCTTATGTTGTATGGTGGGTAATTTGACTGCATAGTCAAACCCCCATTACCTAACATACTTTCAAATTGGTCAAACATATCGTCAAAGCCAATAGAAAAAGGTCTTAATGAGTTGAATATAGATAGATCCTTACTTGTCATATATATCCTCCTTTTTTTAAGCAAGTTTATTAATGTAGGTCCCATTAGGCGACATACAGGATTTATGTAGGAATTATTATGATTTTTTCAAGATTGAAAAAATCAATTTTTTTTTGAAATTTTTAGGATAAATGCGTAATCAAGAGCAACCTCTTCAATTGCTCCATCTCTACCTGATTTTCCACCATGACCAGCATTCATTTCAGTTTTTAAAAGAAGCAAATTATTATCTGTTTTTAGATCTCTAAGTTTAGCTGTAAACTTTGTAGGTTCATCAAACAACACTCTATTATCACTTAAACTTGTAGTAATTAAAATATGAGGGTAATCCATTTTTTTTATATTGTGATAAGGAGCGTAAGAATAAATATAATCAAAATGTTCCTTATTTTCTTTTGCATTACCGAATTCGTCAAATTCTCCAATGGTCAATGGCAATGAATGATCAAGATTGGTTGTTAAAGAGTCAACAAAAGGAACAGCCATAATCATTCCTAAAAATAATTCTGGTGATCGATTTACAACAGCACCCATTAGTAATCCACCAGCAGATCCACCCATACCAATTATCTTTCCATTGGATGTATACTTTTTTTCAATCAAATATTTTGCAACATAGATATAATCTTCAAAAGTATTTTTTTTGTTAAGAAGTTTTCCTTCTTTCCACCATTTCATACCTCTTTCCATTCCTCCTCTAATATGGGCAGTTACCCAAATTATATCTCTATCAACTAAACTAAATTTTGTAGAAGAAAAATCTGGTGTCATTGAACTTCCGTATGAGCCGTATCCATATAAAAGCAAATTAGCTGATCCATCAGTTTTTGTTCTTTTATGTCTTGTAATTGTTATAGGAACTAATCTTCCATCATGAGATGGGCACTCTAATCTTTCAACTATATAGTCATCAGGATTATGGCCAGATGGAATTTCTTGTTCTTTAACTAGCTTTTTTTCTTTTGTTTTTAAATTATATAAAAAAGTTTTACTTGGTGTTTTTGGTGATGAATATGATAAATAAACCAAATCAGTATTTTTATCCCTTTGTATTAAAGAAATACCGGGTACAATTACTTTTTCATCAGTAAACTTAAGTTCTTCCTCAATCCCAGTTTGATTATTTTTTATAAATAATTTTCCTAATGCGTTTGATTTTTCCCCTCTAATGATCCAATTATTTAAAAATATTAATCCTCCTATAAGAACTTCATTTTTAGGAGGAATATAAATTTCCCAATTTTGATTGATTAGATCGTCACATTTTTCAATTTTGAAATCTTCTGCATCCTCGTTAGTATGGCAATAAAAATCATTATCCCATGAATTTACAGAATAAATTATGCCTCTTTTTCTTTTTTTAATTAATTTTGGCTCTGGTGTTTTTTCATTTACCCCAAAGAAATATTGTTCTGACGTATTATGATCTGATGTGGTGATAAAAAAGTATTTTTCGTCTGAGCTAAGACTTATTCCTACTGTAAAGGCATCACTTTTTTCCTCAAAAATTAGTTCATCTTTCTCAGGAGATGATCCTACTTTATGTCTGAAAATTTTTCTAGGTCTATGAAACTCATCAAGTTTTGAATAAAAAATATAATTATCATCCAAACTAAATGTAACACTTCCACTAGTATCCTTAATTTTTTCAGTAATTAATTTTCCAGATGAGATTTCTCTTAGATATATTGTAAAATATTCAGAGCCTTTTAAATCTAATGAATAAGCTAAATATTTGTCGTTGTAGCTTACTTCTAAATCACCAATACCAAAATATTCAGTTTGTAATTTTTCTTTTTCTTTATCTCCGTTCCAAATTTCTTCAATTTCATTAGAACCAATTTTTTTCCTAAGTTTGATAGAATAGTTTCCTTCAGTTGTTGTTTTTGTCCAATATTCATAACGATAATCTTTAAACCTCAACGACTCGTCATCTAATTTGATTCTACCTTTAATTTCATCAAATATTTGTTTTTGAAACTTTTTAGTATCTTTTAAGTTATACTCTGTATAATTATTTTCTTGCTCAAGATATTCTCTTACTTCTGGAAGTAATTTTGAGCTATCTTTTAAAACTTCAAGAATATTTTTCTGATGTACCCAGCTATAATCATCTTCCCATGTAACATTGTGACAAGATTTTAACTCTGATTTTTTTTTTAGTTGTGGTATTTTCATTTAGGTACAAATATATGAATATAATTATTTATACAGTAGTAATATTAACTATTTTCTATTTTCTATTAAAATTTATTAGTAATATTTCATCAAAAAAGATATCAAAAACTCTTAGAATTCTCTTAATAATTGGTTTGATTGTTTTGGCAATTTTGTTTGCTGTTGCTGGTAGATTTTTGTTAACTTTACCCCTTACACTTGCAAGTCTTGCCTTATTGAAATTAAAAGGTTTATCTATTTTTCAATTAATTTCACTTTTTAGATTAATTCAAACATTGAGAAGATCAGGAAGATTTTCTTTTAATCAAGCAAACTCAAACAACCAATCGTCTATATCCATCTCAGAAGCTTATAAAATTTTGAATTTAGATATGAATAAAAAAATTACTAAAGAAGATGTAAACAAAGCTTATGTAAAAATTCAAAAAAAAATTCATCCTGACGTATCTCCTGAAACTTCTAGACTTTCCTCAATAGTAAATGAAGCTAAGGATATAGTGTTAAATGATATTTCTTAATTAGTTATTTCAATTAGTTTATTAAAAATTTTTTCTGAGTTAATCTTTTCTTTGCCTAAAGTATTATGACCAACTGTTTTTTCACCGTCTGGAAGAATTGGAAACATATTCGAACTATAATTTCCATATATTAATGGAGTGTCTGCCATTAAAGTAATTGTTTTAATACCCAAGGCTGCAGATAAATGACTAAAGCTTGAGTCGTTACAAATAGATAAATTACAATTCTTTATAATTGGCAAAGTTTCTCTGATTGAAAATTTATCTAAAGGTACACAAAAATTTCTATACTTAGTATCTAATATTTCATTTAATATAACCTGTTCTTCATTATTTTTACCTGTTGCAAGAAAAAATTTACATTTTTTTATTTTAAGAGTTTTATCAATAACTTCTAAAAATACTCTTGATGGTATTCTTTTTGTAGGTCCAGAGCCGCCTATGCCCATTAGTATATTAAATTCATTTTTATCAATTTGAAATTTTTTTATTGAGTCTGATATTAAATCATCACTGATTTGGATATTGGGATCTTCATTTATATCTAAATCTAATTCATCTTTTAAAAACTTTTTTGGAGTATCAGTGATGTGTTGTTTATTTTTATTAAACAAAGAGTATTGATAAATTTCTGGAATATTTGAAAATCGAGCAATTAAATTAAATCTTAAAGAAGAATTGAAAATAAAAATTTTTTCAAAATTATATTTTTTTAAATCTTTAATTAAATTAAAACTCCCTAATAATCCACTATGTCTACTATTATTGTTACTGTCTCTTTCTAAAATAAGAATTTTATCTATATAATTGGTTTGAAATAAATATTGATCTGCTTTTGAGCTTTCTTTGACAAGTAAACTAATAGGTGAATTAAATTTTTTATATAAAGCCTTAATAAAAGGTAAAAAAATAACAGTATCTCCGATGCCCATTCTATTTTGAATTGCTAAAATTTTCATATGGTATTTATAAACTTTACTGAGTATATTTTTATATAAATTTTTATTATGACAAAAATAAGTGGAATTTTTGCAGCGTCAATGTCAGTTTTAAATTCTGATTTAAGCTTAAATATTGAAAAAACTATTAAACATGCTGAGAAACTGATTGATCAAGGTTGTCATGGAACAGCAATTTTCGGAAGCACTGGACAGGCACAACTAATACCCATTTCAGAGAAGATAAAGTTATTAAATAATTTATCTGAAAGTAAGTATAAAGATAAATATTTGATCGGAACAGGTTTAAATTCATTGAATGAAACTATCAATTTTATGAAAATAGCAACATCGTTAAGTTTTAAAAATTTTTTAATTATGCCTCCAGCTTATTACAAATATGAAGATAAAGATGTATTAAACTTTTATTCTAAAGTCGTTGAGGCAATTCCTGAATGTCAAATAATTCTCTATAACTTTGAGAAACTGTGTGGCTATAAATTTAGTTTAGAATGTGTAGAAGAACTTGTAAAAAGATTTCCAAAACAAATAGTAGGAGTTAAAGATAGTTCATATAATTTATTTGAAAATTTAAAATTAGAAAATTTTTCTTTAATGCCAGGTTCAGAGTCAAAATTATTAAAAGGACTAGAGCTTGGATGTGAAGGTATCATAACTGCGACATGCAATGTCACTGCTCAACTTGCTCGAAGAGTTTATGATGATTTTTTTTCAAGAAAAGAGCAAATTTATAATCAAAAATTAATTGATGTGAGAAATACTTTTGAAAAATATAATTTAATTTCAGCTCTCCATACTTTTAAATCCAAAGAAGACAAAATTTATGAGAATGTATTACCGCCTTTAGGTCTTTTAGATCGTGATAGTGAAAATAATTTAATGGAAAATTTAAGAAAACTTGATTTTCAAATAAAATCAAAATTAGCAGCTTAATATGCAACTAGCAAGATTTTTAAATAAAATTTTTAAAAAGGGTGGTTTTATTTTAGTGGATGCAAATTCAAAAGAGTACATAATTGGTGAGCCTGGAGAAAAACCTATGAAATTAAAAATTTTAAATAAAAATTTACATTATAAACTATTGTTTCATCCTGATCTATATTTTGGTGAAGCTTATACAGATGGAGAGATAATTATTGAAAATGGATCTTTGACTGATTTTTTAGATTTAGCTTTAATGAATATTGGCAGAGGTGAATTAAACTTTTTTAGTTTCCTATTAAATAGATTGAGAGGGTCTTATAGGTATTTAACTAATTTTAATTTTATAAAAAAATCTAAAATGAATGTATCCCATCATTATGATATAAAAGATGATTTATATGATTTATTCTTAGATCCAAAGAGACAGTATTCATGTGCTTATTTTAAGAATGAAAGCGATAGTCTTGAGACTGCTCAAAATAATAAGATACAACATATTATAAAAAAATTAAACATCAAACCAAATCAAAAAGTTTTAGATATTGGATGCGGTTGGGGCTCATTAGCAATTGATATTGCAAAAAGTGCAGGCTGTGAAGTAACTGGGATCACTCTATCAGAAAATCAACTTAACTATTGCAATCAAAAAGCAAAGGAAATGAATTTACAAAACCAGGTAAAGTTCAAGTTAATGGATTATAGAGAGTTAAAAGAAAAGTTTGATAGAATAGTAAGTGTTGGGATGTTTGAACATGTTGGTAGAAAATTTTATAAAAAATTTTTTAAACAGGTTGAAAATTTGTTAAAAGATGATGGTATCTCACTAATTCACACAATAGGATCTGTTAATCCTCCTAGAGACCCACATCCATGGATTACAAAATATATTTTTCCAGGTGGATACACACCTAGCTTGAGTGAGGTGACTACACCAATAGAAAACGCTGGTTTAATTGTTACTGACATAGAGGTATTAAGACTTCATTATTCCCACACATTAAGACACTGGAAGGAAAATTGTTTAAAAAATAGAGATAAAATTGTGAATATGTTTGATGAAAAGTTTTTTAGAATGTGGGAATTTTATCTTGCTGGTTGTGAAATGGCCTTTAAGTGGGGCGATCAAGTTGTATATCAGTTTCAACTTACAAAAAATTATAGATCTACACCTGTGACTAGAGACTATATTTATCAATAAATTATTGATAGAATTTATTTTCCTCAATAATGAAAAAAAAACAAAAAAAAATTAAAAAAAAAAAAAAAATTAAGAAAAAAAAGCCAGTAATTAAAAAGTTTAAAAGGGCAAAAAAAATCAAAAAAAAAAAACAATTAAAATCAAAAAAAAGAATTAAGAAAACAAAACTTAAAAAACTTAAAATAATCCAAAATAAAATTAACACTAGTAAAGCCAAAAAAGATAGTTTGGCTTTAAAACTAGTAAAATGGCAATTATCCCTAAAACCAGAATTAAATATTAAAATAAAATTTAGTTTAGAAAAATATATACAAGGTTTTTTCGATAAAATTTCAGAAACAATATCAAATTATAAAATTTTAAAACAAGATGAAAAAAGAAGGCAGAAAATCGAAAAAATAGAAAATGAAAGAAAAACAAAAATGGCCTTTGAAAAACAAAAGAGGGAGGAAGAGGCCCTAAGAGTAAAACTTAAAGAACAAGAGCTCAGAGAAGAAACTAGATTAGAAAAACAGAGAACAAAAGATATAAAATTATTTCTAAGAAAAGAACAAGCTCTTTTAAGAATTGAACAAGCTGAAAAACAGAAACAATTTTTAAAACAATTAAGATTAGATAAACAAATAGAAAAATTTAGAATAAGAGAAGTTAAAGAATTAGAAAAGTTAGAAAAAATTTCACTACAAGAAAAAAGAGAAGACTATGCTGGATTACAAGAAAGAATTGATAGACTCAAAGAAAAATACAGAATAATAAGAGATCAAAAAATTAAAGAAAGAGTAGAGGCACTTGGTGTCAAGTTACTGGGTGATGAAGATCGAGAAACATTATTATTAAAAGAAAAAGAATACACTCTAGCAAGACAAAAAGTAGAATTTGCATTAGAGAGTTTTTATAGAAGTGCGAGCAGCTTAGTTTTTCAACTTAATAAAAAACATATTACCAGAAATATGTCTATCTTTAGGTGTATAGACCGAAGGTTTGAAACAGGGGAGGTATTTATTAAATGGGATGAGTCTGAAGATGAGGAATGGTTATTGCTTATCTATATAAAAAATAATTCACCAGATGAAGGAATTATAATTGAGGATAAAACAAATCCAGAAAAAAATATTTCTCATGAATTCAGAAGTGTTGATATATTTAAAGCTTCTGATACGATGGTTGACTCATTAACACAACTTATTGCAAAAAAAAGAGACAAAAATATTAATTAAAAAATAATTTCAATCAGGTATTATCTCAAATGCTTTTTGGAACAATTTTTTTAATCATTCTATATTTGCTTTTAAGATATATCATCGCTTGGATTACGTATTATAATAATTTAGATGATAGACTTGGAGATAGTACTTGGCGATTTACTTATGATTATCCTGTTGTTGGGGAACGAGATATTTCAGATTTAGATGATAAAGATTTTGTAAGATTAAGAAGAAAAAAAAATAAAATTATTTTGTTGATGTATTCTATTGTGCTTGTAATGTTTGTAGCTTCAATGTCTTTATTAAGTAAATTTTTATTATTTTTTACAAGTTAATTTTTTAGTTGTTTTTTATTTTTTAGATAAAGAAAAAAAGCGACTATTTCATAAATAAATGAAAAAATATTAAAGATTATTGGTAATTTAAAAAATTTATATAGAAATTTATATTTAGGTATTTTTTTCCAAACTAATAAAAAAGCTTCTGCACCCTCTAAAACTTTTTCACCATCCTTTACATGAAGCCTTCGAAGGAGTTCTTTATCATTTTTAGAAGTTTCTTTTCTAGCTAAAGTATTATCTGTAATATCGATCCAATCAATATCTTGAATTTTTTCTTTTTTATATAAGTCAATTTCGGCCTTACATATTTTACAAGAATTATTAAAATAAACTTTCATTAAGTAATAAATTACAAAAAAATGAAGTTATGTATATGCGTAAAATACACATGTTGAAAATTCTATTAAACAAACTATGTATTGGTGACCATGAGTAATTTCTTTGAAAAATCAGACTTATCTAGAAGTGATGCTGAAAGTATTATTTCAGACACATTACAGAAATGTGATGATGGAGAGCTATATTTAGAAAATTCCAAATCAGAGTCAATATTGTTAGATGATAATAAAATTAAAAACTCCAGCTATAGCTCGGACTTAGGTTTTGGATTTAGAGCTATCTCAGATGAAATTGTTGCTTATTCGCATTCAAATGAGATATCAAAAAATTCACTGAAACAATCTTCCGAAAATTTAAAATCAACATTAAAATCTGCCAAGGGCGTTTATAATCATGAATTACCAAAATCTAATAAAAAATATTATGAAAATATTAATCCAATTGATCAAAAAACACTGAATGAAAAAATTGAGATTTTAAATAATGTAAACAAATATCTTCGAGAAAAAGATAATAATGTAAAGCAAGTAACAGCAAATTTTCTCGGGGAACAAAAGTCTATAGAAATAATTAGATCTGGTGGTGAAACACTTACAGATATTCGTCCTTTAGTTAGATTTAATGTAACTGTAATGCTTGAAAAAAATGGAAGAAAAGAGACGGGTGTTTATGGTATTGGGGGAAGAAAATCATATGATGCGTACTTAAAGGAAGACAATTGGAAAAATGTTTGTGATGAAGCTTTAAGAATAGCTTCAATAAATTTAGAGAGCAAACCTGCTCCAGCAGGTGAAATGAAAGTTGTTCTAGGACCTGGCTGGCCTGCTATTTTAATTCATGAAGCAGTCGGGCATGGTTTAGAAGGAGATTTTAATAGAAAAAAAACATCCGCATTTCATGACCTAATGGGCCAGAAGGTGGCAAGTGAGGGTGTTACTATTATTGATGATGGAACTATAGATAATAGAAGAGGAAGCCTCACAATAGATGACGAAGGAACTCCTACAGAGAAAACAGTTTTAATTGAAAATGGAATATTGAAAAATTTCATGCAGGATAGATTAAATGCTCGATTAATGAAAACCAGATCTACTGGAAGTGGAAGAAGAGAAAATTATAGACACATAGTACTTCCAAGAATGAGAAATACTATGATGTTAAATGGCAATCATACTCAAGAGGAAATGATTAAGTCAGTTGATAAAGGTATTTTTGCAGTCAGTTTTGGTGGTGGGCAAGTTGATATTACTTCAGGCAAATTTGTATTCAATTGTACCGAGGCGTACGAAATTCTTAATGGTAAAATTGGATCACCTATTAAAGGAGCAACACTCATAGGTGATGGTCCATCTATATTAAAAGAGGTATCAATGGTTGGAAATGATATGATGTTAGATCCAGGTATTGGAACTTGTGGTAAAGCTGGTCAAGGTGTTCCTGTTGGAGTAGCTCAACCCTCAATATTAATTAATAAGATGACAGTGGGTGGTACAAAACTTTAATGATTAAAAATCAGGAATATTTATCAGAAAAAGCATCTTATTGTTTAGATCTAGCAAAAAAATTAGGCGCAACAGACTCTAGCGTTATTGTAAGTAATTCAATTTCTGAAACAGTAAATTTTAGGAATAAAAAATTAGACGAGTCTAATAGATCAGACAATCTTGCTATAGGCATAACAACATATATAGGTAAAAAAAAATCATCAATATCATCATCAAATTTATTGAGAGAAAATTTAGATACTCTTATAGAAAAATGTATTGAAACTACAAAAAATACACCAGGGGACGAATTTAATTCGCTTCCAGATAAAGATTTACTTGCCAAAGAAGTAAAAGATTTAAATTTATATGATGATACTCATATAAAAAATGAAAATAAAATTGAATATTTAGAAAGATTAGAAACATCAGCTTCAAGTGATAAAAAAATAGTAAATACAGAATCCAGTTTTACTGAAGATAAATCAAATTTTATTTTAGCTAATAGTGATGGTTTTTTAAAAGGTTATAAAAGTTCATCGTTTACGGCATCAAGTGTGATCGTTGCTAAAGATGACAAAAGCATGGAGCGTGATTATGAATATACTAGCAAATGTCATTTAAAAGATATTAATGATGCAGAAGATTTAGGAAAATTAGCTGCTGAACAAACTATTAAAAAACTTAGTCCGAAAAAAATTGGCAGTGAAAAAATTGCTATAATTTTTGATAAAAGAATTGCAAAAGGAATTTTAAGTACTTTTGCTAGCGCAATATCATCCTCAGCTATTTCACGAGGAACCTCTTTTTTAAAGGACAAAATAAATCAAAAAATATTTTCAGATGAAATAAATATTTTTGATAAACCAGATATATTAAAAGGTCTTGGTTCTCGAAGCTTTGACTCAGAAGGAGTAAAAACTAATACTTTAAAGCTGATAGAGCAGGGCGTTTTAAAGGATTACTTAATAGATACCTATAATGGAAAAAAATTGAATCTTAAATCAAATGGAAGATGTGGAGGAACAAGCAACCTATATTTTGATAATGGAAATATTTCTTACAAAGATCTTTTAAATTCTAATCCAAGATGTCTCTATATAACCGAAACAATTGGTCATGGAAGTAATATTGTAACCGGTGATTATTCTGTTGGTGCTACTGGTTTTCTTCTTGAGAATGGTGATTTTAAATACCCTATAAATGAAATTACAATTGCAGGAAATTTTAAAGATATGTTTAAAAACATTATTCTTGCCAATGATCTGGAATTTAAATATGCAACCAATTCACCAACCATGATGATTGAGGGAATGGTAGTTGCTGGTAAATGAGTGAATTTTGTGTAATCGGCTCAGGCATTTCAGGAGCTACAATTGCAAATCTTCTTAATAAAAAAAATTCAGTAATTTTATTTGACAAAGCGAGAGGTCCAGGAGGTCGTGCATCTTTCAAAAGAATGAAAGGCAATATAGGCTTTGATCATGGTGCTCAATATTTTTCGCCAAAAAGTCTAGAATTCAAAAAATTTACTAAAGATTTAATTAAAAAAAGAATTTTGAAAGTCTGGGGTGGTAAACACGTTTTTCTTAACTTTCAAAAAAAAGAGGATAAAAAACATCTTAAAATTATAGGAAAAAATGGAAACAATGATATTAGCAAGTATTTGTTAAAAAAAGTTAAGTGCAACTATCAAAGTGAATTAAAAAAAATTCATTACAAAAACAAACTTTGGCATTTATCATTTGCTGATGGAAAATTGAGATCTTTTAAGAGTATTATTTTAACCTGTCCTTTTCCACAATTAAAAAGACTTTCAAAAAGATACATAAAAAATTCTTTTTTAAAAAAATCAATAAAAATGGATGCAAATATAACTACTATGATTGCTATAAAAAAAAATAAAAAATCTAATAGCAGCTACCTTTTCAAAGATCCAATTCTTGGTTGGGCTGGTAATGAAAATTCAAAAAAAAGATTTAAATCAATATATGATTTATGGACCCTTCAAAGTACTTTTAAGTGGGCAAATAAAAAGATCAATCAAAATAAAAAAAATAAGAAAGATAATTCAAAAATTATGATTGATAAGTTCTTTCAACTTTCAAATATTAAAAAAACTAAAATAAATTTCTCTCTTAATCATGGTTGGAAATATTCTTCAAATTCAAAACCTTTAAAAATTAAAAGTTATTGGGATCCAAAGAAAAAAATAGGTGTTTGCGCTGATTGGTTTGTAGGGCCAAGATTAGAGTCAGGATGGATAAGTGCGCAAGACTTATTTAAAAAAATTTCAAGATAAATCATTCAAAGTTTTTCAATCTATATTCCCAATTTCCCATTCTAGAATAACTCACTTTTAATATTCTTAAATTCTTTTGATCATACCAAATGTCAAAGTTTAATCGTTTATCTTTAGGAATATTCATATCTTTAGATTTTAGTGTAAAATGATCTACACTATAAACTTTACCATATTGTTCTATTTTTTCTTTTCCTATAAAAGTAACAACCTGTTCTTTAATACTTCCTGATATCGGACTTATTTGGGATTCCGCTTGTAAAATTTGATGATTCCACCAATTTCCAATAACATTATTAATTGTTGCTTCCCCATTGAATGAAGAGCCTTTGATATCAAATTTTTTACTATTTTTATTTAATTTTAAATTTACAAATTTTTCTTTATCATTTTGTAATGTTTTTGACTCATAAGAAATTAATTGATCTTTAACATATTTTTCTTCACCATATCCTTCTACTTGAAAAATAGTAGCTCCTAAAAGTTTCACAGAAAACTTCATTTGATTAGTTACTATTGTTTCATCACCTTTTCTCGTAAAAAAATAATAATTATATCCTATTAATTCGCCATTTCTAAAAATGTCCATTTCAATTTTATTGAATCTTTTATAATGATCCATATGGGCAAAAACATTTGATGATATCAATATAATAAATAGGACTAAAATTTTTTTCATTTAACGATTACAATAATAGACTTTTCTTATAATAGAAGTAGTTTATAAAATAAATGTTTTTAAAAATTAAGAAAATACCAAAAGTTAATTGGACATCCGACAAACCACACAACCTTAAACCAAAATTTTCAACATTCTTTTTTTTATGTTTTGGATTAATGTTATTTGGATTAGGAGAAGGTTTATTGATTGTTTCTTTCACTGGAGCGTCTCCTTGGAGCGTTTTAGCTCAGGGTATTTCGCTTAAAGTTAATTTAAGTATTGGAACTATTACTTTATTAATCAGCATCGCAGTTTTAATATTATGGATACCTTTAGGTCAAAAGCCAGGAATGGGAACAATCTTTAATGCTTTAATAATCGCACTGATGATTGATCTTTGTATTAAATTTGTTCCAACTCCAACTAATTATACTAATCAATTAATTTTAGCAGTTATATCTGTAATAACAGTTGGTATTGGTGGAGGTATATATTTAGTTTCTAATTTAGGGGCAGGTCCAAGAGATGGATTGATGATTGGTTTACAAAAAGTTACAAATTTTCCTATAGCCGCTGTCAGAGCAACCTTAGAAATTTCAGTTGTTAGTGTTGGATGGTATTTAGGTGGAACTGTTGGTGTTGGAACTTTATTATTTGCTTTTGGAATTGGCCCTTGTGTTGCTTTAGGACTTTATTTAGTTGATAAATTTTTTGATTAAGCAGCTGCGCCAGCTTTTTCGCTTCTTTTTCTTTCGTGTGGATCTAATATAGCTTTTCTTAATCTACAAGACTCTGGTGTAATTTCTAAGGCTTCATCAGTATTTAACATACTTAATTGTTCTGCTATTGACATTTTTCTTACTGGAGTTAAGACAACATTTTCATCTGTTCCTTGTGTTCTCATATTAGTTAATTTTTTTCCTTTCATGACATTTATAATCATGTCACCTGGTTTAGGTGATAAACCAACAATCATGCCTGGATATACTGGATCGTTATGTGTTACAAACATTTCTCCTCTTGCCTGTAAATTGAATATTGCAAATGCAACTGCTTTACCTTGTTCCATTGAGATTAATGCTCCATTTCTTCTTCCCTCCATATCACCTTCAAATGGACCATAAGCATGAAAAATTCTATTTATTACTCCATTACCTTTTGTAAGTGTCAAAAATCTACTTGTGTATCCCATCAAGCCTCTCGTAGGCGCATGAAATATAAGTCGTTTTTTATTTTTACCTGTATCTTTTAGTTCAATTAATTTACCTTTTCTTCTGTTCATAGAGTCTATAATTTTTGATGAATGCTCCTCATCAAGATCCATGGTAATTTCTTCAATCGGTTCAATCTTGTTTCCATTATCATCTTTTCTATACAAAACCTTTGGTGGGCTTACAGTCATTTCAAAACCTTCTCTTCTCATTTGAGTGAGTAAAATTTCTAACATTAGTTCTCCTCGACCACTTACTACAAAAGAGTCATTGCCTTCATTTTCAGAAAATGTAATTCCAACATTATTTTGTGCTTCTTGAATTAATCTATCTCTAATTTGAGTACTTGTGAGTTTTTTACCTTCTGTACCGGCTAAAGGAGACGTGTTTACTGTGATAGTAATGGACATTGTTGGAGGATCTATAGGTGTTGCTTTAATTGGTTCATTCACCTCCAGGTCACATATAGTATCTGCAACATTGGCTTTTTCTAAACCTGCAATTACAACAATATCTCCAGCCGTACCAACTTCTATAGGTACTTTTTTTGTTCCTTCATATCTAAAAATTTTAGTGAGTCTACCTTCATCAACTTTTTCACCTTTTAAATTAATTGCTTTAATCGCTTGGTTAGCTTTAGCTGTACCTTGAGCAATTCTCCCAACCAAACTTCTTCCTAAAAAACTATCTGCATAAAGAAGTGTTGATAGCATAGCAAATGGTTTTGATTTATCTAATTGAGCAGGCTCAACATGTTCAATGATTTTATCTAATAAAGGGTTTAAATTTTGTCTTGGGCCATCTACTTCCGTATCTGCCCATCCAGATCTTCCACTTGCGTATAGAACAGGGAAATCTAACTGTTCTTCGTTTGCATCCAAACTCACAAATAAATCAAAAGTTTCATCTAAAACTTCATTGGCTCTTTGATCAGACTTATCAAGTTTATTAATTACTACAATTGGTTTAAGTCCTTGTTTTAGTGCTTTTGATAATACAAACTTTGTTTGGGGCATTACCCCTTCTGCAGAATCAATTAATAGCAAGGCACCATCTGCCATACTTAAAACTCTCTCAACTTCTGCAGCAAAATCTCTGTGACCAGGAGTATCAATAATATTAATTCTTGATTCCTTCCAATTTATTGATGCAGGTTTTGCTAAAATTGTTATTCCTCTTTCTTTTTCTAATTCTCCAGAATCCATTAGTCTTTCATCAACAACCTCATTTTCTCTAAATGAGCCACTCTGCTTCATTAGGTTATCAATTAGAGTAGTTTTTCCGTGGTCAACGTGAGCTATGATTGTGATGTTTCTAATGTTGTTAGTCATTTTTTGTGGCTCTTATACATAAATAAATTGTTTTGAAAACTTAAAAAAACCCATAAAAAGCATGTAATATTCGTGTATATTTACGTTAATTATACTTTTTTCGCTTTTCTCTCTTAATTTGTCTTTTTTCTTTTAGACTCAATTTTGGTTTTTTCTTAACACTTGAATCTTTAAAAGACTTTCCACTATATCTTTTAGACATATCTTTTTATAAAAAAAAGGCCATCTTATGATGGCCTTTAAATTTTTTCTAGAGGGGGGGGGGTGTTACATTCCCATGCCGCCCATTCCTCCCATACCACCCATGCCGCCCATACCACCAGGCATTCCGGCAGGACTAGCATCTTTTTCTTCAGGTTTATCAGCAATCATTGCTTCAGTAGTTACTAACAATCCAGAAATTGAGGCTGCATCTTGTAAAGCAGTTCTAACAACTTTTACAGGATCGATAATTCCTTTTGCGAACATGTCACAATATTCCTCATTTTGTGCATCGTAGCCGTGAGTTTTTTTATTTTGCTCTAATAATTTTCCAACTACAACTGAACCATCTACACCAGCATTTTTAGTAATTTGTCTGATAGGTGCTTCCAATGCTCTTCTGACTAAATCAACACCAGCTTTTTGATCCTCGCCTTTTGCCTTTACTTTATCGAGGTCTTGAGCAGCATATAACAATGCGCATCCACCACCTGTAACGATACCTTCTTCAACAGCAGCTCTTGTTGCATTTAAAGCATCTTCAACTCTATCTTTTCTTTCTTTAACTTCTACTTCTGTAGCACCACCTACTTTAATTACGGCAACACCACCAGCTAATTTAGCTAATCTTTCTTGTAGTTTTTCTTTATCGTAGTCTGAGGTCGTTTCATCAATTTGTTGTTTTATTGAAGAACATCTTGCTTCGATATCAGATTTTTTTCCACTACCATTTACTATGGTACTGTTATCTTTATCAACTTTAACTTTTTTACACGATCCAAGATCATCAAGTTTTACGTTTTCAAGTTTGATTCCTAAATCTTCTGAAATTACCTGACCACCAGTTAAAATCGCAATATCTTCAAGCATAGCTTTTCTTCTATCACCAAATCCTGGAGCTTTTACAGCTACAACCTTTAAACCACCTCTTAATTTATTCACAACCAAAGTTGCTAAAGCTTCACCTTCAACATCTTCAGAAATAATCATTAATGGTCTTCCAGCTTGAACAACAGCTTCTAAAAGTGGAACCATCGGTTGTAAGTTTGTTAATTTTTTTTCATGCAAAAGAATAAAGGGATTATCCAATTCAGTAGTCATTTTATCACTGTTTGTAATAAAGTATGGAGATAAATATCCTCTATCAAATTGCATACCCTCAACAACATCTAGCTCAGTTTCAATTCCTTTATTTTCCTCAACAGTAATTACACCTTCATTACCAACCTTCTGCATTGCTTTTGCAATCATGCTTCCAATTTCTTTGTCACCATTTGCTGAAATAGTTCCAACCTGAGCTATCTCATCACTGTCTTTTACTTTTTTTGCAGATGATACAAGGTTTTGTTTAACAACATCAACTGCTGCATCAATCCCTCTTTTAACATCCATAGGGTTCATTCCAGCAGTAACATATTTAACACCTTCTTTTACTATAGCTTGCGCCAAAATAGTTGCAGTTGTTGTTCCATCACCAGCTTCATCATTTGTTTTGCTAGCGACTTCTTTAACCATTTGTGCACCCATATTTTCAAATTTATCTTCTAGATCAATTTCTTTTGCGACTGAAACACCATCTTTTGTGATTCTTGGAGCACCATAAGATTTATCCATCACTACATTTCTTCCTTTTGGCCCTAATGTTACTTTAACAGTATCAGCTAAGATATTTACACCTCTTATCATTGCTGCTCTTGCTTCAGCATCAAATTTAACAATCTTTGCCATTATATTTCTCCTTTAAATTAAATTATTTACTTGAAATACCCATAATGTCAGACTCTTTCATTATGCTGTATTCTTTACCATCAATTTTGACTTCAGTTCCTGACCATTTGCCAAATAAAACTTTGTCACCAACTTTAACATCCATTGGAATAATTTTTCCATCTTCAGTTTTTGCGCCACCACCAACAGCTACCACTTTACCTTCTTGAGGTTTTTCCTGTGCTGTATCTGGTATTATTATTCCACCAGCAGTTTTTTCGCTGCTGTCTAAAACTTCTATTAGAACACGATCGTGTAACGGTCTGAATTTCATAAATTCTCCTTTATAAATATCAACTTCATATAGAGATTGGCCTTGCTATTTCAAGATATACTTCAAAATAAGTTGACTAAAAAAGATAAGAATTTGAGGGTTTTTTGGGTTATAGATTAATTTAATGACCAAAAATTTAGATAAAGATGGCCTTAGATCAATAGCTGACAATTATCAGTTATTTTACATTGATTTATGGGGAGTTGTACACAATGGGATTAATTTACATAAAAATGCAATCTTTACTCTCAAAGAAATTACAAAGAAAAATAAAGAGTATGTTTTATTAACTAATGCTCCAAGACCTAATAGTACTGTAAAGATATTTTTAGAAAAAATGGGAATGGAAAAAGAAATTATAGATCACGTTTTTACTTCAGGGCAGGCAGCTTTAAGTTATTTAAATAATAACCACCTGAATGATAAATTTTTTCATATTGGACCTCCTCGGGATTTTGACTTATTTAAAGATTTTAAAAAAAATAGATCTGAAGAAATTAGTGAAAGCAAATATATTCTGTGCACAGGATTATACGACAATCATGATGAAGAATTAACTTATTATAAAGATTTACTTGAAAAGCATATTGATAAAAAAATGATTTGCACTAACCCAGATTTAATTGTTGATAGAGGAAACCAAAGAGAGTTATGTGCAGGATCTGTTGCAATGGTTTTTGAAAAGATGGGTGGAAAAGTTATTTACTTTGGAAAACCTTACCCAGAAGTTTATAATCAGTCTGTAGAAAATAAAAATAAAAAAGTACTTTCAATTGGTGATAACCTTAACACAGATATAAAAGGTGCTAATCTTTTAAATTATGATTCTTTAATTATCTCAAACGGGATACATAAAAATGAAATCAAGGAGAGAGGAATTGAACAAACAGCTAAATCTTACGAAGCAATTTGTAATTATATTCAATCAGATCTAAAATGGTAAAATCAATAAAAGTATATCAAAATTTTAATATAAAAAAGGATCACAAAAATTCTATTATTTTAATTGGAAATTTTGATGGTCTTCATGTGGGTCATCAGAAACTTTTTTCATTAGCAAAAAAATATAAGAAAAAACACAAAATAAAAATTGGTGTATTTACTTTTGAACCAATGCCAAAAATGTTTTTTAATAAAAACTTAAAAAATTTTAGAATATCCAATAAAATTCAAAAAATTAGCTTACTTAAAAAATTTGGAGTAGATTTTGTTGTCGTTAAAAATTTTGATAGAAATTTTTCTAAAACAAAATCAATTAGTTTTATCAAAAACATTTTAAATACAAAATTAAATGCTAAGTTTATTTTTGTTAGTAATAATTTTAAGTTTGGAAATAAAAGACAAGGTAATGTTAAACAGTTAAAAAAATATGAGGATGTTTATAATTATAAAATAATCAAACCCCAACCGTTATTGATGAGAAAGAAAATAATTTCATCCACTTTAATTAGAAACTTTTTACAAAAAGGTAAATTAGATAAAGTGAATAAATTATTAAATAGAAGTTGGTCTATAGTAGGCAAAGTTCAAAAAGGAAGACAATTAGGAAAAAAACTTGGTTTTCCTACTGCTAATATTGATATTAAAGATTATGTGATAGCAAAACCAGGAGTTTATGCAGTTAAAGTAAAAATACAAAAAAACAATAAATCAATAAAGGGAATAGCTAATCTTGGATATCGGCCAACATTTAAACAAAATAAAATATTATTAGAAGTTCATTTATTTAATTTTTCTGGAAATTTATATAATAAGCATTTAACAGTTGATTTAATAAAATTTATAAGGAAAGAGATAAAATTTAAAAACGTTGATCAATTAAAGAAACAAGTTAAATCAGATCTTTTAAGAGCAAAAAAAATTAAATGAGCAAATCACAAATAAATTTACCAAAAACTGCTTTTTCAATGAAAGCAAATTTACCGACTCGTGAACCAGAGATTTTAAAATTCTGGGAAAAAATTAATCTTTATCAAGAGTTAAGAAACTCAAGAAAAGGTGAAGAAAAATTTGTTCTTCATGATGGACCTCCATATGCGAATGGAAACATTCATATGGGGACAGCCTTAAATAAAATTTTAAAAGACATAATTGTAAAATTTCATCAAATGGCTGGAAAGGACTCAGTGTATGTTCCTGGTTGGGATTGTCATGGTTTACCTATCGAGTGGAAAATTGAAGAACAATATAAAAAAAATAAAAAGAATAAAAATGAAGTGCCTATTGTTGAATTTAGAGAAGAATGCAGAGCTTTTGCTGAGAAATGGATTGAAATTCATAAAGATCAATTCAAAAGATTAGGAGTTGTTGGAGATTGGGAAAATTACTACTCGACTATGAGCTATGATGCTGAAGCACAAATAGTAAGAGAACTAGGAAAATTTCTAAAAGAAGGAAGTTTGTACAGAGGATTTAAACCTGTCTTATGGTCAACAGTTGAAAAAACAGCATTGGCGGATGCTGAGGTAGAGTATCAAGATCATAAATCAGATACAATTTATGTATCCTTTCCGGTGAAATCATCGAAAATAAATGAAATTAGTAATAGTGATATTGTTATTTGGACCACTACTCCTTGGACAATACCGGCAAATAAAGCCTTAGCATACAATGAAAGTTTAGATTATTTGGTAATTAAAATTCTAGATAAAGGTGAATATAATAATAGAAGAATTGTTGTTGCGGAGGCTTTGTTAGAGTCAGTAATTAAAGATTGTAAAATTCAAAATTTTGAAAATCTTAAAAAATTTAAAGGAAAAGATTTAAAAGGAACTATTTGTAAACATCCTTTTTTAAATCTTGGATATGACCTAGAAATCCCAATGTTAGAAGCACGTTTTGTTACAACTGAACAAGGGACAGGAATTGTTCATTGTGCACCAAGTCATGGTCCTGATGATTTTAATCTTTGTTTAAATAATGGAATTAAAGCTATTGAAACTGTAGATGGAGATGGCAAGTATACTGAGAATGTAGCTTTGTTTGAAGGAATTCATATTTTTAAAGCCAATCCAGTTGTAATTGAAAAGCTCAAACAACAAAAAAATTTATTATCTAATGGTGAATTGATACATTCATATCCTCACTCATGGAGATCTAAAGCACCATTAGTTCATAGAGCAACACCTCAGTGGTTTATTTCAATGGAAAGCCATAAATTAAGAGAGAAAGCTCTTAAGGCAATTGATGAAACAACATTTTATCCTAATAAAGGAAAAGAGAGATTAAAATCAATGATTGAAACAAGACCCGATTGGTGTGTTTCAAGACAGAGAGTTTGGGGAGTTCCTTTGCCAATTTTTATTAACAAAAAAACTAATGAAATATTAGTTGATGATGCCGTATTTGAAAATATTGCGCGAATTTATGAAAAAGAGGGATCAGATTGCTGGTTTTCTGATGATACTCAGAAATTCCTTGGGAAAAAATATAAAGCAGAAGATTATGAAAAATTAAGTGATATTGTTGAGGTATGGTTTGATAGTGGTTCAACTCATTCCTTTGTGTTAGAAAAAAGAAAAGATCTAAAATGGCCTGCGTCTATGTATTTAGAAGGGTCTGACCAGCATAGAGGATGGTTTCACTCATCGTTGTTAGAGTCTTGCGGGACAAGAGGCAAAGCTCCATTTGAGTCTATTCTTTCTCATGGATTTGTTGTGGATGGCAAAGGGCTTAAAATGTCAAAATCTTTAGGAAATGTAATTGCTCCTGAAGATATACTTAAAAAGTATGGTGCTGATATATTGAGAATTTGGGTTGCGTCATCAAATTATGCGGAGGATTTAAGAATAGATTACTCTATATTAGATCAACATTCTGAGTCATATAGAAAAATTAGGAATACTTTTAGATATTTACTTGGAAATCTTAATGACTCATATAATGATTTTAATTTAGAAGAAATAAATCTTAGTGAATTACCTGAGCTAGAACAATTGATGCTTCATAAAATTTATTGCCTTAATTCTAGTTTCAAACGCTATTTTGGGAATTATGATTTTCATAATCTTTACAAAGAGTTATTAAATTTTTGTACAGTAGATCTATCGGCATTTTATTTTGATATTCGAAAAGACACTCTATATTGTGATCCTTTAAGTTCACAGAAAAGAAAATCAACTTTGTTAGTTCTAAATATAATTTTACAATGTTTGTTGAAATGGTTTGCACCTATTTTATCATTTACAACAGAGGAAATTTATCAACTTATATCCAAAAAAAAGAATAGCATTCACTTAGAAAATTTTTTAGAAGTTCCTAAAAAATTTGAAAATCTTGAGTTAAATGAAAAATGGTTAAAGTTAATAAAAATTAGGGACGTTTGTAATTTAAGTATTGAGGAAAAAAGAGCCTCAAAAGAAATTGGATCTAGTCTTGAGGCAGCAATAACCATAAAAATAAATAAGCAAAAAATTAAAATTTTAGAGGGTATTGATCTTGCAGAACTTTGCATAACTTCTTTAGCAGAAATCAAATTTCATGATATTGAAGAAATTGAAGTTCAAACAATTAAAGCTCAAGGAAATAAGTGCCCAGTATGTTGGAAAATTAGTGAAGAACCTTGTCAAAGACATGGATAGTAGATGATAAAAAGAAAAATTTTTTGGAATTTTTTTTTCATATTAGGTATTTTCTTAATTGATAGAGTTAGTAAGTTAGCAATGATTCAAACAGCCCAGGAATCAGGAGATACGAGTATTTCACTAACTTCATTTCTTAATTTGAATTTAATTTGGAATGACGGGATAGCATTTGGTTTGTTATCATTTGGTAAGTCATTTGGATACCACTTGATTACAATAATTATTTGTTTAGTAATTTTATTTTTAGCAATAATGCTTATAAACGCTGATAAAGTTTCTAGAATATCCTTAATATTAATTTTAGGTGGAGCTTTTGGAAATCTTTTTGATCGTTTATATTACTCTGCAGTTCCTGACTTTATAGATTTTTACTTTAAAGGTTTTCATTGGTTTATTTTCAATGTTGCTGATATATTTATAACATTAGGAGTATTTTGCCTTATTTATGTTGAAATAATTAATAAGAATAAAATCAATGATGAAAAAATATAAAAGTTTATTTTTTGTTACTTTAGTTAGTTTATTTTTATTAAGTTGTCAAAGTGTGCAAGATGGACTGACTTTAAAGAAAAAGGAAAACACAGAACAATTTTTGATAGAAAAAAAGAAACCTTTAATTATGCCTCCCGATTTTGATGACTTACCACAACCAAGTAATTTAGATGCAGAGAATGAAAAAGTTGAAAATGAAAATGATGAGCTAAATTTAGACACTTTGATTCAAAGTTCCAACAAATCAAATGGAAAAAGTATAAATGATGAAATTTCATCTGAGATCCAAAAAAAAATTGATAAAAAATTGCAAAAACAATAATGCTAACAAATAGTATAAAATTTGAAAATTTTTTTCAAAAAAAAAAAATAATCAAATTAGATAAAGAATTAAAAAAAATACTTGATGGAAATAGTGAAATATTAAATTCTTTAAAATTTACATATAAAAATTCATACTCAAAAAAAATTTTATCAAAAGCAAAAAAATTTAAACAAATAAGTATAGTAGGCATGGGTGGTTCAATATTAGGCACTGAAGCAATACATAGTTTTTTAAAACATAAGATTAAAAAAAAAATCACATTTTATGATAACCTCAAAAAAGATTTTGTTCTCTCGAAGTCAAATAAAAAAAAACTAAATTTAGTTATTTCAAAGTCTGGAAATACACTTGAAACCATATCAAATGCTAACATTTTAATAAAAAAAGATGATGAAAATATTTTTATTACTGAAAATAGGAATAGCTATTTGATGAAACTTGCAAAAAAATTAAAAGCTGAGGTTGTTTATCATAACGATTATATTGGTGGAAGATACTCAGTACTTTCAGAAGTTGGAATGTTACCAGCGGAATTGATGGGTCTTAAACAAAATAAATTTAAAAGGTTAAATGATTTGATTAAAAATAAAAGATTTATTAATTCTTTAATATTAAATGTTTCAAATACAATTAATCTAATTAAACAAAAAAAATTTAATTCAATAATTTTAAATTATGATGAAAGTTCGACAAATTTATTTAATTGGTATCAACAATTAATCGCAGAAAGTTTAGGAAAAAATAATAAAGGAATTTTGCCCATCATTTCTTTATTACCAAAAGATAATCACAGTTTAATGCAATTATATTTAGATGGTTTTAAAAATAATTTTTTTACCTTCTTTTTTGTACGAGATAATATAAAAAAAAATATAATTAATTCTAATATAATTGATACTCATTCATATCTTAGAGGAAAAAGTTTAAATGATATTTTAGAAGCACAATTCAACGCCACTAAAAAAGTTTTTATAAAAAAAAAAATCCCATTTAGGAGTTTTTATTTAAGAAAAAAAAATGAGGAAACACTTGGTGAGTTATTCACTTTTTTTATACTAGAGACTATTTTACTTGGTAAAGCTATGAAAATTAATCCATACAATCAACCTGCTGTAGAACTAATTAAAAAAGAGACCAAAAAAAATTTAATTTAAGAATATTTTCCAAAAATAATTTTAGAAATACCATAATTTCGATCATCCAATATTTTTAAGGTTTCATTAATTTTAATATCATCTTTTTTGTGTCTATGAATGATTAATAATCCATCTTGTTGCAAAATTTTTTTCTTATTAATGATATCAATCAAAAAATTTATTTTTCTTTCTCTGTATGGTGGATCCAAAAAAATTAAGTTATATCTACAGTCAGATTTTGTTAGAGACTCAAAATAATCAAAACAATTTTTTTCAATAATTTTTGTATTATTAGTTGCATTTAAACTATTTATATTCGTTCGAAGCACTTTTATTGCTTTATTGTAATTTTCAAAAAATGTGACTCTATTGGCTCCTCTAGAAACACACTCTAATCCAAATGAACCTGATCCAGAAAATAGGTCAAGAACTTGTGAATTTTGTATCTCAAATTTAATTTTTTTTGAATGAACTAAAAGATTAAATATGGATTCTTTAACTAAATCTCTTAATGGGCGTGTATTTTTATCGACAGGCATCAAAATTTTTTTTCCTCTTAGATTGCCTCCAATTATTCTCATTAGTCTATAACTTTAAATCCAATATCTTTTCTAAAAAAACCATAGTTCCAACTCAGTTTATTTATTAATTCAATAGCTCTTACTCTGTTTTTTTTAAAAGACTCTGACTTAACAACAAAGTTTAAAACTCTCCCACCATTTGAATATATTTTTTTATCTATATTTTTTGTTCCTGCGTGAAAAATAAATTCATTTTTATCTAAATTCATTTCATCAAGATTTTTAATCTCTATATTATTTTCATATTTTTCAGGATAGCCTTTTGAGCATAAAACTATGCACAAGCTTTTTTGATCAAACCATTCAATATTAATTGTTTCTAATTTTTTGTTTATACATGCTAGGATAATTTTTCCAAAATCTGTTTTCAATCTTGGTAAAATGGTTTGACATTCTGGATCACCCATTCTTACATTATATTCAATTAAATATGGCTCATTATTAATTACCATTAATCCAGCATACAAAAATCCTTTGAATTCCGTTTTTAATTCTTTGAGGCCCTTTAATGTTGGATTGATTATTTTTTCTAAAATTTTTTTATCTAATTCTTTATTTTCCATTCTTGATGGAGAATAAGCTCCCATACCTCCAGTATTTTTACCTTTATCTCCCTCAAAGACCCTTTTATGATCTTGAGCTGTTCCAAAGCTTTTGTAATTTTTTCCATCTGAAATTACAAAAAAACTCATTTCCTCTCCTTTAAGAAATTCTTCAATTAAAATTTTTTTTGCCTCACCAAATTTGCCACCAAATATTTCATTTATCGCTTGAATAGATTGATCTTCATTCTCACAAATATAAACTCCTTTTCCAGCCGCTAAGCCATCTGCTTTAATTACTATTGGAAATTTACTTTTTTTAATAAAGTCTATTCCGTTACTAGGATTATGAAATATACCAAATTTTGCAGTTGGAATATTGTACTTTTCACATAATTTTTTTGTAAAGGTTTTTGAACCTTCAAGTTGTGAAGCAATTTTATTAGGACCAAAAACATTGATATTTTCATTTTCAAGGTAATCTGCTAATCCTTCAACAAGAGGTTTTTCAGGCCCAATTATTACTAATTCAATATTATTTTTAACTATAAAATTTTTGATTATTTCAAAATCATTTAAGTTTAAATCAATATTTTCTGCTATTAAATTAGTTCCTGCATTGCCTGGTATGCAGTAAATTTTGCTTATTTTTTCGGATTTTTTAAGCGATACACACAAAGCATGTTCTCTTCCACCACTTCCTATTATTCCAACTTTCATGTAACAATATATATAGACTAAAAATGTTTAAAAAATTAGCAAAAATAAAATATTTACCAAATAATTTTCAAGTTATTCAAGATGGAGATCATGTGGTATGTGCAATTTCTGGTAAAAAAATTCCTTTAAAAGATCTAACTTATTGGAATGTAGATTTACAAGAGCCTTACTTTTCATATGTTGAAGCATCAATTAAAAGAGAAAAAAATAAATAAATTATTTCCACCTGTTATGTGTCCAAATCCATTGATCTGGATTATTTAAAATCATTTCCTCTAATATTTTGTTTAATTTTAAAGTAATAACATCTAAGCTTTCATCATTTTTAAACTCAATAATATTACCAAACTCAAGCTTAAATTTATTGTCATCAAATCTATGAATATAAACAGGTACGATTTTAGCATTAAATTTTTTTACAAATTGTGCTGGAATGGTTGTGGTTCGTGCTTTATGTCCAAAAAAATCACACATTACCCCTTCCGTAACTCTTTGATCTATCATTAAAGCAATGGAGGAACCGTTTTTAAAATTTTGTAATAATTCTTTTGTACCTGCGATTCCTTTTTTTATTTGTTTTTTACATATATATTTTTTTCTTATTCTTTCCATTATAGGGTTAAGAAAAATATTGTTCAAAGGTCTATAAATAGTAGTCAAATCAATCCCAGCCTTATCTATCTGCATAGCCATTAACTCGAAATTATTAAAATGTCCTGAAATAAAAATAACAGGTTTTGATTCTTTTTTAATTTTTTCAAGTATGTTTTGATTTTCAATAGTTATAAGATTTGAGAATTTCTCTTTATCTCTGAAATATTTTATATACATATATTCAGCTAAAATTCTTCCATAGTTAAACCACATTTTTTTTGAAAGTATTTTTTTTTCTAACATACTTAATTTAGGAAAAGCTTTTGATAAATTTGAAATGATTATTTTGTTAGATCTAAACATAGGACCCAAAATAGTCATCAAATTTCCTGAAAATTTGGTTGAGTATTTTAAGCCTAATATCTTAAAGATAAAAAATAAAATTAAAATAATTATAAATTGTAAAAAATATTTAACGTTATCCATTTATTTTTTCTTTTAAAAAATTAGTCACAGCTTCACTATCTTTAATTTTCATTTCGATTTTTAAGAAATTTATCTTACCATGATTTAAGTTAGCAATTTTTATAAAATCTTTTTCTGTTGTTACAATTTCTGCATCAATATTTTTTGCTCTCTCCAAAATATCATCTATATCTTTTTGACCATAATTAAAGTGATCTGGATATATTTTTTCTTCAACGATATTGAAATTATTTTTTTTTAACAATTCTTTGAAATTTAAAGGATTTCCTATTCCAGAGAAAACAATATACCTCTTAGATAGATCAAACTTATCTAAATTTAAAGGAGTGTAATAAGTATAAAATATTTTTATAGAAGGATTAATTTTATTTATTTCATGTATTATTTCCCTATTCTCCTCATCATCTTTACTTTGTTTAAGAACAACAGCATCATATTTTTTAAGGCTTTCAATGCTTTCTCTTAAAGGACCCGAGGGTATCAAGTTGCCATTACCAATCCAATTTTGGTTATCAAAACAAACAAACTTTAAATCATATTCTATTTTTCTTTCTTGAAGCCCATCATCAAAAATTAATATTTCTTTTTTATTCATAACAGCTTTTTCTATTATTGTTTTACGATTCTTTTCTGTAATTAGTGTAGTTTCATGGTTTAAAATTTTTTGTTCATCATGCTGATTTTTATAATATTTTTTACCCACAGCTACATCGTAACCAAGTTTCTCTAAAATTTTATATAGTTTAATTGTAAAAGGAGTTTTACCTGTTCCACCTAAATAAATGTTTCCAATACAAATTGTTTTAATTTTTTCATTTTTTTTTTTAGATAAAAAATTGATTAAAATATTGTTTATAATTAATGGAATAGTTAAAGGTATTAAAATGATTGAAAATAAGTTTGGCCTTTTTTTATCCCAAAATTTTGGTTTTTTAAAAATCATTTTATAAAACTATTTATTTCCCTATAAGTTAATTCTAATATTTTTTTACCTATAAAATTCAATTTCTTTTGAATTAATTTAGATTTTGATTTTTTTTTAAAAAACTTATCCATCATTGTTACGAACTGTTGTTGATTAGTTATTTTTGTGGATATACTTTTTAATTTTAAAAATTGGTATATTTCAGTAAAATTTGAAACGTGTGGACCGTGAAGAATATTGCAACCAAACCGAGCAGCTTCCAAAGGATTTTGTCCACCGTGATCTACTAAAGAACCTCCAAGAAATATATTTTTACAGATATTATAGAATGATTTAGTCTCTCCATAGGAATTCACTAAATAAATGTCAGTTCCCTTATTAATTTTTTTTTTAGAGTCATGATAATGAACTTTTAAATTAAGTTTATTTAGATCTTCTTCAATAGATTTAGCTCTTTCCACATGTCTGGGAATTATTATCGTTAATAAATTTTTATATTTTTTCTTTAATTCGAGGTGAACTTTAGCGCAAAAAATTTCTTCTGGTCCGTGAGTACTTGAGGCGCACCAAGATTTTTTTAATTGAATAAATTTTTTTATATTTATATTCATAGTATTTTTTTCATTTTCTAACTGAGAAAATTTAATATTACCTAGTAATTTTACGTTAGTAGCACCAAGACTTTTTAGAAACTTTTTTGACTCTTTACTTGATGACAAACATAAATTAAATTTATTAAAAATTTTTTTTGAAAAAGAAGGTATCATTTTCCAGCGGCTAAAAGTTTTTTTTGTGATCCTGCCATTTAAAAGAGTCACAGGAATATTTTTCTTATTTAAATTATTGATCATATTTGGCCAAATTTCAGAGTCTATAAAATGTGCAGACGAAGGTTTCCAATAATCTAAGAATTTTTGAGAATGAAAATTTGTATCAATAGGAAAAAATTGATGAATTAATTTTGTGAACCTATAGTTTTGAATAACTTTTGATGAGCTTAAAGTATTTGAAGTGACTAAAATTTGGTTAACTTTTTTATTTTTTTCTAATTTTTCTAAAAGTGGCATAATACTATAGAGCTCGCCAACACTTGCACCATGAAACCAAATTAAATTTTCCCCACTTTTTTTTTTAGAAAAAAAGCAAAATTTTTCTTTAAATCTTTTTAAATCTTCTTTACCTATTAAAAGTCTATAAATTAATATGATCGGAGAAAGAATTAGTATTAGATTTATTAAAATTCTATATATGATTAACATTACTGCTTTTTGATTTGTTTCTCATAAAAATTCTTATAAATATTTGAGGTAATCATTAGATCTTTATGTTTTCCTTCACCTACTACTAATCCTTTATCAATTACATAGATTTTATCTGCATTAAGTATTGTTGATAATCTGTGAGCTATAACCACGGTAGTTCTACCTTTTGTTAAAAAATTAATTGCCTCTTGAATTTTATTTTCTGTATCTGCATCTAACGAGGAAGTTGCTTCATCAAGTAATATGATAGGGCTTTTTTTAAGAATTGCCCTAGCTATAGAAAGTCTTTGTTTTTCTCCACCTGACAATCTAATCCCATTTTCACCAATTAATGTGTCGTATTTATTGGGTAATTTTTCAATAAATTCACTTGCAAAAGAGAGTTTTGTAGCTTGTTCAATTTCATCATGAGAGGCCCTGGGATTTGCATAGCTAATATTATTTTTAATTGTGTCATCGAATAAAAGTGTATCTTGACTTACTAAAGAAATATTTTTTCTCAAAGAAAAAATGCTCGAGTTATAAATTGACTGATCATCAATTTTTATATCACCTTCATTAGCATTATAAAACCTAGGAATAAGACTCAAAATAGTAGATTTTCCAGCTCCACTATGACCAACTAAAGCTGTCATTTTATTACCTGGAAAATCTAAAGTTATAGAATTTAATATATTTTTTTCACTCTGTGAGTAATCAAATTTGACATTTTCAAAATTTATTTTTGCTTTATCAATTATTAGATCCTTGGAAGTAACAGGGTCTTGAATTGTTTGTTTTTCATCTATTATTGGAATAACTCGACTAGCGCCAGATAAACCTTGTTGTATACCAATATTTAAAGTAGCCAATGATCTCACCGGTTGATATGCTAACATCATAGCAGCGAGAAATGAAAAAAAGTTACTTACCTCAAGTTCGCCAGCTCTAATTAATTTTGCAGAAATATAAATTAGGAAAGCAATCATAAATCCAGTCAAAACTTCTAAGATAGGTGAAGCTCTTACATGGATCACATTAATTTTTCTATTATTTTCTTTGAATTTTGTAATATAGTTGTTAGCTCTCTCTTTCTCATAATTTTCTCTTTGAAAAATTTTCATTAATTTATGATTTTTAAAAATTTCAATTAAATAAGAAGTTAAAAGCCCTGCGTTTGTCATTTGTTCTTTTGTTACTTTACTAATTCTTTTTCCAAGTGCTCTTGCAGCTAAAGATGAAAGTGGAATCATAATAATTGCAACCAAAGATAATTTCCAATTTTGATAGAACATTACTCCAAGAAGACCAATCAAAGTAAAACTGTCTTTAAAAAGATTCAAAATTGTAGTACTAACTAGATTTGTGATCATATTCACATCATTCATTAGATTTGCAACAAATTTTCCTGAATGCTTTTGATCAATTAATTGAGTATCTGCTTTAATAATATTTGCAAACATATCTGTTTGAATATTTTTTCTAATTTCTTCAGATACATTAATCATTATCACTCTTGCAATATAAAGTGAGGAACCTTTTACAATAAACGCTAAAACTATTAATCCAGGTATCATATAAACTAAAGACTGTTCTTGTTCTATAAAAAGTTGTTTAATAGCAGGATCGAGAAGATAGGCTACTCCAGATGTACTTCCAGCTAAAAGAATCGAAAAAAAAACTGCAACAAAAATATTTTTAATATATTTTTTTGTATAACTTTTATAAAGTCTTTTTATCAATTCAATCTTTGTCATCACCCTAAATCTTACCTATAACTAAACTTGATAAAACTAATAGTCCTAAAAGATTATTAGATTTAAAAATTTTTAAACAGCTTGATGCATTTTTTATTTTCAATTTTTTTAATTGTGACAAGAACATTTGAAAAATAATTATGATCATAAATAAATAAAATATATTATTTAGTTTCATTAAATAGCCTGTTAAAAGAAGTGAAAATATAAATATTGTGTAGCATAAATATAAAAAGGTATAAGGGTTTTTTTTAAATTTGATTGAGGTTGATTTTAATCCAATTATTTCATCATCTTTAATATCTTGATACCCATATATTGTGTCGTATCCGAGTGTCCAAAATATGGCTCCAAAATAAAAAACTAATGGAATTAAGGTTATTGTTGAATTAATTGAAGTCCATCCAAGTATTAAACCATAATTAAAAGTAACTCCTAAAAAAAGTTGAGGCCAATAAGTGAACCTCTTCATCAAAGGATAAGTAAAAGCCAATGGCATTGATGCTAATGCAACTATGATAGTAAAATAATTAAAATTTATCAGAACTAAAAAAGCTAATAAACAAAGTGCTATTGCATAAATTAACCCAAGTGAAACAGATATTTTTCCAGAGGCCAAAGGTCTATTTTTTGTCCTAGATACTTTTCTATCAAATTTTCTATCTAAAATATCATTCACAATACAACCTGCCGACCTCATTAAAACAGCTCCTAAAAAGAAGAGAATGATATAAAAAAAATAAGTATTAAGATTTGTTGAGATGTCATATGCTATAGTTAAACCCCAAGCGCATGGCCAAAAAAGTAACATGTAACCAATTGGTTTTTTTAATCTAGTAAGTTCAATAAATAAGTTTATTTGCTGCATAGAATTTACTTGTAAATAACAAAGGCAGGATTGATAATCAAATTGATTCGTATGAATATAGATTACACAGTTACCGCATTAATGTTTCCAGCAATTCCTTTAATAATGGGTGTGTATAGCAATAGATTTCATTCTTTAAGTGCATTGATTAGAGAACTACATGACGAACATGTTTATGAAAAGCATGTTCCGCCAGAATGGAAGAAACAATTTATCAACTTAAGTGGAAGAATAACATTACTTAGATGGTCCATAATGTTTGGTGCATTTGGTTTTTTATTTAATATGCTAACAGTCTTGTGTCTTTATTTGAATGAGGTTTTTATAGCAAGGTTAATTTTTGGATCTTGTTGTTTATCAATGATGATTTCAATAATTTTTTTTATAAGGGAAATTCATGTTTCGACAAATGCTTTAAGATTACATATGTCAGATATGGATGTTAAGGTTGATTAAGGAATAATTACAGAAGGACCTAAAATTTTTCTTCCTTCTAAATCTTGATGAGCTTTAACAATTTCATTTAGAGGATATTTTTTAAAAATGTCTAATTTAAATTTTTTGCTTACAAACATTTCAAATACTTTTTTTGCTGCCTCATCCAATTCTTCTCTTGTTGTTGTATAGTGTGCAATACTTGGTCTAGTTAAATATAATCCTTTTGGTGCTAAAGATTTTCCAACATTACATGGTTCTATCGGACCAGATGCATTTCCAAAAGAAACCATCATACCTCTAACTTTTAAACATTCTATTGAACTATCAAAAGTTTTTTTTCCCACTCCATCATAAACCACTGGAACACCAATTCCATTAGTTATTTCTTTTACCTTTTCAGCAAAGTTTTCCTTAGAATAATTGATTACATGATCGCAACCATTTGCTTCAGCTATTTTAATCTTTTCATCAGAACCGACAGTTCCAATTACAGTACATCCTAAACTTTTTGCCCACTGACAAAATATTTGCCCAACTCCACCAGCTGCAGCATGAAACAATATAGTTTCACCTGATTTTACTGGATATGTTTTATGAAGAAGATAAAAAACTGTAAAACCTTTAGTCATTAACGTTACAACTTTTTCTAATTCAATCTCATTAGGAACCTTAACTAATTTTTTCGTTGGAAATATTCTGTGTGTTGCATATGAACCAATTGGCATTGATGCATAAGCAACTTTATCACCAATTTTAAAGTCTTTGACATCTGGTCCAATTTTTTCAATTATTCCTGCACCTTCAATTCCAATATTTGATGGTAATTCGACAGGGTAAAGGCCTGATCTATGATAGGTGTCAATATAATTTAAACCAATAGCCTCATTCTTAATTAAAACTTCTCCAGATTTTGGTTCGCCCAATTTTATATCTTTTAATTCTAGAACTTCTGGTCCACCATTTTTTGAAATTATTACTGCTTTCATTTTACAAATGTACCATTATGATAATCTTGAACTGCTTGCAAGATCTCTGCTTTCGTATTCATTACAAAAGGACCACCTCTTGCTATTTCTTCATTAATAGGTTTTCCTGAAATAACTAAAAATTTTGCATCAGTTTGTGCTGAAACTTTTAAATCTTCACCTCTAGAAAGTAAGATTAAAGTACTATTCTTGACCTTATCATGGTTCTTTTTACCTATTTTTATTTCACCGTTAATTAAATATATGAATGTATTATGAGTAGAGGGTAGGCTGAAATTAAATTCTTTTTCTTTTTTTAGCTCTACATCAAAATAAGTAGGTTCAACATTGTGTCCCTTTACAGGACCTTCGGCTTTTTCAAATTTTCCAGCTATAACTTTTACTTGTTTATCTTGATCTTGATGCACATTCATTTTATCTGCATCGATATAAATGTATTCAGGTTTACTCATTTTTAATTTTGCTGGCATATTGATCCATAATTGAAAACCATGAAGTTTTCCCTCCTTCATTGCAGGCATTTCAGAGTGAATAATTCCACTTCCAGTTTTCATCCACTGAACATCGCCTGCAGTCATCCTTCCCTCACCACCAGTACTATCTTTGTGTTCAAAATCTCCCGCAAGCATATATGTGACTGTTTCAATACCTCTATGAGGATGAGGAGGAAATCCTGCAATATAATCCTCGCTGTTTTCAGAACCAAATTCATCTAACATTAAAAATGGATCAAAGTAGTTAGGCTCAACTCCGATACTTCTTTTCAACTTTACTCCTGCACCATCAGACGCAGGAATAGGATCTATAATTTGTTTTACCTCAATATTTTTCATAGAACTTAAATAATAATTTTAATGTTTAATTCAATATTACTTTTTATCTAGGCAATAACCTTTTGCACCATTAACTACTAAAAATAAAAAACCACCAGCTAATGCAATGTTTTTTAAGAAAGCAGTAAGTTGCATTTGATCACTAAAATCATTATGAAATATTATGGCAGTTGCAATACAAAATAAACTCAAAGCTGCTGCAGCTATTCTTGTTTGATAACCAATAATAATTAAGATCGGTCCAACAATTTCAAGAATTATGGCTGGAAAAATCAGAATACCTGGAAGACCGAAGCTTTCCATCCAACCAATAGTTCCCTCAAAATTATTAATCTTAAAAATACCATTTAAAAGGAATAAAATAGAAATTGAAATTCTTGCAATTAAATCAAAAATTTTTGTCATAATTATTTATATATTAAAATTTGTTTAATAATCCAGATAAATCTTTTATTTCAATATTAGCCTTAAAGTCTAAATTATCAAAAATATTATTATTTCTATTTACCCAGATAGATTGATAACCATAATTTCCACCACCAGATACATCCCAAGTGTTTGCACTTAAGAAAGCAACTTCATTTTTTTCAATTTTATATTTTTTTACGGGAATGTCATAAACTTTTGAATTTGGTTTATAAACTCCTACCTCTTCAATAGAAAAAATATCGTCAAATAAATTTTCTAAATTATTACTTTTAACTAATTCATTTAGTAATGAAGGAGTTCCATTTGAAAGAATAGCTAATTTAAATTTTTTTTCTTTTAGGGCCTTTAAAGTTTCTGGAACTTCTTTGTAAGGTGATAAAATTTTATATAAATTGAGTAATTCATTTTTCATTGAAGAGTCTATATTAAAAGTTTTCATAGATTTATCTAAACTATCTTCGGTAATTTGCCAAAAATCTTTATGTCTTCCCATTAAACTTCGAAGCCAAGTGTATTCTAACTGTGTGGTTCTCCAAAAATTTGCAAAAGGCTCCCATTTGTCTCCAATTTTATCTTTGCATTTTTCAGCAGCAGAATTGACATCAAACAATGTTCCATAAGCATCAAAAATTATTGCTTTAACATTTTTCATAAACTAACTTAACACAAATGAGCAATATTAGATTATTTTTTTCAAACGCATTATCTCCAGAAATGACCGATAGTTTAGATAAGTCTCAATCACATTATTTGGTTAAAGTTATGCGCATTAAAGAAAGTGAAGTTTTTTCAATATTTAATCAAAATGGAGAATGGGAAGCAAAAGTTTTGAAAATATCTAAAGGTATTGTTGAATTTAAAACAATTAAACAATTGAGAAAAAAAGAAAGTTCAAAAGAATTGTGGCTAGCATTCTCTCCAATTAAATCAAACTATCAAAATTTTATGATTCAAAAAGCTACTGAATTAGGTGTAACAAAATTCTTTCCCATTATTTTTGATAGAACAGTTGTGAGAAAAATTAATAATGAGCGTGTAGAAAAAATAGTTATTGAAGCAAGTGAACAATCAAATCGTCTAATTGTGCCGGAAATAGAAAAAGCTCAGAATTTAAAAAATTTTTTAAACACAAATTCAATGGATTTAATTTTTACTGATTTAAATTCAGATAATAAAAAAATAGATAAATCAAAGTTAACAGACAAACCTATTTGTATTATAATTGGTCCAGAAGGTGATTTTTCAGAGGCGGAAAGAGAGCAGATTCTCTCTTTTAAAGGTGTTCAGCCTCTTAGAATTAATGAGAATATTTTAAGATCAGAAACAGCAGTGATATCTGCTATTTCGATCATAAATTATGTTATTAATTGATAAATTGTCGCGAAAAGTAAAGTGTAATTTTTACAAAAGGGCTTTATATAGCTATTAAAAATGAAAAAAATTTTTTACATATTTTCAGGAATTTTTATATCGCAAAATGCTTTTGCCAATCAGCCTGTTGACTGGCAGCTAGGTTTTCAAAAAGCTGCATCTGAGTCTATGAGAGAAATTGTGGCTTTCCACGATAAACTTTTGTTGCCAATAATTATTGCAATTAGTGTGTTCGTTTTATTTTTAATGCTTTATGCATGTGTAAGATTTAGAGCTTCAGCAAATCCAAATCCTTCAAAAAGAACACATAATGTAACGGTGGAAGTTTTATGGACTTTAATTCCATGTTTAATCCTAATAGTCATGGCAGTCCCTTCATTTAAAATTTTATATAAACAAGACACAATACCAAAAGCAGATTTAACAATTAAAGCTATTGGTTATCAATGGTATTGGGGATATGAGTATCCAGATGAAAATATAATTTTTGATTCATATATGATTGAAGAAAAAGATTTAAAAGCAAATCAACCAAGATTATTAGCTGTAGATAATGAAGTAGTGGTGCCAGTTGATAAAGTTGTAAAAGTTTTAATTACTGCTAATGATGTTTTGCATGCTTGGGCTTTGCCATCATTTGGAGTGAAAAGAGATGCGGTCCCTGGAAGAATTAATGAAACATGGTTTAAAGCAGAAAAAGTTGGAACATACTATGGCCAATGTTCAGAACTATGTGGAATTAAACACGCATTCATGCCAATAACTGTTAAAGTAGTAAGTGAAGAAGATTACCAAGAATGGTTATCTGAGGCGCGAGTAAAATTTGCAAAAGAAGAAATTGAAAATGATAAACTTAAATTAGCGAGTAAATAAATATGTATACACAAACAGCATCACACGACGATCATCATACACCAACAGGTTGGAAGCGTTGGGCTTATTCTACTAATCATAAAGATATAGGTACAATGTATTTAATTTTTGCAATAGTTGCAGGAGTTATTGGAACAGCTTTCTCAGTTTTAATGAGAATGGAATTGATGCATCCAGGTGATGGTATCTTAGGTGGCAACTATCACTTATATAACGTATTGGTAACCGGTCATGGGTTAATTATGATTTTCTTTATGGTTATGCCAGCCATGATAGGAGGTTTTGGTAATTGGTTTGTGCCAATTATGATTGGGGCACCTGATATGGCATTTCCTAGAATGAATAATATTTCTTTTTGGTTATTACCAGTTTCATTAACTTTATTAATTTTATCAATTTTTGCTGATGGCCCTCCAGGACAAACAGGAGTTGGTGGTGGTTGGACTATTTATCCACCTTTATCATCCAAAGCAGGTCAGCCTGGACCAGCAATGGATTTGGCAATTTTAAGTTTACACTTAGCAGGGGCTTCATCGATTTTAGGAGCAGTAAACTTTATAACAACAATTTTAAATATGAGAACTCCAGGTATGACATTACACAAGATGCCTTTGTTTGCTTGGTCAATCTTAGTAACAGCTTTCTTGTTATTGTTATCGTTACCAGTTTTAGCTGGAGCAATTACAATGCTACTAACAGACAGAAATTTTGGAACCGCCTTTTTTGAAGCGCAGACTGGAGGAGATCCAGTTCTCTTTCAACATTTATTTTGGTTTTTTGGTCATCCAGAAGTTTATATTTTAATTCTACCAGGTTTTGGAATGATCAGTCATATTGTATCGACATTTTCAAGAAAACCAGTTTTTGGTTATTTAGGAATGGCATATGCAATGGTTGCGATTGGAATAGTAGGTTTTGTGGTATGGGCTCATCATATGTACACAGTTGGATTAAGCACAGATACTAAAGCTTATTTTTTAGCAGCAACAATGATTATTGCAGTGCCAACTGGAATAAAAATTTTCTCATGGATAGCAACTATGTGGGGTGGATCAATTTCATTTAAAACTCCAATGATGTGGGCATTAGGTTTTATATTTATGTTTACTGTAGGTGGTGTAACAGGTGTCGTTTTAGCAAATGCTGGAGTAGATACTGCAATGCATGATACTTACTATGTAGTAGCTCACTTTCATTATGTACTTTCATTAGGCGCAGTTTTTGCAATTTTTGCAGGTTTCTATTATTGGTTTTCAAAAATGACAGGTTATGAATATTCTGAGTGGATGGGCCAATTACATTTTTGGTTAACATTTATAGGTGTAAACTTAATTTTCTTCCCTCAGCATTTCTTAGGTTTAGCTGGAATGCCAAGAAGGTATGCGGATTATCCAGATGCATTTGCTGGATGGAATTATATTTCTTCAATAGGTTCTTATGTTGCCGTAGCTGGATTGGCAGTATTTTTTGCAAATCTTATTTATGCTTTTGCAAAGAAAAAAGCAGCAGAGCAAAATCCTTGGGGAGAAGGTGCTACAACTTTAGAATGGACTGTACCATCTCCACCGAATTTCCACACTTTTGAGGAATTGCCAAAGTTTGTTGATGATCAAGAAACAGAAAAATCACACAGCTAAAATAAAAGCTAAAAAAAATTGATGGATAATTCAAAGCTAAAAAAAAGAAGTTTATCACAAGAAGATTTATTTAATTTCTCAGAGCTATTTAAATTAATGAAGCCCAGAGTGATGTCTTTGGTGATTTTTACATGTGCAGTTGGTTTATTAACAGCACCAAATCTTGTTTCAACAAAAGATGCAATTATTGGAATTTTATTAGTTTCATTAGGAGCAGGTGCAGCTGGAGCATTAAATATGTGGTATGAGTCTGATCTTGATGCTTTGATGACTAGAACTTGTTTAAGACCTATACCAACAGGAAAAGTGAACAGAAATCAGGCTTTTATATTTGGAGTTACTCTATCAATTGTTTCAGTCGTAGCACTGGATTATTTTACGAATAGAATTTCAGCTGCAATACTACTTCTAACAATATTGTTTTATGTTTTTGTTTATACAATTTGGCTAAAAAGAAGAACACCACAAAATATTGTTATTGGTGGAGCTGCTGGAGCATTCCCGCCTGTAATTGGATGGACAATTGCAAGTGGCTCACTTTCTATTGAACCACTGGCCTTTTTTCTAATCATATTTTTTTGGACACCATCACATTTTTGGGCATTGAGTTTGTACAAATCTGATGATTATAAAAAAGCCAATATACCAATGCTTCCTTTAACTAATGGAGTTGAGAGTACAAAAATAAATATATTTGTTTATTCCTTATTAATGCTGCCAGTTATAATTTTCCCATATTTAATAAATTTTGTTGGATTAACTTTTTTAGTTCCATCATTACTGTTAACATTTTATTATAACTTTTTATGCTACGAACTATACAATTATAAGAAAAATAAGTTTAATCCGAAAAAAGCCAAATCAATATTTGGATATTCAATACTTTATTTATTTTTGGTTTTTGTACTTTTTCTGATAGATAAAATAATATGATAACACCAGATAAAAAAACAAAAAGGAAAAATATTTTTACAGCAATAGCAATAATTGCCTTCATGATATTTCTTTTCTTTTTTACATTATATAACACTGGAGTATTTGATAGGGCTATATGATTGAAAAAAAGAAATTAACACCACTAGTTTTAGCTGGAATTTTTGTTCTAATGTTAGGTTTGTCTTATGCAGCAGTGCCTTTGTATGATCTTTTTTGCAGAGTTACTGGATTTGGAGGCACTACTCAAATATCAAACAACGCTCCTAAAATAGTGTTAGATAAAGTAGTAAGTGTAAGATTTGATACAAACGTTAATAATTTACCATGGGATTTTAAAGCTAAATCAAATGTTATAGATGTTAAAGTTGGGCAGGTTAACAAAATAGAGTTTGAGGTAACAAATTACAGTGATGAACCAACAGCTGGAGTTGCAAGTTTTAATGTTTCACCTGCTAGTTTTGGTAAATATTATAGCAAATTAGGGTGTTTTTGTTTTGAAAAACAAGAATTAAAAGCTGGTGAAAAAGCAACTTATATAATGACTTTTTATTTAGATCCCGAAATGGTCAATGACCCGACTGTAAAAAACTTAGAAGATGTAACTATGTCGTATACTTTTTTCTCGACAGATTACTATAAACAATCATAATCCAAAAAAATGTCAGCTGAAAAAAAACATGATTATCACCTAGTAGATCCTAGCCCCTGGCCAATCTATGTTTCTTTCTCATGCTTAGTTTTAGCATTGGGAGCAGTTTATTATATGCACTCTGATGTATCATGGGGGATGTATTTGGGTTTTGCTTTATTGATTTATGGTGCCTACATGTGGTTTAGAGATGTTGTGATCGAAGCTGAGCATCAAGGACATCACACACCTGTGGTTCAAATCCATCATCGTTATGGAATGACATTATTTATTGCTTCTGAGGTTATGTTTTTTGTAGCATGGTTTTGGGCTTATTTTGACGTAAGTCTTTTTCCAAATGAATTTGTTGGAAATGTTTGGCCTCCCAAAGATATTAAAACTTTTGATCCTTGGGACATACCATTAATTAACACATTGGTATTATTATTGTCAGGAACAACTGTTACTTGGTCCCATCATGCTCTTTTAGAAGATGATAGAGATGGTTTCATAAACGGCTTAATTTTAACAGTGATTCTTGGAGTTTGTTTTACAGCTTTACAAGCTTATGAATATCATCACGCAACATTTGCTTTTTCAGATCATATCTATGGATCAGTATTTTATATGGCAACGGGATTTCATGGTTTCCATGTTATTGTAGGTACGATTTTTTTAGCCGTATGTTTATGGCGTGGAAAATTAGGTCATTTTACTAAAGATCATCATTTTGGTTTTGAAGCTGCTGCTTGGTACTGGCATTTTGTCGATGTTGTATGGTTATTCTTATTTGCAGCTATATATATTTGGGGAAGTTAATTTCAGTCTTTGAAACATAAGTTTTTATTTTCTGTTTTTACAATTTTTTTTATATTTGTTTTTATTGCATTAGGTACGTGGCAAATAATTCGATTAAATTGGAAAAATAATCTGATCTTAGAAATTGAAGAGTCATTAAAAAATCCTCCAATAGAACTTTCTCAATCCAATAAAGAAAATTTTCTAAAGATTAAAACATCAGGCGCTATTGATTTTGAAAAACAAATTTATTTATATAATTTGAATGACTCTGGTATACCAGGATTTGAAGTAATTAATCCAATTTTAATCAATAATGAAAATTATCTGATTAATCGAGGCTGGATACCATTTGAAAAAAAGGATAATCCAGAAATAAATATATTTGACCAAAATAATATAATAGGAACCCTCAAAACTCAGGGAAGAAAAAACATATTTAAACCAGATAATGATATTAAGGGAAATTATTGGTTTAGCTTAAACAGAGATGATATCTTAAAATTTACTGGTAAAAAATTTTCCAAATACATAATTTATTTGGATGGAAATTATCAATTTCCAAGACCAAAAAAAATTACTGCTAATATTTCGAATAATCATAAAAAATACGCAATGACATGGTTTTCATTAGCGATTTCAATTCTTTTGCTATATTTATATTTTAGAAAAAAGAATTATTAAATGAATTACATAAGCACAAGGAATAACCAGAAAAACTTTACTTTTAAGGATGTTTTTCTCAAAGGTTTGGCAGATGATGGAGGGCTATTTGTGCCTCAATTAATCAAACCATTTAAAAAAGAAGAATTAGATAATTTAAGAAACCTTAGTTACAATCATTTAGCGGCTGAAATAATTCATCCATTTATTGGAGATTTCATATCTAAAGATGAATTAATTGCATTGATCTCAAAATCATACTCAAATTTCAGAACAAATGATGTTGTTAAAATCTCTAATTTAGGAAATTTAAAAGTTTTAGAATTGTTTCATGGCCCTACACTTGCTTTTAAAGATATCGCAATGCAATTAATAGGTAATTTTTATCAATATCATTTAGGACAAAATAAAAAAAAAATTAACATAATAGTAGCAACTTCAGGTGACACAGGTGCAGCTGCTATAGATGCTTTAAAAGGAAAAAATAATTTAAATGTTTTTGTATTACACCCAAATAATAGAATTTCACCAGTGCAAAGAAAACTAATGACAATACATGAAGAGAGCAATGTTTTTAACATTGCTGTTGAGGGTAACTTTGATGATTGTCAAAATTTGGTAAAAGCAATGTTCAATGATGAAAAATTTTCTAAAGCAATTAATATGTCCGGTGTAAACTCAATTAATTGGGCAAGAATTATCGCTCAAGCTGTGTATTATTTTTATGCTTACTTTAAAGTTGGAAATGGTCAATCTCTATCCTTTAGTGTTCCAACAGGTAATTTTGGAGACATTTATGCTGGTTATTTGGCAAAAAAACTGGGACTTCCGATTGATAAATTAATCGTTGCTACAAATAAAAATGACATACTACATAGAGCAATATCAGGAGGTGATTATACTCAAAAGAAAGTTGAGGAAACAAATACTCCAAGCATGGATATACAAATAGCAAGTAATTTCGAAAGACTTTTATATGATATAAAAGATTGTAACTCAGAAGTTATTAAAGATGTAATGGCTGAAATAAAAAAAAATACTTATAAAATTGATAAAAACGATTTAGATAAAATTAAGAAGAGTTTTATATCTGAGATGCTTGATGAAAATGAAACTGTTGAAATGATAAAGATTATTAATGATGAATATCAGATGGTAGTTGATCCTCATACTGCAGTGGGTATTGGTGCTGTGAGAAAATTAGGATTAGAAAAAAATTGCGTTGTGTTATCAACTGCACACCCGTGTAAATTTCCAAAAGCAATAGAAGATGCAATTTCAAAAACTGAAAATTTACCAGACAGCCTTCAATATGTTAATGAAAGAAAAGAAAAATTTGAAATTCTTTCAAATGATATTGAAAAAATTAAAAAATATGTAATGAATTCGATATGAAACTTAAAATAAAAGATCAAATACCAAATACAGAGATTTTTCAACTTGTTGATGGAGAGCCTCAAAAAAATAAATTAAAAGAAGTTATAGGTAATGGAAAAATTGTTTTATTTGGATTACCTGGAGCATTTACATCAACTTGTTCAAAACTTCATCTACCAGGTTTTGTAGCAAATGCAGACAAAATTAAAGCAAAAGGAATAGAAAATATATTTTGTTTGTCAGTAAATGATCCTTATGTGATGAATGGCTGGGGAGAGGTTAATAATACTGGAGATAAAATTAAAATGCTATCTGATCCATATTTGTTATTTACGAAAGCAATAGGTGCAGAGGTTGATAGAAACTCAAAAGGAATGGGAATTAGATCAAATCGTTATTTAATGGTGATTGAAAATTTTACAATTATTAATATTCATGTTGAAAAAGAAACTAAAGAATGTGGTTTAACTTCAGCTGAAAATTTATTAAATAATCTATTATAAATTGGCAGCATCTCTAGCGAGTAAATCAACTTCATTATTTAATTTGTCAGTTGAATGTGCTTTTACCCAACTCCATTTAACATCAAATTCATTTGTGAGTAAATCTAGTTCTATCCAAAGATCCTTATTTTTAACCTTTTGTTTACTTGTAGTTTGCCATCCATTTTTCTTCCAATTATGAATCCATTCTGTTATTCCGGACTTAACATATTTAGAGTCCGTAAAAATTTCGACTTTGCTACCTTTTGGAATTTTTTTAAGAGCTTTTATAGGTGCTAATAATTCCATTTGGTTATTTGTAGTATCTATTTTACCTCCTTTTATTTCAGTTTTATTGCCACCATTCAATATAATTGCTGCCCAACCACCTTTACCTGGATTTCCAATACATGAACCGTCCGTATATATTTTAATCATTAATTTAAATAATCTTTATAAGTTTTTAAATTATTATGTATTACTAATTTTTGATAATATTCTCTTGGATCTTTGATTTTAATCAAAGCTGTTTTTGGAGTATTTGTATAATCATAGAGTCTTGTAAGAAAATATCTCATTGCGGCTGCCCGACATAAAATATTTAGTGATTTTTTTTCCTTTAGTGAAATTTTTCTAACACTCTCATATCCTTTAATTAAATTTTTTACCTTTTGTTTATTCAATTGAAATAGTGGATTTTTTTTATCAAAACATAACGCGTTTATGCATATTGCAATTTCATACATAAAATAATCATTCGCAGCAAAATAAAAATCTATGATTCCAGAGATCTTATTTTTTTTAAAAAAAATGTTATCTATAAACAAATCTCCATGTATTATTCCACTAGGTAATTTTTTTGGCCATTTATTTTTTATTTCTAAAAAGTTTATTTTTAAAAATTTTTCTATATTAGTAAATTTTTTTGATTTAAATTTAATACTATTTAAAAGAGGATTTAGATTTTTTATACCCATTGAATTTTTTCTATAAAGTTTAATCTTTTTAGTGGATGAATGCATTTCAGCAATCATTTTCCCAATATCATAACAATTTTTTGGATTGAGAGTTTTTTTATCTTTTCCATTGAGAAAAGTAACAATGCACGCACTCTTATTCTTTAATCTAAATAAATAATCACCTTTGTTATTTTTTAAAGGTCTTGGGCAATTGACTTTTGAATTACTTAATTGATCCATTAATTTCATAAAAAAAGGTAATTCTTTTTTCAAAACCCTTTTTTCAAAAATTGTTAAAATAAATTTTTTATTTTTTGATTTTAATAGATAATTTGTATTTTCTATTCCTTGCTTGATTCCTTTAAAACTAATAAATTTTTTATCCACAAATTTTTTATTAATAATTAAAAGATCTTTTTTATTTATTTTTGTATAAACTGCCATTAGTTTAATTTTTTTGGAATTTTGAATATAACGTTTTCTTTTATCGCTTCTACTTCATCTATGCTTACTGTAAATCTTTTTTTTAGGTTATTGATAAAATTATCTACTAAAATTTCTGGGGCAGATGCACCAGATGAAATTCCAATGGTATTTGAATTTTCAATTAATTCATATGGAATTTCACTTTGAGAATGGATCAATTGAGAATTAGAACAACCCGATTTTTTAGCAACTTCAACAAGTCGTACTGAATTTGATGAATTTCTACTACCAATAACAAAAAATAAGTCACATCTCTTTGCAATATTTTTAACAGCCAATTGTCTATTTGTTGTTGCGTAACAAATATCCTCTTTTAATGGTTCTTTAATATTTGGAAATCTTTCTTTTAAAATTTTTATTATTTCTTTTGTATCATCTACAGATAAAGTTGTTTGGGTTACGTATGAAATTTTATCTTGTTTTTTTGTTTTATATTTTTTGGCTTCAATTTCATCTTGAATAAGATCTATAGAGCCAGTGGGCAATTGACCCATAGTACCAATAACTTCTGGATGATTTTGGTGACCTATTAAGATTAAATGATAACCAGCTTTATGAAGATTTTCTGCCTCTCTATGCACTTTTGATACCAATGGGCATGTAGCATCAACATAAGTCATATTATAATTTTTAGCATCTTCTGGTATTTTTTTCGGTACACCATGAGCCGAAAAAATAACTGGTCTAGTTTTATCCTCAATTTCTTCAAGCTCTTCGACAAAGATAGCTCCTTTACTTTTTAAATCATCAACTACATATTTATTGTGAACTATCTCATGACGGACATAAACGGGTGCACCATATTTTTGAATTGATTTTTCAACAATTTCTATAGCTCTTTCAACACCGGCACAAAAACCACGTGGTGCGGATAGTAATATTTTAATTTCTTTATTTTTCATTTTTTTCCAAAAGATATTCCAGCAATATATGAGGAAAGGTTAAAGACGCCAAACCTATAAATATAATTTTTAGAATTGAAGAGTTAAAACTATAAGTATTATTCAAGAAATAAAGACCAACCAAACAAAAAGCAGCAGTTAAAATTGTTAATGGCAATGCCTTTTTTAAGAATAATTTAAAACCAATATTTAGGTCTGTTTCATTTAACTCAAGCATTAGACTAATGCTATGCCTGATTGAATGTAAAAAACAAAAATATAGAGTAAAAGCGATTAATGGAGAAAAATAATAATTAATTATCAAAATTGAAAAGTAATCTAAAAAAATAGTAAACTTTTTAAATTCAAAATTTTTAGTAAATAACAAAATATTTGATAATGTAGCTAAAATAATTCCAAAAAACAAAATTTTGTTTGTTTCAATAAAATTTAAAAATTTATAAAAAGACTCATTATCAACAAGCAATAATTTAAATATAGAAACTGTTTCATCAAAGTGGAAGTACATAGGAGCCAATATTATTAAGGTGCCTTTAGTAAAATATAATAATTGAGTGAAATATGATTTTTTAATTATCAAAAATTGAGTATCTTCTTTTCCAAAGTGATATGATGCTATAATCAAGAAAATTATCAAAGAAAACATAGGGGCAATTATCCATAAAATTATTATTGTGATTGATATTGAAATATATAGTAAATAAAAAATACCAAGATTATTAATGCCAAATATTTGAAAAAGTTTTTTTCCTTTAATATTATCAAGTGAGCCATGAGATATACCAATACTTAAAATTAATAATAAGCAAAGTAATGGAGATATTGTAAAATCATTAATAATAAAAGTTATTAAAGAAAAAATATTGCAAAATAAAAAAAAAATAAAAGAGTGGTTGAAATTGATCTTTTTTATTTGATTCCTCATTTTTTTAATAAAATAACGCTTTAATAAACATCCATTTTGGCATTTTTAAAATTATATTTAAATCTTCTAAATAATTACTCTTATTTGATAAAAATTTTATAACAGTCTTTGGCGAAGTCTTAAACATATTAAAGAAAATATTAGACATTTCTTCTGGATGCTTATCAAGGACACGTAAAAATATATCATCTAAAAATTGGTATTTTTTACTTATTTCATATTTTTTAGTATTAGAGATATTTTCAATATTCTCTCTTATAAACTTACAATGTTCTTGAATATTCAAAAAAGTATAACCAGTGCTTAATCTTGTCATTCCGCCTGCAGTTCCAATGTTGATTTTATTTTTTTCTTTTTTGTATGATGGGTAGAATAGAGGTATTGCACCTTCTTCTTTATAAGTTATTTCATAATTTTTTATTTTAAGATGTTTTTCAATGTAATTTTTGATTTGTTCATCATAGTCTTTTTGAGAATTATCATTCATTTTAGATAACCAAGTAGTTTCCACTAAAGCTTTTTTTTTTGAATAAGGAAGTGTATAAAAAAAATGAACACTTTCTCTTTGTTCGCAATCAAAATCCATAAGATTAAAAATTTCCTCATCAAAAAAATTATTCTTAGTTTCAATTTCTACACCACAAAAATGTTGCCATAAATTCAGATGACTTTTTTTAATTTCTGGAACACTATTAAAGATGAAAGAATTTTTCTTACTGATTTCTGTGATGTCTTTAAAGAAGGAAATATTTTTATTTCCTTTAAGTTTGTTGTTTATTTTCTCATAAAACAAACCACTATCAATACTTTGGTATGGGTAATTTTTACATTCCAGGTAATTAGTTTTACCTGGTATATTAATCGTAAAACTTTCCCAACTTTTTTTAACACAATCATCAAAGTTATGAGGTGTTACTTTCCAAAAAGACCATGTTTTATCTTTTTTGTACTCTTGTCTAGGTTCAATAATTGCTAAAGTTTTATCTTTTAATTTTTCCTGGATTTCAAGTTCATATGCAAGTGATAGACCTGCACATCCTCCACCAATTATTATATAATCAAATTCTTTCATCTAAATCTACTTCTTGACTAATGATAGCATGTTCTTTTGCTCTTTGATGAGTTTCTATTTCTTTTAAATAAACTAATATCAAATCAAATATAGAGATAATTGTATGATAAATTTTTTCAAAATTATTGACATATATCTTTCCTGATTTTTCATAATTTTTCATATTGCCTTTTTGTAAAATTTTTCTTCCGATTTGTCTGTAAATTCTTCTAGCTACAATTATTGAAAATTTATATTTAAATGGAATCTTTTGAATAGAACTAAATGAGCTTTCATAAAACATTTCTGCAAGTTTTAAGGTTGCTTGAATATTCTCAAAATCTGGTTTTATGTACTCTCTATTCATTTTTTTATCTTCGATCACATCTCTAGCTATGTTTGTCAATTGCATAGCAATTCCTAAATCAATAGCTCCTTTTAGTGCTCTTCTATCGTTCACCATCAATAATTTTGACATCATTAAGCCAACTGTTCCAGCAACTCTATAAGAGTATATTAATAAATCTTTAATGGATCTAATATGAATTTTTTTTTTTAAATCTGAAGCAACACCATCAACCAGATCCTCTAAAATTATTCTTTTTATATTATTATTTTCTGCAAGAGTAATTACATCATGAATAATTCTTTCACTTTCGTTAAATGAATGCACTTCTTTAATTTTTGCATCATAAGACTCTTTAAAAAAATTTCTCATTTTATTAAATCTTTCAATTTTAGAGTTTAAATCAGTTTTTTCATCCGCTATGTCATCAAGAACTCTACAAAACGCATACAGTTTTGCACAATCACTATAAATTTTTTTTGGTAAAAAAAAACCCGCCCAATTAAATGATTTAGCAAAAATTGCTAGATAGTTTTTTTGTGTCATTAAATTATTTTATCTAAAACCTTTGCTGATGACAAAACTCCTGGTACACCTGCTCCAGGATGTGTTCCAGCTCCAACAAAATATAATCCATTATATATCTCAGATTTATTATGAAATCTAAAATAAGCTGATTGTGAAAATTTTGGCTGTATCGAAAAACCAGATCCATACTTTGTATTTAGTTCTTTTTCAAAATAATCAGGTGTTAGATAAAAATCCTCAATTATGTTTTCCCTGAGGTTTGGCATTAAATCATTTTCCATTTTATCAATAACTAAGTCTTTCATTTTTTCACCTTCAATTGTCCAGTTTATATTCGATTGATTGTTAGGAACTGGAACCAAAACATAAAAACAATCATTTCCATTAGGTGCCATTGATTTGTCAGTGGCTGATGGTCTATGAAGATAATAGCTAATATCATTATTTAATTTTTTATTATTAAATATATCATCAAGATGTTCTTTATATTTATTACCAAATTTAATTGTATGATGCTCTACATCGTCATATTTTTTTTTAGTTCCAAAATAATAAACAAATAATCCCATTGAATATTCCATTCGATTTTTCTTCCATTTGAATAAGAATGAATTTTTTGTATTCCCGTCTAATAATTTTTCATAAACAGCAGGTGGGTCAGCATTACAAATTACATTTTGAGTATTTATAATAGTTTTATCTTTTAGTTGTATGCCATTAATTTCATTTTTGTTTATGATTATTTTTTTTACTTCATTTTCTTTTATTATCTTTATACCAACCTCATTCATCAATTTTTCAAGTCCTTTTATAATATTTCCTGTTCCACCCATTGAATAATGAATTCCCCATTTTTTCTCTAAGTATAAAATTAATCCATAAATTGAAGTAGTTGTAAAAGGATTACCTCCAACTAGAAGGGGGTGCATACTTAACATTCTCCTCAATTTTTCATTTTTTATATAAGATGAAACTAACGAATAAACTGATTTGTAACTTTTAAGTTTTAAAAGAGCTGGTAACTGTTTCATCATTACAAATGGTTTATCAAAGGGTATATCTGCTAGTTCTGTAAAACCTTTGTCAAAAATTTTCTTTGTAAAATCGACTAATTTTTCATAACCAATGACATCTTCTTTGTTTATTTTTTCAATTTGTTTTTTCATATCTGTTTCATCTCCAGAATAATTAAACCTGGTTTGATCCTCAAAAATAAATTGATACCAAACTTTTAATGGTGCAAGTTCGATGTAATCTTTTGGATTTTTTTTAAATAATTCGAATAACTCATCAATTAAATAGGGTGCTGTAATTACTGTAGGTCCGCCATCATATATAAAGCCATTTTTCTTAAATACTCTAGCTCTACCTCCAAGATCTGCATGTTTTTCAATTAAAGTTACATCATGACCTTTTGCTTTAAGTCGAAGGGAGGCAGCTATGCCTCCAAACCCAGAGCCTATTACAACAGAATTCATTATGTTAATTTATAGTTTTTTTAAAAAAAAGTAAGTGGATTATGAGTTAATTTTTTTTAACTCTTCTTTAGTTTCATCTAAATTTTTTTGAAACAAAGTATCTAGTTTTGATTTATCTACAGATGTAGTGATAATTTTCTTAACAGAATCTACTGCAATTTTGATTGATGCGTTTTTAATCTCTTTAATTGCAGTGCTTTTCATCTGTGCAATTTTTGTCTCAGCCGAATTTTTTTTGATTTCAGAGGATTTATGAAATTTGTCATTTAATTCTATAATCAATCTATCACTATCTTTTTTAGCTTGCTCTAAGATCTCATTGCTTACGGATTGTGCAGTATCAAGTTTTTTTTGTGCATTATCTAATAATATCTTTGCCTCAGCTCTTAATTTTTCACTTTCATTTATTTCATTTTTAATATCTAAAATTAGCTTGTTAAGAATTTCATTTATTTTTTGAGGTACTTTTAAATATACCAATCCTCCAAAAAATATAAAAAATGAAACTGCTACCCAAAATGTTGAATCAATTGTCATAGTATTTATTTCCATTTTTTTTTGAAAAATCATTAACAATTGCTGAAATACTACTATTATTAATTTCAGTACCTACTAGATTTTTTAATATTTCTGAGGAAGTTTCAATTGCTATCTTGTTAATTTTTTCAGGGGCAGTTTTTTTTAGTTCATTTATTTCTTTTTCTGCTTTCTTGATTTCCTCATCAATTTGTTTTTCTAAAGTTTCCCTTTTAAAGCCAATATCTTTAAGAGCTTTCTCCCTTGTTTCCTTAAAAATATTTTTGGCTTCAGATTTGCTTTTTAAAATAATTTCTTCAAATTCTTTTAATTTTAAATCACTATCTTTTCTTTGTTTCTCTGCAGCCTCAATATTTTCTTGTATTTGGGATTTTCTTAACTCAAGGTTTGCACTTATTTTAGGTAAAATTAATTTTGATAAAACAATATATAAAATACCAAAAGTTAATGTAAGCCAGAAAATTTGAGAAATCCAAAATTCAGGATTTAATTGAGGCATACCTCCACTCTCAGCTGCAAAAACTTCTTTATAAAAAAAGAGGTTAAAAAATATTAATTGAAAAAAATATTTTTTAATCATTAAATTTAAAATGCAAAAAGAATGATTAATGCAACTACTAATCCAAATAATCCAGTAGCTTCTGCTAATGCGAAACCTAATAGCAAGTTAGGAAATTGTTTTTGTGCTGCAGATGGGTTTCTCATAGCACCTGATAAATAGTTACCAAATATTATTCCAATACCAACACCAGCTCCAGCTAAAGCGATTGCCGCTAAACCTGCTCCGATCATTTTTGCTGCTTCTAATTCCATTATGTCCTCCTATGTTAATGGTGTAAATTTAATGCATCATTTAAATAGATGCATGTTAAGATTGCAAAAACATATGCTTGAAGAAAAGCAACTAATATCTCCAAACCAGTTAGTGCAACCGAGAAACTCAGTGGAAGCCATCCACCGACTATTCCAAGACTTATTACAAAGCCTCCGAAAACTTTCATCATTGTATGACCTGCCATCATATTAGCAAAAAGTCTAACTGATAAACTTATAGGTCTACTTAAATACGAGATTATCTCAATAACTACTATTAGAGGAAGCAAAACAACAGGCACCCCACTTGGCACGAAAAGTTTTAAATAACCAAAACCATGTTTAATAAAACCTATAATTGTTACCCCTATAAAAATAAATGCTGCTAATACAAAAGTAACTATTATATGACTAGTTACTGTGAATGTATAAGGTATCATTCCAAACATGTTACAAAATAAAACAAACATAAATAAAGAAAATATAAACGCAAAATAAGGTTTTGCTTTTGATCCAGCAGTGTCACTAATCATTTTCGATACGAATGTATAACTTAGTTCTGCTAAAAGTTGAATTTTATTAGGTAACATTGAATTTTTTTTCGAACCTAAATTAAAAATAATTAAAATTGCTAAGGAGCTCACAACCATAAACAAACTTGCGTTTGTAAACGAGATATCAAAAGAACCTATTTTTATTTCTGGCCCAATTCTATAAACTTCGAATTGAGTCATTGGATTTGCTGCCATAGTTTTTGTTTATTTTTGCATGTTCTTTGCAGATTTAATTACGTTAGTAATACCAGCAATTACCCCTACAAAAAAAAATATTAAAATTAACCAGGGTTTAGTACCAAAGGTCTTGTCTAAAATAAACCCAATAATTGTCCCTACAGCTACTGCTGAAACTAATTCTGTACTGAGCTTGAAAGCAGTGCCAATTGGCGATGGATTGTGTTTTTTTGCTGATAAATCTCTTTTCAAAGCCTTTTTTTTTGCAATCTCTAAGCGAGTTTTGAATGGATCTTTAGACATTATTTATCTTTGGTTAGGCAACCATGCTTTCTGCTTTCTGTAAATCTACAGCAACTAATTGACTAATACCTTTCTCAGGCATTGTTACACCATAAAGTCTATTCATTTTAGACATTGTCAAAGCGTGGTGTGTAACAATTACAAACTTGGTATTTGTGATTTTTGTAAGTTCTTCTAATAAGTTACAAAATCTGGTTACATTTGCGTCATCCAGTGGTGCATCTACTTCATCTAGTACACAAATTGGTGAAGGGTTAGTTAAGAAGACTGCAAAAATTAATGATAGAGCAGTTAACGCTTGTTCACCTCCTGATAACAACGTGATGGACTGAAGACGTTTACCTGGAGGACTTACTAGCATCTCTAAACCTGCCTCAAGAGGATCATCTGAGTCAACTAGTTCTAGTTTTGCACTCCCACCATTAAATAATTTTGTGTAAACTTCATTAAATTTTCTATTAACTTTTTCAAAAGCATCAACTAATCTTTCCCTCCCTTTTTGGTTAAGTTCATTTATACTTTCTTTTAATTTGACAATCGCTGTAACTAGGTCCGCACGATCTTGTTCCATTTTTTTTATTTCAGTTTCATATTTATTTGTTTCTTCATCAGCTTTTAAATTAACAGATCCTAATTTTTCCCGTTCTTGTTTTTTTTTGTCCAATAAATCCTCTTGATTTACTGCATCAGGAAGATCCTCTTTTCCAAATAGATTTGAATTTTCTAAAATATTTTCTTCTGTCAGACTAAGCTCGGAATTAATTCTATCAACTAAATCCATTTTTCTTTTTTTTAATCCTTCAATCGTAGCACCAGAACTTGCTTTTCGTTCTCTTATTTGAATTGACTGTTCCTGTATTTCATTCAACTTAGATCTTAAGTTTTCAATTTTTTCATCAGTAATATTAATAATAGATTCATTTTCAGTCTTTTCTTGTTCAGATATTCTTAATCCTTCAGAAATTTGACCTTTTTTTTCTGCTTGTAATTTTGGTTGATTATCTAATTTTTCTAGTTGTAGTTCTAATTTATTTTTTCTTTCACTAAGTTCTGTAATCATTTTCTCAGAGTTTGATAATAAATTTTTCCAGCTTTCAATTTCTTTGTGAATTACGTTTATTCTTTCGCTTCTTTTAACAGAGTCTTTCTTAATATTTTGATTTTTACTGTATGTATCAGCATATTCCTCAATAATTATTTTACAGCTATCTAGAACACTTAAGGCCTCTTCATTTTTCTGGGAATTAATAAGATCTTTTATTTTTTCAATCTCTAAATTTAATTTATTTTTTGCAGCATCTAAATCTTCATTTGATTGCTTTTCTGTTTCGTAATATTTTGAGTCTATTTCAATGAGATCATTTTTTTCTTCTTTAAGTCTCTTTTCATTAGAATTAGCATCAATAACGATTCCTTTTTCTCTACCGATGTCATCATCAAACGTTTGAAGAGATTTTTTAATATTTTCAATTTCATCTTGTATTCTAGTATTTTCTTCATCTAAACTTTGGAGTTCTAAATTTAGCCTTTGTATTTTTGATAAATTTTCAATATTTTTTTCTCTTAAAGGAGTTACTTTATCTGTTTCAAATTTAATTGATTTTTCAATTTCATTTATTTGATTGTTAAAACCACTTACTTCTCCTTCAGCTTCTGTATTAATCTCATTTTCAACTCTTATTTCTTTATCTATTTCCAACAATTTTAAATAGTATAAGCCAGCTTCAATTTTTTTTATTTCATCTGAAATATTCTTATATTTTGTTGCTTCTTCTGCTTGCTTCTGTAAATTTGCAAGTTGCTTTTCTTGTTGTCTTCTTAATTCATCCGCTCTTTTTAAATTATTTTCAGCTGCATTTAATCTTAATTCAGCTTCATGTCTTCTTACGTGCAAGCCAGATATTCCAGCTGCTTCTTCCAAAATTGCTCTTCTATCAGTTGGTTTTGCTGTGACTAAGGCACCTATACGGCCTTGGCTAATCATTGAAGGAGAATGCGCTCCCGTAGATAAGTCTGCAAAAAACATTTGTGCATCTCTTGCTCTTACTTCTTTGTCATTAATATAAAATTTTGAACCTTTATCTTTTTCAATTTTTCGTCTTACATTTACTTCATTAAGTTCTCTAAACTGAATGGGTCCTTCGTTATTTTGATTTTCAACTGTTACAGAAACTTCAGCAATATTTTTAGAGGGTTTATTTGAGGTCCCAGAAAATATTACATCTTCCATTCCAGATCCCCGCATACTTTTGGCAGAAGTTTCCCCCATTACCCATCTTAAAGATTCAACAATGTTTGATTTTCCACACCCATTCGGACCAACAATGCCTGTTAAACCATCCTCAATTAAGAAGTTAGTTTTATCAGCAAAAGATTTAAACCCATTAAGTTGGATTTTTTTAAACTCCATGAATTAACTTATATCAGTTTTTCGAGAGTTTTTTTTAAATTTTTATAATTTAAGGATTTTTCAAACTTTTCATTATTAATAATTATCGTAGGAGTAGCATTTACTTTAAAATTTTTAGTTCCTTCGATTCGATCGTTTAAAACAAAATCTTCAATTTTCTTATTATTGATGCATTTTTCAAAATCTAATTCAAATCCTTCATCTTTTAAAAAATTCTTAAGATTATTATTTACTTCCTCAATGGAATTTCCTTTTACCCAAGATTGCTGATTTGAGTATAAACTTTCTAGAATTTCTAAACTTTGATCTTGTTTACATTGAGCAATCTTTGAAGCATTAAAAGCTGCAATATCTAGTGGGAAATGTCTAAATTCTATTTTGGCTAATCCAGTATCAATATAATCTTTCTTAAGCAGTGGATATACATCCTTATGAAAATTTGCACAATGACTACAAGTTAGTGACTCATATGCAATGATTGTTATCCTAGCGTCATCATTACCTGAAACTATTCTTTTTGTTTCAGCATTTAAGCTTGTTACTGATAAAAAAAATAGGCTGAAGACAAATAAAATTTTTTTCATTTTTCTTTAAACACCTTTGTTAATTCAAGTAGCGATTTTTTAATTTTGTCATTTTTAACACTATTAATTTTTTTATGGTATTTTTTATTTGTCACATCTTTTTCTGGATCTAATTTTTTGAAGGGCGTTTGTTTTTGATTGTCAAAACTTGTTAATTTAATTTTTTCAACTACAGTGTATCCAAAAAAAGTATTCATTTTGTCCATTATTTTTTTTTTAGAATATTCTAAATCAACTTCATGACCTCTTTTTACCATAATCAATAAAGTGCTGACTGCGAATTTATTAGAACTTTTAAAAGATTTTGGGTAGCAAACTTTAAAAAGATCATCACCAACAATATTCTTCCAATTATTTAGAGTTTCAGAATAAATATGGCCTCTTTTATTTATTACTCTTTTTATGTTTTTTGGCAAAGTGTCTTTAAAAGATCTTAAGCCTTGAATGCTCCCAATTCTCTGCTTAGTATATTTTTTAAATTGCATATGAAAGAAAAGATAATAACAAAAAAAATTCTTAAATGGTATGATTTAAATAAAAGATCATTACCCTGGAGAAAAAAAGTTTCGTTTAATAGGAAACAATATTACACATTAATAAGCGAATTTATGTTACAACAAACTCAAGTAACGACAGTAATACCTTTTTTTAATAGATTCATAAAAAATTTACCTTCTATAAATTCTCTTGCAAAAGTAAGTGAGAAAAGATTAATTAAACTTTGGGAAGGCCTTGGATATTATTCAAGAGCAAGAAATCTAAAAAAAACTGCACAACTAATTATTAAAAATTTTGATGGAAAATTACCTAACGATCTTGAGGATTTATTAACTTTACCTGGTATAGGAAATTACACTGCAAATGCAATTTTGGCTATTGCATTTAACAAACCATATATTCCACTCGATGGAAATATAGAAAGAGTTTTAAAAAGATACCTGTATTTGAAAAAAGAAAAAGAAATTCAAAAAGATAATCTTATTCAAAAAAAAACTATATTTGGGACCACTTTAAGATCTAGTGATTATGCTCAAGCATTAATGGAGTTGGGAGCTTTAATATGTAAACCAAATAATCCAATATGTGATCAGTGTCCGATCAGAAATAATTGTAAATCTTTTAGAAAGAAAGATTTTACTTTAGCTAAAAACATAAAAAAAAATAAAGAAAAATATTTTATCCTTAAAGTTTACAAAAAAGATCAAAGATATCTATTAATTAAAAATACTAAATTCAATTTTTTAAAAAATTTATCTATATTTCCTATGAAAGAATTATCTAATCCTAAAAATTTCAATGAAAATCTAAATTTTAAGATGTCTAATATGAGCATGAATATAAAAATTCAATTTTCAAAAGATAATCAAAAATTTTCATCAGCTTATTGGTTTGATAAAAAAAAAAAGGATAGCTATATGTTGCCTTCATTTACAAAAAAAGTTTTTCAATATTTAGAGAAAAATTAATGAAAAAAGTAGCTATAATTGGTGCTGGTATTTCAGGGCTGTTCATTGCCAATCTATTTAAGAAAAACAAAAAGTATCAAATAACTATTTTTGAGAGAAATAACTCAATTAACTTAAAAGATGGATATGGCATTCAATTATCTGTTAACAGCATCAAACTTTTAAATAAAATTCAGTTTGATAAATTAGAAAATAACGAGAAATTTAATCCAGATAAAATTAATTTTTACTCAATTAAAAATTCTAATAAGATATGTGAGTTAAATATATCAGATTTTAATATTGAAAATTGTAAATATACTACCCTTAAAAGATCATCACTTATTAATTTTTTGAAAAAAAATTTAGAAAAAGAAATAAAATTTGACCACACTATTTCAAAGATAGAACATCAAGATCAAATCGTTAAAATCACTTTTGAAAATAATGAAATTTATGAATTTGATTATCTAATCATTTCAGATGGAGTTTTTTCAAAGTGTAAAAATCTGTTATCAAAAAATCAAACTGAACCAAAATTTAATGATACTTTAGCTATTAGAGGAATAATACCAAGTTCTCTAAACATGGCTGATAAAAAAAACATCTCATTGTTTTTAGGTTCAAATTTTCACTATGTTATTTATCCAGTATCTCCTAATGGTGATTTAAACTTTATAGCTTTAATGAAATTTAAACTTTCAGAGGATGAGCAAAAAGATTACTCGTTATTTAATGATGATATTTTTATTAAAAATATTTTAGAAAAAGTTCCGCACATAAATAAGAAATTTTTTGATAATATTGAGAATCTAAAGGTATTCCCAGTATTTGTGAGTCATGATTTTTTTAAAGTTAAAAAAAATAATATCCATTTAATAGGAGATGCTTTTTTTGCTTTTCCACCATCATTTGCTCAAGGTGCATCACAATCAATTGAAGGCGCATATGAATTATTTAAAAATATAGAAAATAATACTGAAAGTAATTTTTTTAGAAAAAGAGTTAATAAAACAAAAATGGTTAATAATCGCTCAAAATTCAATCAATTTGCATTTCATTTATCTAATCCTTTAACAACATTATTAAGAAATATTTTTTTGAAAAAATTAGTAAAAAACAAAAAGTTTTTAGAGGGTTATCTTGGTAAAATATATAAAAACTAATTATTAGAAATCAATCTTTGTCTTAAATGATCTATAGGAACTGCATTTCCATTCAAGTTATAATGCCAATAGGTCCATCCATTACAGCTTTCAGCGCCTAAGATTGTGGCCGCTACTTTATGAATTGAGCCTTCAGTTTGAGCATGTTTAATACTGCCATCTGCCCTAATTTTTGCGCTAATTTCCTTTTTATTATCAAAAATAGTAGTTCCTGGTTTTATTATTCCTAATTCAACCAAAGAACCAAAAGGTATTCTTGGTTTAGATCTACCATTTTGCAAAGTATCTAAATGATCATCCTCTATAGGTTTTGTTTTCTTTAGTCTTTGTTCAGCAGCTTTAAAATAGGTTTTTTCTTTTTCAATCCCGTAATAATTTCTACCCAATTTTTTTGCAACTGTTGCTGTTGTTCCTGATCCTAAAAAAGGATCTAAAATCAAGTCATTTTTATTTGAAGTCGCTAATAAAATTCTGTGAAGTAGTGCCTCTGGTTTTTGAGTAGAATGCACTTTTTTACCATTCTTTTTAAGTCTCTCTGAACCGTTACAAATTGGTAGTTCCCAGTTAGACCTCATTTGAAGATCATCATTTAAACATTTCAATGATTGATAGTTAAAAGTATATTTTGATTTTTCAGTTTTTGAAGCCCAAATCAAAGTTTCATGGGCATTCGTAAATCGTGTTCCTCTAAAATTTGGCATTGGGTTTTTTTTATTCCAAATTACATCATTCAAAATCCAAAAACCTAAGTTCTGAATAGCTGTCCCAACTCTAAAAATATTGTGATAGCTACCTATTACCCAGATAGCTCCATTTTTTTTTAGAATTCTCCTACATTCAGTTAGCCATGAATAAGTAAATTCGTCATACTTTTTAAAATTTTCAAACTGATCCCATTTATCATTTACTGCACTAACTTTAGATCTATCCGGTCTTGTGAGTTCACTTTTTAACTGAAGGTTGTAGGGAGGGTCTGCAAAAATTAAGTCAAAAGTCTCATCAGGGATTTTTTTAAGCTCTTTTAGACTATCTCCATTAACTAATTTGTTTTTTAAATTTAAATTCATTTTTCTGAAGACAAATTAGACTCCAAAAAGATTCTTGGGTCAACCTATGATTGAATTATTTGGATTCGATTTGTGCTGATCTTTTTTTCGACAACAAGATATTGTGTTTCTACGTGAAACCTATCTTATCTTATTAATAGGTGAAAAAGTTTTTCTGTGATGGGAGGTTATTCCTAAATTTCTAATAGCTTTTAAATGTTGTTTAGTTCCGTAACCGTAGTTTTTATCCCAATTATATCCTTTAAATTTTTTTCCTAAGTTAGCTATCATTTTATCACGTGTAACTTTTGCAATTATTGAAGCCGCTGATATAGAAGGTATTTTTTGATCGCCTTTTATTATAGATCTTATTTTATAAGAATTAACTTCTGGAACTTTATTTCCGTCTATTAAAACAATAGTTGGTTTTTTTTCAAGTTTCTGTATTGCTCTTTTCATTGCCAATAAGCTTGCTTGTAAAATATTAATTTTTTCTATTTCTTTGACAGATGCTTTTCCAACAGCCCAAGTAGAATTTTTTTTTATATATTTTGATAAAATTTCTCTTTTTGATTTATTTAAACTTTTTGAGTCTTTTAATAATTTCTTTTTAATTGATTTGTTTAAAATAACTGCAGCAGCATAAACCGGACCTATTAAACTACCTCTTCCAACTTCATCAACTCCAGCAATTATTCTCATTTAATTGTGATATTTAAATCTTTAATTTTTTGTCTTATTTTTTTCAAATCTTCCCAAGAAAATTTTTTATTTTCAGGAAATCTAATTAAATATGAAGGACTAAAAGTAATCATAATAGGGTAGGTTTTATTTTTTAAAATTATCTCATTCCATTTTCCTCTTTCATTTGTGATTTTATCATTTAATCCTGTAACTGCTTCCATAGCTGTACTTCCCATTAGAATTATGATTTTTGGATCAATGATAGAAATGTGCTCTTTTAAAAAAATTGAATAACGTTTAATTTCTTGTGTTGTTGGCTTTCTGTCATCTGGAGGGCGAAAATTTACTGAATACGTTGAGTAAATTTTTTTCTTATTTATATCAATAGCCATTAACATTTTGTTTAATAGGTTTCCAGTTTCACCCTGAAATGTTAAGCCTGATAAATCTTCTGCTTCACCAGGAGATTCACCTATTAACATAACCGGACTATTTATATCTCCATCACCAAGGATAAAGTTTTTAGAGCTTTCTTTTAAATTACAATTTTGAATTGAATTAATTCTATCTTTAAGTTCTAATAATTTTTCCGATTTATTTTGATTATTATTTTCAATAATTTTTTCAGCTAATTTAAATCTATTGATTGGTTTACTGCTAAAAATGAAGTCTGGTTCAATAGTTTGTATTAATTTTTGAACATTTTTGGCATTTTGATTTAAAGTCTTTTTAGTCATACAGTACGAATATGTTTTTTAAAAAAATAAGTTTAATTCTATTAATTTACTTATCCTATCAAACCCAATCGCTTTCTAAAAGCACTAGTTTAAATGAGATTGATGCTAAAAATTTATCTAACTATTTTTCTGGTATTGTAGCATACGAAAATAAAGCAAATAATATTGCTTTAGAATTTTTTAATTCTTCAAAAAAATTATTAAATACACACGATCCTTATTTAAAAAGATATGTAAATTCTTTAGTTTTAGAGGGTAAAGTCTCACAAGCAATTAACATAGTTAAAAAAAATATAAAAAATGAAAATTCAAATTTTTTTGATGCTCATTTGTTATTGATTTTAGATAGTTTAAAGAAGAATGATTTAGACAAAGCATACAACTATTTAAATAAAATTAAAAGCTTACCAGAAAAGGATAGATTTAATGTAGCAATTTTAGAAAGTTTGCAGCAGTATTTGTATGTATTTAAAGAAAAGAAAATTTTAAATAATAAAAAAAGTTTCGGAAAATTATCTTTAATTTATGAAACTTTTCAGAGATGCTATTTAGAAGACCAAAAAACTAGCGTATATTTTTCCAATTTAATTAATGACCTTGAGGTAGATTATTCAAGATATGTCTTTTTTTATTTAAGTTATTTAATTGATGCTGATCAAATAAGTGAAGCAAAAAAAATAGTAAATGATATTGAATATATTAATGCAACACTATTACTGACTCAGGCTAAAAACTGGTTTGAAAATGAAAATATTAAAAAATTTAAAGAGGTATTTTCTTGTAAAAATCATAATGATTTGATTAGTGAGTTTCTTTTTTTAATTTCTAATCTCTATTCTTCACAAGATGATTTTGAAAATTCAAACTTTTATTTAAATCTTTCATATTTCTTAAATCCAAAGTTTGTATTTAATTTATCTTTAGTGGTTGAAAACCAATATTTGAATGAAGAATACAAAAAAGCCAAAAAAATTTTAAAAAATTTTAAAAAAGATGATAAATTCTATTATTGGTATCGTGTTAAAAAGGAAGCTAAAATTATTGAACGTCAAGTAAATAAAAAAGAGTCACTGAAATATATCTCAAGAGAGTTTAGTAAAATTGATCAGCCAAATAATAAAATAATATTTGATGTTGCAAATTTTTATAAAAATTCAAAGCAGTATGAAAAAGCAATAGAATATTATTCTATGGTGATAGATTCATTAAATGATGAGGATATTAAATCAGACTTACTTTATAGAAGAGGTGGCAGTTACGAAAGAATGGGTGAATATAGAAAAGCTGATAAAGACTTAATTGAGTCTTTAAGAATAAATCCAGATGATGCTTATGTTTTAAATTATTTGGCTTATTCATGGTTAGAAAGAAATTATAAAATTGATGAAGCTATAATTATGCTTGAAGATGCTTATGCCTTAAAAAGTAATGATCCTTACATTATCGACTCGATAGGGTGGGCATATTATCTAGTGGAAGACTTTGTTAAAGCAGAAAAATTTTTGAAAAGAGCAGTAGAGTTGATGCCAGATGATCCAATTGTGAATGATCATTATGGAGATATTTTGTGGAAATTAAATAGAAAAATTCAGGCAAGATATTTTTGGGCCAATGCACTAGAGATGGAAGATGTAGAGAAAGAAATGTTAGAAATAATTAACAAAAAATTGATAGAAGGTCTTAAAAATTCTTAAAAATGTTTTTCCACAAGATAAAATCTCATGCAAAAATAAATCTTACATTGAATATTACAGGTAAAGATTCCTTATTACATAAAATTGAAAGCATTATAATGTTTACAGCATTACATGATGAAATTTTTATTAAAATGATAAAATCTGATAATCATAATATTTCATTTTTTGGAAAGTTTTCGTCAGGAATAAATACCAACAATACCGTTACTAAATTATTGAATATATTAAAAAATAAAGAATTACTTAAAGATAAAAAATTTAGAATAAAAATTAACAAAAGGATTCCTGCTAAAGCAGGATTAGGTGGTGGTTCTATGAATGCTGCTAATATTTTAAAATATTTGATAAAAAAAAAAATTGTTAAAGTTAGTAAAAAAGAAATTAAAGAAATTTGTAAATTAATTGGCTCAGATGTAATTCTTGGTCTTAACTCAATCAATTCTATTTTAACATCCAAAAATAAGGTAAAATATTTTAAGAATACTCAAAAGTTTAATGTTCTAATTATTAGACCTAACTTTGGTTGCAATACAAAGAAAATATATTCATACGTAAATAAATTTAATAAGCCAAAATTGAATAAACCAAATAAAAAGATGTTTGAAACAGAATTCTTGATTAAAAATAATAATTTTCTCGAATCTTTTGCCTTTTCCAAATACCCAAAGTTGAAAATACTCAAAATTTATCTAGAAAAAGAATTGAGGCCAACTTTTGCAAGAATGACAGGATCTGGCTCCGCCATTGTTGCATATTTTAAATCAAAAAAGAAATGCGAAAATGCAAAAAAAAAATTTATTAAGAAATATAAAAATTTCTGGTGTATAGCTTCAAAAACTATATAAATTTTATTTTTTGTGCTATACGAATTAAATATTGGGGCGTAGCCAAGCGGTAAGGCACGGGTTTTTGGTACCTGCATCCTAGGTTCGAATCCTAGCGCCCCAGCCAATTATGAAAAATTTTTTAGATAATATTTTTTCTAGATCAAATAATTTAGACCATATAAGTAGAGAAATAAAAAATCTGACTTCAACAACACCTTCACATCGAATTTTTGAAGCAATAAATTCTTACAGTGCTGAAAGTGAAATTAGATACGTTGGAGGATGTATAAGAAAAATAATAAATAATGAAAGAGTTGACGATATAGATTTAGCAACAAATTTAGAACCAAAGCAAGTTTGTGATGCGCTTAGCAGAAAAGATATTAAATATTATGAGACAGGGGCTGAACATGGAACAATAACTGCAATTATTGATGAGTATTTGTTTGAAATAACTTCTTTGAGAAAGGATATCCAAACAGATGGCAGACATGCGAAAGTTGAGTTTTCTAAAAATTGGAAGGAAGATGCATCAAGAAGAGACTTTACAATAAATTCAATTTATTCCGATAAAGACGGTAATTTATTTGATCCTTATAATGGAAAAAAAGATTTAGAAAATGGTTATATTAATTTCATTGGTAACACAGATGCGAGAATTAAAGAGGATTACCTAAGAATTCTTAGATATTTAAGATTTTTTGTAAATTATTCAAAACAACCACATAATCCAGAAACAATTAGAAAATTAAAAATTAATATTGGGGGAATTTCAAAGTTATCTAAAGAAAGATTGCTTGATGAACTAAGAAAAATTGTGAGCTTGACTACATTAGAAAAGATTTCAAAAGATAGATTAATTCTAGATTTAATTTCAGTAATTTTTCCAGAGTTAAAGAATATAAAGATTTTCTCTAAATTGAATGAAAATCAAAAAGTTTTTCTAGTTGATACAGATTTTATTTTTTTGATATCATTGATGATTGTAGATGGAACAGATAATGTAGATTATTTTTTATATAAATTTAATATTTCTAAAAAAAATCAAAAGAGAATAAGAATTATTGATGAATTTTTCAAAGAAAATAAAAATAAAAATACTTTTTCTGAAAAAAATATGAATAAAGTTTTTTATTACAATGGAAGACAAGCAGTTGTTGATATATTGCAATTTCGAATAATCACTGCAAAAAAATTTGATAAAAAATTGATTGAACTAATTGAATTTTATAAAGACAAAATATCTCCCATCATGCCAGTAGGAGCTAACGTATTAATGACAAAATATAAAATTCCAGAGGGTAAACAATTAGGTTTAAAACTGAAAATCATTGAGGAGGAGTGGGTGAATAACGACTTTAAAATATCAGATGAGCAAATTGAGCAGATCGTTAATAATTAAATATATTTTACGTCTTTAATTTCAAAATTTTTCACTCCAGCAGGCGTATTAATTTCTACTAAATCATTTTTATTTTTTCCAATTAACCCTTTGCCTATTGGTGATTGAAAAAAAATTAATTTTTGTTTTAAATCAGCTTCGTCTTTTCCAACAATTTTGTAACTAATTTTTTCCCCATTATCTAAATTTTCTAAAAAAACTGTTGATCCAAAGATTACTTTACCGTCATTGTTTATTTTTGTGACGTCAATTACATTTGCTCTTGCAATGATATCATTAATTTCATTTATACGTCCTTCATTATGAGACTGTTCTTCTTTAGCTGCATGATACTCAGCATTTTCTTTTAAATCTCCATGAGATCTTGCTTCTGCTATCGCTGCAACTATTTCAGGTCTTTTTTTTTCTTTCAAAAAAACTAATTCATCTTTTAGTTTGTTAATTCCATTTAAAGTAATCGGTTCTTTGTCCATATTATTTCCATTTAGCTAAAGGCGGCAATGACATTAAAATTCCATCAACATTACCACCAGTTTGTAATCCAAATTTTGTTCCACGATCATATAACAAATTAAACTCAGCATATCTTCCTCTTTTAATAAATTGTATTTCCTTGTCTTTGACAGTCCATTTCTTTTTAATTTTTTTTTTTATTATTTTTTTAAAAATAAATTGAAATGTAATACCAACATCTCTAACAAATTTAAAATCTTTATAAAAATTATCTTTTTTGTAATCAAAAAAGATGCCTCCTATTCCTCTTGGTTCTTTTCTATGAGGTAAATAAAAATATTCATCACACCATTTTTTATATTTTGAATAATAAGTTTTGTTATGTCTGTTACACATGTTTCTTAGTATTTTGTGGAATTCTTTTTTTTCTATCTCATCTTTTTTTGAGGGTGTTACATCCATCCCTCCACCAAACCAATCTTGCGTAGTACAAATATATCTAGTATTGAAATGCATAGCTGGAATCAGAGGATTTTTCATATGCATAACTACTGAAATTCCAGAAGCCCAAAAATTAGGATTTTTTTTAGCTCCCAGAATATTTTTTTGAAATCTTTTAGGGAATTTGCCGTATACTTTAGAGAAGTTTACTCCCACCTTGTCAAAAACATTTCCATTTTTTAATATTCTATATTCACCTCCACCTTCATCTTTCTTTTTATTTCTTTTCCAAGTAGTTGATTTAAATTCAATCTTACTATTTTCTAGCTCGATTATACTTTCACAAAATGCATTTTGTAATGTCTTAAACCAGTAGCTTGCCAAATTTTTTTTAGTATCTAAATCCATTTTATATTAATTCCAATTGTTTTAAACTTTCTGCAAGTATAATACCAACAGATGTGGCGAGATTAAGAGAACGCATATTATTTTTCATAGGTATTTTTAATCTGTGTTTGATTATTTTGTGAACACTTTCGGGAACACCAGCGCTCTCTCTACCAAATAAGATTGTATCATTTTTTTCAAATTTAAAATTTGTGTAAGACATAGATGCTTTAGTTGTCATTAATATAATTCTTTGATTTTTTTTGTATTCAAAAAAATCATCTAAAGATTGAAAAAATTTAATTTCTTTCTCATTTATATAATCCATAACGACTCGTTTGAACCTTTTATCGCTCAATAAAAATCCACAGGGCTCTATAATCTCTAATTTTGCTCCCAAACAAGAGCAAGTTCTAATTATTGCAGCAGTATTTTGAGGAATATCTGGTTCAAATAATGCAATTTTGGGCCCTTGATCTGTTGAATTCTGTGTCATTCTTTCAGTAGTAAATTTAGTATTTTATATTATATGAAATCGTATATTTAAGTAGATAAAATCTATTTTGAGTATATTTAATTAGCTAATTTATGACAGATAAAAAAACTAATAGAAGAGACTTCTTATTTACTGCAACATATGCCGTAGGGGCAGTAGGAGTTGGAGCAACCATTTGGCCTATGATTGACCAGATGAATCCAGACGCATCAGTTAAGGCACTTGCGAGCACAGAGGTAGATGTTAGTGCTGTTAATCCAGGGAAAACAATAACAGTTTTGTGGAGAGGTAAACCAGTTTTTATTAGAAGAAGAACTCAAGATGAAATAGCCGAAGCTAGAGCAGTAAAATTGGAGGAATTAAAACACCCTGAGACCGATGAAGATAGAGCTAAAAATCCAGAGTGGTTAGTGATGTTAGGAGTGTGCACTCATCTTGGCTGTGTTCCATTAGATCAAAAAGGTGATTACAATGGTTGGTTTTGTCCATGTCATGGATCACATTACGATATATCGGGAAGGATTAGAAAAGGTCCTGCGCCAACAAATATGGAAATTCCAAAATATGAATTTGTTAATACTAACACAATTAAAATTGGATAAATAATTATGAGTGATCACGAATATACTCCGAAATCAAAAGTTGGAAAATGGTTCAACGATCGTTTACCATTACTGACACTTGCAAATCACTTAACAGATTATCCAACACCCAAAAACCTTAATTACTGGTGGACTTTCGGTGGAATTTTAACTTTTTGTTTGATTACACAGATTGTGACAGGTTTGGTATTAGCAATGCATTACATTGCTCATGCAGACATGGCTTTCGATAGTGTTGAACACATAATGCGTGACGTCAATTATGGATGGTTAATTAGATACATTCATGCAAATGGTGCTTCAATGTTTTTTTTAGCAGTTTATATTCACATATTTAGGTCTTTGTTCTATGGTTCGTATAAGGCTCCAAGAGAAATAATTTGGATTATAGGTATTATTATTTATCTTTTAATGATGGCAGCAGCATTTATGGGTTATGTTCTTCCTTGGGGACAAATGAGTTTCTGGGGCGCAACAGTAATTACAAATTTATTTAGTGCAATTCCTTTAGTAGGCGAGGGTATTGTTACTTGGTTATGGGGTGGTTATTCAGTTGATAATCCAACATTGACAAGATTTTTTACACTTCATTATCTAATACCATTTTTAATTTTAGGTTTGGTTGTATTACATATTTGGGCCTTACATGTTCCAGGAAATAATAATCCAGTAGGTATTGATGTAAAAAAACCATCAAAAGATACGGTGCCTTTTCATCCATATATTGTAATTAAAGATGGTTTCGCTTTGCTAATGTTTATGATTGTTTTTGCCTTCTTTGTTTTTTATACGCCAAATATACTAGGTCATGCAGATAATTATATTGAAGCAGATCCATTGGTGACACCTGCGCATATTGTTCCTGAGTGGTACTTGTTACCTTTTTATGCAATTTTAAGATCAGTGCCTGACAAGCTTTTAGGAGTAGTTGCGATGCTTTCTGCTATATTTATTTTGGCAGCGCTTCCATGGTTGGATACTTCAAAAATTAGATCAGCAGTATTTAGACCTTTATATAGACAATTTTACTGGATACTTGTTGCCGATGTTTTAATTTTAGGCTACGTAGGAGCGATGCCAGCTGAGGGTCTTTACTTGCTAATAGCAAGAGTAGCTACCGCGTATTATTTTTTACACTTCTTAGTAATATTACCAGTTTTAGGTTTTAAAGAAAAAACTTTACCTATACCCTTAAGTATTACCGAGCCCGTTTTGGGAGGTTCCCCAAATTTAGCCACAGCAAAAAAAAGAGAGTTTAAATAGATAAAATAGTGAAAAATTTTTTTAGAAAATTATCCTTAATAATACTATTTTTTGGATTTCTATCTAATTCTTTTGCTGCAGAAAAAGTGGAGTATTTAAAAACTGATTGGAGTTTCAAAGGTCTTTTTGGCAAGTTTGATAGAGCTGCACTTCAACGAGGATATCAAGTATATACAGAGGTGTGTTCGTCTTGCCATTCAATGAAATATTTAAGTTATAGAAATTTAGCAGAAAAAGGTGGACCAGAATTTACCGAAGATCAAGCAAAAGCGATTGCCGCATCTTTTGAGGTCAAAGATGGACCAAATGAGGACGGCGAAATGTTTACAAGACCAGGCAAATTATCAGATAAATTTGTTATGCCTTATGAAAATGTCAAAGCTGCTCAAGCTGCAAATGGCGGAGCATATCCACCTGATATGTCAGTTTTAGTTAAAGCAAGAGGAGGAGGTGTAGATTATATATATTCTCTTCTTCAGGGATATGAAGAACCACCTGCAGGAATTACTTTAGATGATGGAGTCTATTATAATAAGTATATGTATGGTAATAAGATTAAGATGGCCAATCAATTGTCAGATGGCTTAGTTGAGTATGCTGATGGAACCAATGCATCTGTTGAACAGATGTCCAAAGATGTAACAACATTTTTAATGTGGGCAGCAGAGCCTCATTTAGAGTCTAGACATCGAATGGGGTTCAAAGCAATTGTATATCTGATTATTCTTACAATTTTAGTTTATTTTAGTATGAAAAGAATTTGGTCACGTGTTGAAACGGAAGTTTAAAACATCTCCATCTTTTACAATATAATCTTTTCCTTCCAGTCTCATTTTGCCATTGGTTTTAGAATTTACCCATCCATTACTTGAAATGAAATCATCATAAGACACTGTTTCAGCTCTGATAAAACCTTTTTCAAAATCAGTGTGAATTTCGCCAGCTGCTTTAGGGGCTGTACAATTTTTTTGAATAGTCCATGCCCTTGTTTCTTCAGGTCCAGAAGTAAAGAAGGTATCTAGTTCAAGGATTTTATAACCTTTTTGAATTAGTAAATCTAATCCTGTTTCCTTTAATCCAATCATTTTCATATAATTTTTTTTTTCACTAGTATCTAGCTCATTAATTTGATTTTCTATATCTGCAGAGACAATTAGAGTGTTTTCTAATCCATACTTATTTATAAACATATTTGTATAATTATTTCCATTTTGAACACTTTTCTCATCCACATTACAAACATAAATTTTAGGTTTTAAAGATAATAATCCACTCTGATTCAATAATTTTTTACTAAACTCAGTTTTTAGAACAGAAATATCTTTATCATTATTTATACAATCTAATGCCATTTCAAGAATTTTTAATTGTTCCTCTTCAACATTCTTTTTATTACTTTTTTCAAGTCTCTTATGTATAGATTCAAGATCTGCAAGCATCATTTCAGTCTCGATAATTTCTAAATCTCTAATTGGGTCAACATTTGGATTTACATTTTGAATATCATCTGAGTCAAAACATCTTATCATATGAATAATCGAGTCAACTTCTCTTATATGTGAAAGAAATTTATTTCCTAAACCTTCGCCTTTAGAGGCACCTTTTACTAAACCAGCTATATCAACAAACGAAATCGTTGTATTAATTATTTTTTTAGATTTCGAAACTTTTGCTAAATTGTTGAGTCGGGCGTCAGGAACAGGCACAACACCAATATTTGGATCAATTGTACAAAATGGAAAGTTGGCTGCTTGAGCTTTATTTGAATTAGTTAAAGCATTAAATAAAGTAGATTTACCTACGTTAGGTAGTCCAACTATTCCACATTTAAAACTCATTATTGATTATTTATAGTGCTAGAAAACAAATCTAATTTTTTTTCAATAAGAATAGATATTGAATTTGTTATATTTTTTGAAATTTTTTCAATTCCAACAATTTCATCCTCATCGAAGTTTTGTAAAACATAATCAGCAACCTCAATATTATTTTTTGGTTTTCCAATCCCAACTCTTACTCTAGAATAATCCTTACCAATAAATTTATCAATTGAAGCAATTCCATTGTGGCCAGCATTTGAGCCACTAAATTTAGTTTTTATTTTTCCAAATTCTACGTCAAGATCGTCATGAAAAACAATTACATCTTCTACATTAATTTTAAAATATTCAATCACTTCTCTTATACAAATTCCAGAATTATTCATGAAAGTTAAAGGTTTGATAGCATAAACCTTTTCATTTCCAATATTTCCAGTTGTTAATAATCCTTTAAATTTTGGTTTTTGTTTTGAAAGTCCAAATTTTTTATTAATTGAGTCTATAATCTTAAAACCAACATTATGTCGATTGTTTTCACTATCAGGAGTTGGATTACCTAATCCTACAAATAAAAGCATAAATTGATTGATTAAATTTTCAATATTGATTAATTATTTTTTTTCTTCAGATGGTTTTTTCTCAGCAGCTTTTTTATCATCTCCATCTTTTTTATCACCTTTAGCTCCTTCTGCTGTCGGTTTATCACCGTCAGCAGCTGCCTCTGCCGTTCCTTCTGCACCCTCTGCACCCTCTGCTCCTTCTGCTCCTTCAGCTTCAGCAGGTTTTTCAGGTTCTTTCATAACAGTTGGAGCTGCTAAAGTTGCAATTACAAAATCTCTTCCTTGAATAGTTGGAGTTACTTCTGGGTCAAGTTTAATAGATGAAATTTTGAAACTTTCTCCTATATCTACGCCGTCAAGATCTATAGTAAGATTTGAAGGAATTTTTTCACTAGGACATTTTAATTCAACTTTTCTTCTAACAATATTCAATACACCACCTCTCTTTAATCCTGGAGATGTCTCATGATTTATGAAATTAACAGGAACTTCAATTTTGATTTTTACCCCAGGCAAAACTCTTAAAAAGTCTACATGAGTGGGTTCGTCACTTATGATGTGATATTTGACTTCTCTTGGCAAAACATTTTGAGCCTTACCATCAACATTTAAAGTAATAATGTTTGATAGAAAATTTTCTTTTTCAATTAAAGTTTTAAGTAATTTTTTTGAGATAGAAATTTTTTGATTGTCACCTTTGCCACCATATATGATAGCAGGAACATTTCCATTACTTCTAATAGCATTTAGTTGTCCCTTAGTTTTGTTATCTCTGATGTTTGCTTCTAATGAATTCATAAAACAGAGTTTTTTAACCCATGTTGATAAATAATCAAGGTAATTATTTGAATAAATCTGAAACTGAAGTTGAGTTGGAAATTCTTTTTATTGCCTCTCCCATAAGGCCAGAAATAGGTAAAACTTCAATATTTTTTACATTTTTAGTTTTTGCACCATTATCGATTGTATCTGTAATTACTAAATTTTTGATCACTGAATTTTTAATTTTTTTAACAGCATCTCCACTTAATACTCCATGGGTAATATAAACATAAACCTCTTTTGCTCCTCTTTCTTTTAAAGCCTTAGCTGCATTAACTATTGTCCCACCAGAATCAATTATATCATCTACAATAATACAAGTTTGATCTTTCACATCTCCTATAACATTCATTACTTTTGATTGGCCAGGTTTCGGTCTTCTTTTATCAACAATAGCTAGACCTACGCCAAGAAGTTTTCCAAGAGCCCTTGCTCTTTCGGTTCCTCCTACATCAGGTGCTACACAAACAATTTTTTTACTTTTAATTTTTTTTCTTGCATGTCTTGCAAATATTGGTGTTGCGAAAAGGTTATCAACTGGGATATCAAAAAATCCCTGTATTTGCCCCGCATGTAAATCAACTGTCACAACTCTATCAGCTCCAGCTTTTGTAATTAAATTTGATACAAGTTTCGCAGATATAGAAGTTCTTGGCACGATTTTTCTATCTTGTCTAGCATAACCAAAGTATGGAATTACAGCTGTAATATTCTTAGCAGATGATCTTTTAAGAGCATCAATACACAATAACAATTCCATTAAATTATCATTAGCTGGTGATGAAATTGATTGAACAATAAAAATACTATTTCCTCTTATATTTTCATTTATTTCTACATAAATTTCCCCATCAGCAAATTTTCTTATACTTGAGTTTACAAGTTTGGTTTTTAAATATTTAGCAATATTTTTACTAAGAATTTTGTTGCTATTTCCAGTTAGAAGTTTCATCAAAAAAGTTAATTAATCATAATTATTGAAATATTTCTACCATAATCATCATGTTTTAATCTCAAAGATCGCCTTGCACTAAAAAAATTATTTTTTTTATCAAAAGTATCGATATTAATGGTGTCGATGTTTTTGATTTTAATTGATTTAAGTTGGGATTTAACAAAATTGGATAAATCAAAATAAATTGTATTTTTTTTCTTTTTGAAAAAAAATTTGTTTTTCTTGTTTTTCTTAATAAATTTTCTTTGAAAATCTTCTCTCACGATATAGTTTTTCTGTTTAATACAAGGACCAATTGCAACTGTTATATCATTTTTTTTGCAACCTTTTTTGACCATAAATATTATCACTCTTTTAATTATTTCTTTAAACGCACCTTTCCAACCAGCATGGATTGCAGCAATCATATTTTTCTTTTTATCATATATCAACAAAGGCACACAATCTGCAGTCAGTACTGCAATGGGTAGTTTTTTTTGATTAGTAATTATTGCATCAGCTATAACTCTTTTTTTTTTTATTTTAAAATGTTGGTTGATAAATACAAATTTGTTACTATGTATTTGATTAACTAAAAAAATTTTTCTTGCATTTTTATTGATCTTATTTCTTACAATTTCTAGGTTTTGTTTAACTTTGTTTTTTTTATCTTTTGATCCAGGTCCACAATTTAAACTTTTATAGATACCACTTGATTTACCACCACTTCTGTTAAAAAAACTATGACTTATTTTTTTAAATTTCGATAATTTTTTAGAAAAAAACAATTAAAACCCTAAATTAAATTTATTTTTTTTATTCTTTATTAACATTACTTTAAATGAACTTCCCATTTGTTGGTCGTCAATAAGTCTTTCAAGTCTATAATAAATATTTGCCTTTTCTGAAAAGTTTAAATTTTTAGAAATTATTTCTGCTCTTTCTTTTATTCCCAGTTTTAACAAAAATTTTTTTTGCGAAGTTAAATTACTTTCTAAATTACCTATTTGTTTTATAAATTTTTTAAACAAATTAAAATTTATGTTATGTGTAATGTCTGTATTTCCAATATCCTCTAGAATATTGGCAAATTTATGTTTTGAAACACCTTTTAGAGTATTTCTCATTTTTTTATTGTTATTTCCATAGTCAATTACCAGCAAACCGCCACTATTTTTTTTAATTATTTTAGATATCTCTTTTAAGTAATTTAACCCAAGCTCAGAATATTCAATAAAATTTTGATTTTTCGATATTGTAAGATTAATTTTTTTTTCTAAGTTTTTTATATTTATCTTTTTTTCAAAGAAAAAAGGTTTTTGATTGTTTTCAAATTTCACATATTTTTCAAACCATAAATCTTTTTTTTTTATAAATTGTTTTATTGCCATAGCATCAAAAAATTCGTTAGCTAAGAATAAACTTGGAAAATTTTCTATTTTATTAATTTGACCAATCCAAGTAATTTTATTTTTTTTTAATTTTTTTTTTTGAATTTTAATTAATGATGGGCTTTTTTCATGAATTATAAAATTACATGAGCTAAAAAAATAAGGAAAGTTTTGTAAAGTTTCAATGATATCTTTCATCATTTCACCATTACCCGCACCCAGTTCGATCAAATTAAATTTTTTTGGACACCCTAAACTTTGCCAAAAGGCTATCGTCCAAACAGAAATCATTTCAGAGAAAAGTCTTGATATGTTTGGCGCAGTAATAAAATCACCCGAATTTCCAAAAGGGTTTTTTTTCATATAATAACCAGATTTTTTATCGTAAAGACTGTGATTTATAAATTCGTCTAATGATAAACTAAGATTCTTTTTTAATTTCATGTTTCGTTATTAATAGATAGGTTCCAATTAACAAAAATATAAAACTAACAACCTGACCCATTGTTAGATTTAAGAATATGTAACCCAATTGTTCATCCGGCACTCTAACAAATTCAATTATAAATCTAAAAAACGAGTAAAAAATCAAAAATAAACCAGAGATCAAACCTGGTATTTTCATAAATCCTTTTTTTCTAAAATAAATCAAAATTATGAATAATATTAGCCCTTCAAAGATTGCCTCATACAATTGTGATGGGTGTCTATACAGATTATCAATTTGAATAAATTTCACTGCCCATGGAAGATTTGTTTCTATTCCATATAATTCAGAATTTATAAAATTTGCTATTCTTCCAAAAAATATTCCAATAGGAGCTACCATAGATACAACATCTAAGTAGATAAATGGGTTTTGATAATTTTTTTTAGCAAATAGAACACTCACAGCTATAATTCCAATTAAGCCACCATGAAATGACATACCACCCTGCCAAATTTTGAAAATATCAATTAAATTATCTAAATAGTAATTTGGATTGTATAAAAGTACGTACCCAAGTCGACCCCCAATGATTATACCTATGATTAAATAGGTAATGTAATCATCAAATTTTTCTTTTAATAGAGGATCATTTATAAAAATTCTTTTGCTTAAAATCCATCCAAGCAAAATTCCAATGATATAAGCCAATGAATACCATCTAATTTCTACAGAAAAGATTTGAATTGCTACTGGGTCAAAATTATTAATGAACATCTTTAATTATAGTTATAAACTATATTTAACTTTATATTAAAGATATGAAAAATTCAAAGTTTGTTATTAATAAGTTGACTCAGTTGTTCGAGAAAGGATTAGTGTCATCAAAAGATTTAACTAATGAGATAATTACTATTTTAAAATCAAAAAGAGATGAAATTGTTTTTAGAATGAAGTTAACAAGCAAGGATGAGTTTGATGTTTTGTCGAAAAGAGTTGAAAATTTAGAAAAAATAATTAGCCGATCTAAGCAAACAAAAAAAAAAACTAAACAGGCAAAAAAATCTTAACGCAAAGACCATTCATATAAGATTTTTCTAATTTTATATTTCCACCGTGAGATCTAATTATATCCGATGCGATTGAAAGCCCTAGGCCAACACTCGATTTTGAGTCAGCTCTGCCTTTGTCTATTTTATAAAATGGTTTGAAAACATTATCATATTCCTTTTCATCTATTCCTGGACCATTATCCTCAATTTTAATAAATAAATTATTTGAGCTTTTTATCAGTTCAACATTAACTTTTTCACCATATTTTATCCCGTTATCAATCAGATTATTGATACATCTTTTTATTAAATTTTTTTTTCCATTAATAAAAATATTAGAACTAAGATTTAAAGAAATATTTTTATTATCATATTTATTTATTGTTTCTTTTACTAAATTACTAAGATCAAATTTTTCATTTTTTTCCAAATATGATGAGCTTGTAAATTGAAGATATTCATTTAGCATCTTTTCCATTTCAATTATATCATCAGATAATTTTTGAGATATTTCCTTGTCTTTTATGAAAGCAATTTGTAACTTCATTCTTGTTAGTGGAGTTCTTAAATCATGACTTATTCCTGATAACATTTCAGATCTTTGGTTTAAATGTCTCAAAATTCTTTTTCTCATTCTATCAAATTCATAACCAGCCTGTCTTATCTCTGCAGCACCTGATGGTTTAAATTCTTCAATTTCCTCTCCCCTTCCAAACTTTTCTGCTACTTTTGCAAGATTAGTTATTGGTCTAGTTTGATTTTTTAGAAACATAAGAGAGATTAAAATTACTATTATAGCAGGAACAGTAATCCATAATGCAAATATTCTTGCAGATGAGCTAGTCACTCTATCTTTAGGTACCAAAAATTTAAAGTATCCATTTTGATTTTTAATTCTTAAATCTATAAGTTCTTTATAATTTGTAGTACTGAACCAATAATCTTGAGATCCAAATTTAGATTTTAGCTCTCTTCTAAGAGTTCTGTCCATTGGACTGAACCATCTTTCATCATATTTATATTCAAAATTTTCTTCCTCAAAAAATTCAATATTTAAATCTTGGTATACAGAAAAAAGATCTGTAATTTCATTTTTATCATAGACATCATCATTATATATTTCAATATAAGTATTAATTTCATTAATGAGAGCTTTAGTCATTCCTTTATTTGTTTTAATCCAGAGACTGTCAAAAAAAACGATTGTAATTATTAATTGTAAAAGAATGACTGGGGCAGCAACAATTAATAGCGCTCTATAAAATAATCTTTTCGGTAAAATATTTTTTACAAATTTATTCAATCCATAAAACATAACCAGAACCTCTTATTGTTTGTAAAAATTTTGGATTTTTTGGACTTAATTCAATTTTTTTTCTTAATCTTGTAATTATAACATCAATTGATCTTTCTTTATCAAGATCAATTAATAAACCAATATCTTCTCTTGAAAAAATTTTTCCTGGATTATTTATCATTTTTTCAAGAATAATTTTTTCTGTATTATTTATTTTGTATTCAGTATTTTTTTTAAATATTAATTGTTTATTCAAATCAATTTTTACACTTTCAAATTCTACAATTCTTTTTTGATTATTTTTTTTTGTTTTGTCTAAAATATTTTGAATCCTTAAAATTAACTCCCTAGGTTCAAAGGGTTTTGGCAAATAGTCATCCGCACCAATTTCTAATCCTTCTACTCTTTCAATAGCCTCACCTTTTGCAGTTAATAAGATTACTGGTGTATGTAATTTGTTTTTATTTTCTTTTATAAAATCTAAACCACTTTTTCCAGGCATCATAATGTCCAAAATAATTAAATCAAAGTTAATGAGTTTAATCTTTTGATCAGCATTCTCAGCTGTATCTGCAGTCGTCACAAGGTAATTATTCTCATTTAAATATTTTTTAACTAATGATCTGATACCTTCATCATCATCAACAACCAGAATATGTGCTACAAAATCATCCATTTATAATTTTTTTTAACACGTTTTCAAAATTTATTACTTCTTCAGAACTTGAGTTTAGTAATGCATTATAGATTCTTTTTTTTTGAACCTCAAAAATTTCATTAAATATCTTTTTTCCTTTTTCATTTAAAAATAAATGTTTCACTCTAGTATCTTGATCATCTTTTTTAAAATTGATAAGTTCTAGTTTAATAAGATCTTTTAACACTCTGTTAAGACTTTGTTTTGTAATTTTTAGTTTTTTTAATAACTCAGAAATTGAAATACCCTCATACATAGACAATAAATGGATAACTTTTTGATGTGCTAATCCTATTGAATATTTATCAAGAATAGTTTTAGAGTCTGAAAATGTCTCTCTGTAACCAATAAATAATTTTTCAATTAAATCTTTTAATTGATCATCCTTGAGATATAAAAGTTCTTTCATTATTGGTAAGTTATATTGACATATTATAGATACAAAGATATTTTTCAGTAAGAATTTATTTTAAATTTCAATACATGATACCTTACGATAAAAGATCAGGCAAAATATGGTACAATGGCGAATTAGTTGATTGGTCAGATGTTAAAGTCCATGTTTTGAGCCATGGTTTACATTATGCTAGTTGTGTTTTTGAGGGCGAAAGAGTTTATGATGGAAGTATCTTCAAGCTAGAGGAGCACACCTCGAGATTATTTCACTCTGCAAGAAGAATGGGTTTTGAAATTCCTTATAGTGAAGATGAGATAAATTTAGCAAGTAAAAAAATTATAGCTACTCAAAAAGTTGAAAATGGATATGTGAGGCCAGTTGCATGGAGAGGAAGTGAGATGATGGCAATCTCTGCTCAACAAACAAAAATTCATGTAGCCATAGCAACATGGGAATGGGGTTCTTATTTCGATCCTAAGCTGAAAGTTGAGGGAATAAAATTAAATATTTCAAGTTGGAGAAGACCTGCACCAAATACAATTCCTTGGGACACAAAAGCTTCAGGACTTTATATGATTTGTACACTTTCAAAACATGAAGCAGAAAAACAAGGTTATACAGACTCATTAATGCTTGATCATGAAGGAAATGTTGCAGAGGCGACTGGGGCTAATATTTTTTTTAAAGATAAAAATGGTGATTTACATACACCTGTGCCAGATTCATTTTTAGACGGCATAACAAGAAGAACAGTAATTGAAATAGCCAAATCTAAAAATATTAAAGTTCATGAAAGAAAAATTGATCCCAAAGAACTATCAAATTTTGTAGGATGTTTTTTAACAGGAACTGCCGCAGAAGTAACGCCAGTTTCCTGTATTTCAAACTATCAGTTCAAAGTATGTAAAACAATTATTGATTTAAATGAGAGTTATCAAGCTTTGGTAAAAAAGAAAAAAGCCGCTTAATCTTTACTGTCTTCTGAAATAGCATGATCAATTCCTTTTCTCATGTACTCATAACCTGTAAAAAGTGTTAAGGCTGCAGAAAGCCATAATAATATAATCCCGATTGTTTGAGCATTATAATCTTGAAAATTTATAATTTTATTTCCAGTATCTCCTGATAGTAAAAGAGCAATTGATATCATTTGTAAAACAGTTTTTAATTTTGCAAGATTTGAGACTGGAAGCTTAATTTTTCCTTTTGCTAAAAATTCTCTTAAACCAGAAATCAATATTTCCCTAGTAAGAATAATAATTGCTGCAATGACTTCATAGTTTCTAATTGTTCCATCCATTACTAAAAGGATAAGCGCCGTTGCCACAATAATTTTATCAGCTATTGGATCTAAGAGTTCGCCAAGCTTAGACTCCTCACCAAGTAGTCTGGCCAACATACCATCTAAAAAATCTGTGAATGAAGCAACGATAAACAAAATAAGAGCAGTTAAATCTCCATAAAAACCTGGAAGGTAAAACGCCAAAACAAAAAAAGGGACAATTAAAATTCGACCAATAGTTAAAATATTTGGTATTTTTTTAAGCATAAATATTCTATTCGTGAAAGAAGTTATATATCTTTTTTGCAACTTTTTCTTCAACACCTTCTACTGATTTTATTTCATCCAGACTAGCAGATTCAACCGCTCTTGCTGAACCAAAATGATTTAATAAGGCTCTTTTTCTTATAGATCCAATCCCCTCAATTTGATCAAGTAAAGACTTACTAATTCCTCTTTTTCTTTTAGCTCGATGAGCACTAATTGCAAATCTATGAGATTCATCTCTTATTCTTTGAAGAAAGAATAAAGTAGGGTCGTTCTTCAAAAACTTGAAATCTTTACCATTATGAAAAAAAGTTTCATTTCCACTATTTCTTAGCTTACCCTTTGCAATAGCCACTATTGGTAGATCATGGAGCCCTAGCTCATTTAGGGTCTCTCTTGCAGCAGAATATTGACCTTTTCCCCCATCAATTAGAATTAAATCGGGAAACGTAAGGTAATTATCTTTTTCCTGGATAGCTCTTTTAAACCTTCTATTTAATACTTCTCGCATCATGCCATAGTCATCTTGTTCATTCTTTTGAAGCTTAATGTTAAATTTTCTATATCTTTTTTTTATAAACCCCTCATCACCATAGGAGATTAGCGCTCCAACACTATTAGTTCCCTGGATATGGCTATTATCATAAACCTCTATTAAATTAATATTTGTTTCTAGATTAAATTTACTTGAAACTGCATCAAATAGTTCTCTATTATTTTGGCTTTCATAAAGCTTTCTATTCAAACTATCTTTTGCATTTTTAATTGCTTGATTAACCACTTTTAATTTTGATCCTTTTTTTGCAATTGAAATATTTATTTGTTTTTCTTCTTTTTGAGAAAGAGTTTTTTCAATCAAAATTTTTTCTTTAATTTCTTCAGATAATATTATTGATGAAGGAACACTTTTATTCTCATAAAATTGAGAAACAAAAGAGTTTAATATATCACTTAGTTTTTCATCGGGATCGTGTTTTGGAAAAAAAGCTTGATTACCCCAATTTTGTTTAGATCGATAAAAGAAAACTTGAATACAAGTTTTACCAGACTCTTTATAACCTGCAATTACATCAGCCTCAATTAAATTTGCTTCATTAATTCTTTGAGATGATTGAATTATGTTTAAAGATTTTATTCTATCTCTTAAAATGACTGCCTTTTCAAAATCTAAATCGTCACTAGCCTTTTCCATTTGATCAGAAAGACTTTTTTGGATTTTTCGTGACTTTCCAGAAACAAATTCAATTGAGTCTTCAACTGTTTTTTTATACTCACTCTCTTTTATATATCCAACGCATGGTCCAGAGCATCTTTTGATTTGATATAAAATACAAGGACGCTGTCTGTTTTTAAACACGGTGTCATCACAAACTCTTAAGTGAAAAATTTTCTGTATCATTTTGATTGTCCAATTGGCAGAACCTGCTGAAGCAAATGGACCAAAGTAAAAACCTTCTTTTGTTTTTTTTCCTCTGTGTCTTTTTATTTGAGGCCACTTATCTTTATTACCAATAAAAATAAACGGAAAAGATTTATCATCTCGTAATAGAATATTGAATTTTGGTTTATGTTTTTTGATTAAATTAGCTTCAAGAAGTAAAGCTTCACTTTCATTTGAAGTTGTTGTTATTTCTAATTTTCTTGTTTGAGATAACATTCGCTCTGTTCTAATAATATGGTTTTTTTCTGCGATGTAGCTTTTAAGTCTATTAGGTAAATTTTTTGCTTTACCTACATAAAGAATGTCTCCCTTTTCATTTAACATCCTATAAACGCCAGGTAGTTTAGGAATTAGAGTGAGTTCTTTTTTAATTACTTCTTTGCCAATTTCAGAGCTTATCATGACTTCTTTTTTTGGTAATTTGAATACCAACTGATGAACATTCTTTTAAAATTTCCATTTTTTCAATTTTTAACATTATTTTACCAATTCTTTTATCTTTAAATAATTCATCAAAAACAGCCTCAGCTAAAGTTTCTAAGAAATTATAATGTTTCTTTTTAATTAGTTTTTTTATTAATTTAACAATAGTTGCGTAATTTACTATTGATCTAAGATCTTTATCATTTGAAGGTTTTTTATCCTGATAATCAATTTCCAAACTAAATTTTACTTTTTGTGCTTTTTCTTTTTCAAAATCATAATATCCAAGTTTTAAATCTAAAATAAGATCATTAATTAGAATTTTTTTCTCGTAATTAAATAAGCTTTTATTTTTATCTATTTTTACAACTTTAAGATTATTTTTTTTCATTCTTTGCCTTTAATTATATCCGGCGTCTGCCAGTTTAAGCTTTGACCACTATCTATTGCTAAAACCTGACCTGTAATAGAGCTGTTTTTTATAAAAAAGTCAACTGCATTACAAATCTCGTCAACATCGACTTGTTGTTTGAGTGGTGTAGCTAAATATTGATTTTTGAAATGTTTTTCAGATTGCCTTTTATTTTTGATTGTTGGTCCTGGAGCTATTCCATTAACTCTTATGTTGGGTGAAAGGCTCATCGCACTCGTTTTAGTTAAAGTATAAAGACCAGTTTTACTTAATGTGTATGAAAAAAAATACGGAGTAAGCTTAAATACTCTTTGATCAATTATATTGATAATATTGTTATTTTTGCCTCTGACATTTTTTGAAAACTCTTTTGATAAAAGAGCAGGGGCTTTAAGATTTGTAGAAATATGTTTTTCCCAGCTACTAGAGCTAAAATTTTCTAATTTATCATTCTCAAACAATGAGGCGTTGTTTATTAAACAGTCAAAAAATTTCATCTTTGATTTTGAGAACTTAACTATTTTATGAATATCTCTTTCTTTACTCAAATCACCTTTTACCAAATGAACTATTGTTCCAAATTTTTGTAATGTTTTTTTTAATCTTTCTGCTTTAGATTTTGATTGATTGTAATGAATGGCAATTTCTTTATTTGGACCTGATAATTTTTCAGCAATCGCTGCACCTATTCTTGTAGCTCCACCGGTGATTATTATCTTCCGTGCTTCCATTTTTTATCCCTTTTTTTTGTAACTTTTGTACCAGGCATACCTAGAGTAGATCTACCTTTTGGGTAAATTTTATTTTTTACATCATACTGTCTAATCTTAGGGTTTAAAGTGATTTCGAGCTCTGTACTTTGTAACTTCCTTATTTCATCTCTTATTTTTGCAGCTTCCTCAAACTCAAGATTTGATGCTGACTCCTTCATTTTTTTATCTAATGCTTTTAAGTGTTTTTTAAGATTTCCACCAACATTTGATCCTTCACTAATTTTTACATAATCTTTTTCATAAACACTTTCTAAAATATCACTAATTTCTTTTTTAACAGTTTTTGCATCTATTTTATGTTTTTTATTATATGCAAGTTGAATTGATCTTCTTCGGTCAGTTTCTTGCATAGCTTTTTTAATACTTTTAGTTTCTTTATCTGCATACAAAATAACTTTACCATCAATATTTCTAGCAGCTCGTCCTATAGTTTGAATTAAAGAAGTTTCAGATCTTAAAAAACCTTCCTTATCTGCATCTAGAATTCCTACTAACGCACATTCTGGAATATCCAAACCTTCTCTTAATAAGTTGATACCAACAAGGACATCAAAAACTCCCATTCTTAAATCCCTCATGATTTCAATTCTTTCAAGAGTATCGATGTCTGAATGAAGATATCTAACTTTAACCCCGTTTTCATGAAGATATTCTGTTAAATCCTCAGCCATTTTTTTTGTGAGAGTAGTAACTAAAACTCTATGATTATTTTCAATTACTTTTTTGCATTCATGCATTAAATCATCTACTTGATTTTTAGCTGGTCTTATTTCAACAGGAGGGTCAATTAAACCTGTTGGTCTTATAACTTGATCAATAAATTTACCTTTTGTTTGTTCTAATTCCCATGGCCCTGGAGTTGCTGAAACAAATACTGTTTGTGTTCTCATTAAATCCCATTCCTCAAATTTTAAGGGTCTATTGTCCATGCATGATGGAAGTCTAAAACCATATTCAGCCAATGTGCTTTTTCTAGATCTATCACCTTTATACATCCCATTTAATTGCGGAACTGTTACATGACACTCATCAACAAAAATTAAAGTATTATCTGGAAAATACTCAAATAGTGTAGGGGGTGGCTCACCAGGTTTTCTTCCAGATAAAAATCTAGAGTAGTTTTCAATTCCAGCACAAGAACCAGTCGCCTCGATCATTTCTAAATCAAATTTAGTTCTTTCCTCCAATCTTTGTGCCTCAAGTAATTTATTTTCTGCTCTATGTTTTTTTAAAGTTATTTCTAATTCTTTTCTAATATTTATAACTGCTTGCTCAATAGTGGGTTTCGGAGTTATATAATGACTATTCGCATAGACTTTGACTAAACTTAAATCTCTTACTTTATCTCCAGTAAGGGGATCAAACTCTTCAATTTGTTCAAGTTTATCTCCAAATAAACTTAGTCGCCATGCTCTATCTTCTAAATGAGATGGAAAAATTTCTAGATATTCACCTCTTGCTCTAAAAGTCCCTCTATAAAAATTTTGATCATTTCTTTTGTATTGTAAAGCAACTAGAGATTTAATTATATGTTCTCGATTGTAATCGTAGTTTTTTTGGAGTGTTAAAGTCATTTTACTGTATGCTTCAACTGAGCCTAAACCATAAATACATGAAACACTCGCTACGATTAAAACATCATCTCTTTCAAGAAGTGACCTTGTAGCTGAATGCCTCATTCGATCTATTTGTTCATTAATAGAAGCTTCTTTTTCAATGTAAGTATCCGATCTTGGAACATAAGCCTCTGGCGTGTAGTAATCATAATAAGATACAAAATATTCAACTGCATTATCTGGAAAGAAAGTTTTCATTTCTCCATAAAGCTGTGCAGCTAGTGTTTTGTTAGGAGCTAAAATTAATGCTGGTCTGTTGGTTGCTTCAATTACTTTTGCCATAGTAAAAGTTTTTCCTGAACCCGTAACTCCAAGTAAGACCTGATTGAATTCTTCTTTATTTGCGCCATTTACTAATTTTTTGATTGCGTCTGGTTGGTCACCTGCCGGTTTAAAATCAGATTTAATTTTAAATTTTTTTCCTCCCTCAAGTTTTCCACTGATTTTAGGATTTTTGCTCTGAATATGTGTAATTAAATCTTGATAAGTATTTTCCATATATTAAAGAAAGTAGTAGAATTAATTTATATTTCAATGAGCATAATATCAGACAGTTTAAAGAGAATTAAACCATCTCCAACTATTGCAGTTACACAAAAGGCTAGAGAACTTAGGGCAGCAGGAAAAGACGTGATTGGCTTGGGAGCAGGTGAACCAGATTTTGATACTCCTGATAATATTAAGGATGCAGCCATCCAAGCAATTAGAGAAGGGGATACAAAATACACTGCAGTTGATGGAACTCCTGCATTAAAAAAAGCTATCATTGAGAAATTTAAAAGAGAGAATAATTTAGATTTTAATACTGATCAGATAACCGTTGGAACAGGTGGTAAGCAGGTTTTATACAATGCTTTCATGGCAACTTTAAATAAAGGTGATGAAGTTATTGTTCCCGCACCTTTTTGGGTTTCGTATCCTGACATGGTTTTATTAGCAGGTGGAAAACCAAAAATAATTAAATGTGATGAAAAAGAAGGATTTAAACTTACTGCTAAAAAACTTCAAAAAGCAATTTCAAAAAAAACTAAGTGGTTAATTTTAAACTCTCCATCCAATCCAACTGGAGCTGGTTATACGAAAAATGAAATAGAGGATATAGCTAAAGTATTAATTAAAAATAAAAAAGTTTATATTTTGAGTGACGATATATACGAACACATAAGATATGATAACTTTAATTTCTTTACGATTGCACAAATATCTAAGTTAAAAGATAGGACATTAACTATGAATGGGGTCAGTAAATCTTATGCAATGACTGGTTGGAGAATTGGTTATGCAGCTGGTCCAAAAGATATTATTAAAGCCATCGGTAAAATTCAGTCACAATCAACTTCAAATCCATCTTCTGTAAGTCAAGCAGCAGCTGTAGAAGCTTTAAATGGATCGCAAGATTTTATACAAGAACGATCAAATGCCTTTAAAGAAAGAAGAGACTTCGTTGTTAAAAGTTTAAACAATATTAAAGGAATAAACTGTCTTACACCTAATGGTGCATTTTATGTATTTCCAAGCTGTAAAGGTTTATTAAACAAGAAAACTAAGCTTAAAACAGATAGTGATTTTGTAAAAAAATTGCTAGAAAAAGAAAATGTTGCAGTTGTCCAAGGATCTGCTTTTGGTCTTGAAGGTTATTTTAGAATTTCATATGCTACTTCGATGGAAAACTTAAAAAAAGCTATGGATAGAATTAAATCTTTTTGTGAAAGTATTTCTTAATTAGTGAGATAAAAACTTTTCAGCTTCTAGTGCAGCCATACATCCCATTCCAGCAGCAGTTACGGCCTGTCTAAAAGTTTTATCTTTGACATCACCTGCTGCATAAACACCTGGAATATTTGTTTCTGTTGAATCAGCTTTTGTAATTAGATAACCCTCTTTATCCATGTCTAATTGATTTTTAAATAATTGTGTAGCTGGGTCATGACCAATTGCAATGAACAATCCATCTAGTTTAAGTTCATTAATTTTGTTTGTTTTAACATTTTTTACTTTAATTCCTTTAACATTTTTAGGCTCTTTATCACCAACAACATCTTCAACAACTGTATCCCAAATAATTTCAATTTTTTTATTTTCCATTAATTTTTTTTGCAGCATTTTTTCAGCTCTCAAACTATCTCTTCTATGAATTAATTTTACTTTTGATGCAAATTTCGTAAGAAACATAGCTTCCTCAACAGCAGCATTACCTCCACCTACAACTGCAACTTCTTTATCTTTAAAAAAGAAACCATCACAAGTCGCACACGCAGAAACCCCAAAGCCTCTGAATTCTTGTTCTGATTTGAGATTTAACCATCTAGCTTGAGCACCTGTTGAAATTATAATACTATCAGCAGTATATTTTTGACCACTATCACCTATTGCTTCGAAAGGTTTTGATTTTAAATTGACAGATGAAATATGATCTTCAATCATTTCCGTTCCAACTGCTTTTGCTTGATCTTTCATTTGATCCATAAGCCATGGGCCTTGAATTACATCTGCAAATCCTGGATAATTTTCAACATCCGTAGTAGTAGTTAGTTGTCCACCTGGTGCAGAACCATAAACTAATATTGGATTAAGCATTGCTCTTGCAGCATAAACAGCAGCTGTATATCCAGCAGGACCGGATCCAATTATTAACACTTTTGTGTGTTTAGTTGGATTTTGACTCATATGAAAGCTATATAGTAATTAATGTCGAAATTAAAAGGTATATTATTGACTGAGGGAATGCATGGCATGATTAGTCAAGTCGAAGGACTTGCTAAGGCGCTGGATCTGAAATTTATACACGAGAAAATTGAACTAAATAATTTTTGGAAATTAGTTCCTCCAAAATTAACTCCAATTCAGAAATTCGTGTTTAAAAATGAATTAAACAAGGATTTTGATGTTGTAATTTCTTGTGGAAGAAAAAGTGTAATTCCATCTATTTATCTCAAAAAGAAGTATAAAAAAAAAATAGTGAATATTCATATTCAGGATCCCAAAGTATCAATAAAAAATTTTGACTTTATAGTTGTCCCGGATCACGACAACTTAAGAGGAGAAAATGTTTTAATCAGCAAAGGTGCTATACATTATCTAACAAACAGAGAGTTAGAAGAAAATACAGATTATTTAAAACCTAAGGTTAATAAAGAAAAAATAGTTTCATTAATTATTGGAGGCCCTAATAAATATTACGACTATGATGAAAAAATTATAAACAGTATATTCAATAAGATTAAACAAAATTTTCTTAGTAAAGGATTTCAACTAATTTTAATTCCTTCTATGAGAACTCCAAAAAAGATAATTCATTTAGCTAAAGATTACTTTGATAACAATCAAATAATAGTAAATGATGTCGATAAAAAAGCTTATCTTTCATCATTAAATTTAGCAGATTATATTATTGTAACTTGTGACTCAACTTCAATGATTTCAGAAGCTGCTATGACTGGTAAACCAATTTATATAGCGCAAATGCCCCCAATAAAAAAAAATGAAAGGTTTAAGAAATTTTTTGAAACATTCAAGTCTTTAAATATTGTTAAGGAATTAGGAGACACCATAGAAAATTGGAATTATGAAAAACTTAATGAAACTGATAAAATATCAGGTTATATAAAAGATAAATTAAAAAATTATGACTTTTCTTAATTCCATTTTACATCAATCAAAAAAACATGAGATTCCTTTTGATCATTGGGAATACAACAATGCATTGAGTGAAGAAGCAATTCAAGAAATAGTTGGGGCAGATGTCCCAGATGTGAGTAGACACAATCTTTCTTATGATGGCACAAGAGCTATTGATGGAGGGGCAGCTGAATTTAGAGAAGGAATTTCATCTGGAGGTAAGGCAATTAAATTTAGATGTTTTATTACGAAAGAAAATGCATCAGAGTTTCCTAATCTTGTAAAATTTATTAATGAACTGCAAGCTAAAGAAACTTATCAAGTAATTTCAAAAATGATTAAAAAAGATTTATCAAATTCATACGTTAGAGTTGAGGTAATTTGTGATAGAGAAGGATTTTGGCTTAAACCTCATTGTGATATTAAGGAAAAATTAATGTCAGGACTTATTTTTATAAATAATGAAAGTGAGTCTGAAGATTTAGGAACAGACTTTTATAATGAAAAAATGGAGAAAGTAAAAACTGTTCCTTTTAAACATAACTATGGCTATTTATTTACAAGTGGCCCAAATACGTGGCACGGGATGGAAAAAAAAAATATTGTAAAAGAAAGAAGATGTATTCAAGTAAATTACGTAACTTTTAAGACCGATTGGAAAGTAAAGTAGTTATTTTACTAGACAAGATTGGAATATAAACCAATAATTACTAATACACCCAACATAAAACAAATACCAGTCACCGCTTTTAATTGATCTTTATTAGATTCGTCATCAATATTCCAAAAATCATGAGTATTGATATTTAAAATATCAGTTTTATTTAATTTTTTATCACTTGGAAAATTAATTACTGATGCATTAAATAAATTTTGTTTTTTTTCTAAGGATGTTTCTATGTATTTATGAATCTCTGAGCTCATATAAATAATTTTGATCTTCTATAATTTTCAAATTTATAACAACAAATTTACTAATCATTTTGGGTTTTTAAAAAAAAACTTATTGTTAAACTTCAACCAGGGAGAGAAGATTTTTTTCAACTTTAAATTGTAAAATTATACTATTTTAATTCTTGTAAAGACCTGACCTCTAGTTTTTTTACTTTTAGAGATTTTATACCTTCAATACATGCAAGTGCTGTTGACATATTTGTGCAGTAAGGAACTTTATTTTTAAGTGTTGCCCTTCTTAGAGCTATAGCATCATGTAGTCTGTGTTCGCTATTTCCACCTCCAGTATTTATTACCAGAGCAATTTTTTTTGAGTCTAAAACATCTACTATATGAGGTGAGCCAGTACTTACTTTATTAATAATCTTACATTTCATCCCATGTTTTCGAATATATTCAGCAGTCCCTCTGGTCGCACACAGTTTAAATTTTAGTTTTAGAAGTTCTTTTGCTAAATCTATACCTTCATCTTTATGGGAGTCTTTAAGGGATATAAATGCCAATCCATGAATTGGTAAAGAATTAGATGCTGCAATTTGACTTTTAGCAAAAGCCATTCCAAAATTTTTATCGAATCCCATGACTTCTCCAGTCGATTTCATTTCAGGACCTAAAAGTAGATCGCTATTAGGAAATTTATTAAAAGGAAATACTGCTTCTTTAACTGCATACATACCTTTAGATTTGTCTTTTAAATTAAATTTAGATAATTTTTCACCTGCCATCACTCTTGATGCAATTTTAGCCAAAGGTAGGCCTTTTGCTTTTGATACAAAAGGAACTGTCCGACTAGCTCTAGGATTCACTTCGATTACATAAATTTCGTCTTTCTTAATTGCAAATTGGATATTCATGAAACCTTTGACATTTAATGCTAATGCTAGTTTTTTAGTTTGATTTTCTATTTCTTTGATAAGAAATGGTTTGATAGATATAGGGGGTAGGCTACATGCTGAGTCTCCCGAATGAATACCAGCTTCTTCTATGTGTTGCATAATACCAGCGACGTGAACCTGTTTTCCATCTGATATAGCATCTACATCTACTTCCATTGCGTGATCTATAAACTTATCTATCAAAATTGGGTTTTCCTCTGCAGCTTTAAATGCTTCTTCAACAAAATTTTTGAGTTGATTTTTTTCATGAACAATCTCCATAGCTCTTCCACCCAGAACATAAGAAGGTCTTACCATTAAAGGTAAGCCAATTTTATCAGCAATTTTAATTGCTTGATTAAATGTTTTCGCAATTCCACTATCCGCTTGTTTTAATTTTAATTTATCTAATAAATTTCTAAATCTATCTCTATCCTCTGCTAGATCAATTGAAGAATATTGTGTTCCTAAGATTGGAAGTTTGTTATCATGTAAAAATTTCGCAAGTTTAATTGGCGTTTGACCACCAAACTGAGCAATCACACCAATTAAATTACCTTTTTCTTGCTCTTTTTTAATAATATTAAAAACATATTCCTCTTTTAATGGCTCAAAGTATAATCGATCACTTGTATCATAATCTGTTGAAACAGTTTCTGGGTTACAATTAATCATAATCGTTTCAAAACCTGCTTCTTTTAATGAAAAACTAGCCTGACAACAGCAATAATCAAACTCAATTCCTTGACCTATTCTATTGGGTCCTCCTCCAAGAATAATTATTTTTTTCTTGCTTGATGGATCAGCTTCACATTCAGAATTAATTGAAAAATTTCTTTGATATGTTGAATACATATAAGGAGTAAAAGATTTGAATTCAGCTGCACATGTGTCTACTTTTTTATACACTGGCAAAATTTTAAGTGCTGATCTTTTTCTTCTAACAATTTCTTCAGAGGTTTTTGTTAATTCTGATAGTTTTTTATCTGAAAATCCTATTGATTTTATCCTATTAAATTCAGCAAAATCTTTAGGTAGACCCTTCTTTTTTATATTTATTTCACAATCAACTATTTCTTTAATTTGCCCTAAGAACCAAGGATCAATTTTTGATAATTTATAAATTTTACTTAAGTTTATTTTTTTTCTGATTGCTTCAGCAACAAGTAATATTTTATTTGGAATAGTTTCTTTAAGTTTTTTTTCGATTTGTCTTTTATTTAAATCAAAAATACTATCCAAACCTGAAAAACCCGTTTCAAGAGATACCAACGCTTTTTGAAGAGACTCCTTAAAGTTTCTTCCAATTGCCATCGCCTCACCAACAGACTTCATAGATGTTCCTAAAGTTGCTGGAGATGTTGAAAATTTTTCAAATGTAAATCTTGGAATTTTGGTTACAACATAATCTATACTTGGTTCAAATGATGCTGGAGTAACTTTTGTTATTTCATTTTTTAGTTCATCAAGAGTATAACCAATTGCTAATTTTGCTGCCACTTTTGCAATAGGAAATCCTGTTGCTTTTGATGCAAGTGCTGATGATCTTGATACACGTGGATTCATTTCAATAACAACCATTCGACCATTTTTAGGATTAATCGCAAACTGGACATTAGATCCTCCAGTTTCAACTCCAATTTTTCTTAAACAAGCAATGGATGCATTTCTCATTATCTGGTACTCTTTATCAGTCAATGTAAGAGCAGGGGCAATTGTAACCGAGTCTCCAGTATGAATTCCCATCGGATCTATATTTTCAATTGAGCAAATAATAATACAATTGTCTTTCTTATCTCTTACTACTTCCATTTCAAATTCTTTCCATCCCTCCAAACATTCCTCAACAAGAACTTGGCTTACAGGAGACTCGTGAAGTCCATTTTTAACAATTTTAAAATAATCTTTTCTAGTTTTGGCTATCCCTCCACCAAGTCCACCTAATGTAAATGCAGGTCTAATGATTGCTGGTAATCCAATTTTTTTTAATATTTTTGATGCTTGATTATTATTATTAACGATTTCAGATTTTGGTAAATCTAAACCAATATCAATCATGTTTTTTCTAAATTTTTTTCTATCTTCTGCATTAGAGATTGCATTTGAATTCGCTCCTATTAATTCAATTTTGTATTTTCTTAAAATTCCTTTTTTTTCTGCCTCCATTGCAATGTTAAGTGCAGTTTGTCCACCCATTGTTGGTAGTATTGCATCTGGTTTTTCCTTCTTAAGAATTTTTTCCAATACATCTAGCGTAATTGGTTCAATATAAGTTTTATCTGCAACACCTGGATCAGTCATAATTGTTGCAGGATTTGAGTTTATTAATACAACTTTGTAACCCTCATCTTTTAGAGCTTTGCATGCTTGTGTTCCTGAATAATCAAATTCACAAGCTTGTCCTATAATAATTGGACCAGCTCCTACAACTAATATTTTTTTAATATCTTTTCTTTTTGGCATTTTTTTTCATGTTGTTAATAAATTCTTGAAATAAATAAACACTATCTTGAGGTCCAGGATTAGATTCAGGATGATATTGAACTGAAAATATTGGTTTACCTTTTAGTCTTATACCTTCAATGCTATTGTCAAATAAAGATTTATGTGTGACTTCAATATTTTTTGGTAATGTTTCTTTAACCACTTCAAATCCATGGTTTTGACTTGTTATTTCGACATTATCATGTATCAAATTTTTAACTGGATGGTTAGCTCCTCTATGACCAAGTTTCATTTTTTTTGTTTTACCTCCCAATGTTAACGCTAAAATTTGATGACCTAAACAAATACCGAATATTGGTAAATTTTTTTTAATCAGATCTTTAATAATTTTGATAGCATATTTACCTGTTGCAGCTGGATCCCCAGGACCATTTGACAAAAATATTCCGTTGGGTTTTAAATTTAAAATTTTTTGGGCGTTAGTTTTACAAGAAACGACAGTAACTTTACAATTAAAGTCAGAGAAATATCTTAATATATTTTTTTTAATTCCATAATCAATAGCAACAACATGAAATGATTTTTTATCATTTTTTCTATAACCAAATTCCTTTTTCCAGGTTTTAAAACCTTTCCAAACATAATTTCTTTGAGTTGAAACCACTTTTGCAAGATCTAGATTTTTTAATCCACTCCATTTGATAGTGGAGTTAATTAACTTGTTGATGCTAAATTTTCCATTTTTTGAATAGCAAATTGTGCCTTTAGGAGCACCTTTGTCTCTTATAAAGTTTGTAAGACTTCTTGTGTCTAAACCAGTAATTCCTACAATTTTATTTTTTTTAAGCCATGCATCTAAATGTAAAAACGATCTGTAGTTCGAAGGTGAAGTTATTTCGGAGTTTAATATCACTCCTCTAGCCCATATTTTATCAGATTCATGATCCTCTTTGTTGGTACCAACATTTCCAATATGAGGAAAAGTAAAGTTTATAATTTGACCTGCATATGATGGATCAGATATGATTTCTTGGTATCCTGTTAAAGATGTATTAAAACAAACCTCCCCTGTAGCCTCTCCTTTGTATCCAATTCCTATACCTTTAAAAATCTTTTTGTTTTCAAGAACTAAAACACCTGTGTTGATTTGAGAGATTTTTTTTGAGTTAGTTTTTTTTGGTTTTTTGATCAATTACAACTCATAAGTTAAAGGTTAATACAATAAATGGTTTATTATCGCAACAGAGATGTATTATAAAATTGTAAAAAAACAATTTTTCTTTTGAAGAATTTTTTCTTTACAGTAGATTAAAAAATTATGTCTTTAAGAGAAAGAATCGAAACTGAATATAAAAACGCTTTAAAATCCAAAGATAAAACCAAAATATCAACTTATAGGTTAATTTTATCATCTATTAAAGATTTAGATATTTCTAATAGATCTGGCCCAGATAAAAAAGAAACAGATGATGAAGATATAAAAAAATTATTTAAAAAGATGGTTAAACAAAGAGCCGAATCAATTGAGATTTATAAAAAAAATAATCGTTCAGACCTTTTAGAGATAGAGCAAAATGAATATGATATAATTAGCAATTATTTACCCAAACAACTTAGCGAAGAAGATACAAAAAAAATATGTGAGGAAACTATATCTAAGCTAGGTGCTTCATCAATTAAGGATATGGGTAAGGTAATGGGCGAGTTGAAAAAAAATTATGCAGATGAGTTAGATTTTGCAAAAGCTGGAGCTCTATTAAAACAATTATTAAATAAATAATGAAATATCCAAAAGAATATCTTGATGAAATTAAATTAAGGTTAAAAGTTTCAACAGTTGTTTCAAAAGTAGTAAGTTTGAAAAAACGAGGTAAAGAGTATGTAGGTCTTTCGCCATTTAAAAATGAGAAGACACCTTCATTTACGGTTAATGATGAAAAAGAGTTTTACCATTGTTTTGCAACAGCCGAACATGGAAATATCTTTGATTTTGTAATGAAAACACAAAATCTTAGATTTGGTGAGACAGTAAAACATTTAGCTAATCTAGCTGGAATGCAACCCTATATTTTTTCAAAACAAGATGAAGAAAGAGAAAAAAAATGGGAAACTTATAGTTCGATTTTTAGTCAGTACGTTGATTTTTATCATGAGGAACTTTTAAAGAATGAGTCATACGATTTTGTAAGAAAATATTTAAAAGATAGATCTATTAATAAAGATCAAGTGAAAAAATTTAAAATTGGCTATGTTCAAAAAAGTCCAAATTTTTTTGAAAAATTAAAAAATAATTTTAAAATTGAAGATATATTAGAAACAGGATTATTTTATTTAGATGAGAAAAAGAAAATTTATATCGAGAGATTTAGAAGTCGTTTAATTTTTCCAATAAATAACATTTCAGGAAAACCAATAGCTTTAGGTGGAAGAATAATTGAAAAAAGTGATTTTCTTGCAAAATATATTAATTCTCCTGAAACATCTTTTTTCAAAAAAGGTTCTAACTTATATAATTTAGACTCAGCAAGAAAATTATCAAATAAGTTAGAGAACATTTTTTTAGTCGAAGGATATATGGATGTTGTCGGCTTGAGCACAAATGGAATAGAAAATTCTGTAGCAAACTTAGGCACTGCTTTAACTGAAAGACAGATAAACACATTAAATCAGTTTTATGACGATATAATAATATGTTTTGACGGGGATGAAAGTGGATATAAGGCTGCATTAAGAGCAGCAGAAAACTCTATAAAAGATTTAAAACCTGAGAAACAAATTTCTTTTTTATTTTTACCAGATAAAGAAGATCCAGATACTTTTGTTAATAAAAATGGTAAAAATTATTTTATCGAATATTCAAAACAAAATAAAATTTCAATACATCAGTTTATATTTAGCCACTATAAAAAACATACATCCAATGATCCATCATCTATGGCTATTTTTGATAAAAAACTAAGGTCTGTTGCTAACACAATCAAAGACAACTATATAAAAAAATATGTTTTAGAATATTTTTTAGAAAAAATCTCCGATCTTTCTCCACATACTAGTCAAAGTAAAAAAAACTTTTACATTAAAAAAACTAAATCTTTAGAATCAACAAAAAAATATTTTAACGAAAGTAAATCTTTGACGGGAGTTGAGTTAAAAGAGTTCTCTTTGATTTATTTAGTTATAAATAACTTGGATTTAATTAAAGAAAATATCTATTTGGTTGAAAACATTAAGTTGTTCACAGATGTTAACAAACAAATTTTTGAAAAAATATTATCCAAACTAAAATCAGGAGAAAATTTTTTGATTGACCAATTAGATATTGACTCTCAATTAATAGATAAAATAATTAAGTTTGCACCTATTAAACACATCTTGAAAAACAAATCTAAAAATGACAATGAGATTATTGAAATTTTAGATGATATTGGTAGAGACTTAAATAATTATGATTTAGAATTTAGGATTCAGGAATTAGAATCGAAGTTTTCAAGAGATTTAAGTGAGGCGACATTTAATGAGCTAAAAGAGCTAAAAAAAAAGCAAAATATCAATTAATCTCTATAAATTAGTAATGGATTTTTATATATTTGACATTATATAAGAGTCTTCAAATTTATTAGTGTGGAAAGAATAATTACAAAATCATTTGCAAGATTGATGGGTCGAGGGACCCATAGAGGCTTCATAACTTACGAAGAATTAAGTAAATCTCTTGGAAAAAGAAATCTTTCTGATGAAAATTTAGCTCAAGCGTTCATACATATTTTAAATGAAAATGTTACTTTAGTAGAAAAAAAATCTGATTTTAAAGTTCTACGAAAAAAAGAAAATTCCTCTAAAGAAGAAGGTAAAACGATAGAAAAAAGTGATGACCCTATAAGAATGTATTTAAGAGAAATGGGTGGAGTAGAGTTACTTTCTAGGGAGGGTGAGATTGCTATTGCCAAAAGAATTGAAGCTGGAAAAGATGTGATGTTAATTGCATTATCTCAAAGCCCAATAACTGCTCAACAGTTTTATGAATGGAATGAAAAGTTACAAAAAGATGAAATTTTAGTCAGAGAAATAATAGATATAGATACAAATTATATGGAGGATGAGACTACGGGACCAAGTGCCAAACAGAAAAATGCTGGTGAGACTGATGGAGATGATAATGCTAGTGAAGATGGTGATGAAGATTTTAATCCAACTTTGGCAGCGATGGAGTCAGAGATTAAACCTAAAGTTTTAAAAACAATTAACACTCTGACAAAAGAATACACAAAACTTATAAAGTACCAAAATGAAAAATTAATGTGTATCTTAAATTCGCAAGTATTTTCTCCAGCAAAAGAAAAAAATTATGAAAAGATTGTAAATGATGTTTTGGAAAATATAAAATCCTTACAGCTATCACCGTCCGTATTAGAAGAATTAGTTCAAAAACATTATGTTGAAAACAAAAAGATTATATCACTCGAGGGTAACCTTTTAAGATTAGCAATGAATCAAAATATACCTAGAAATGAGTTTATTAAATTTTATATTGGTAATGAAATAAACCCAAATCTGAAAAAATTTTTAGACACAAATTCATCATGGAAACAGTTCTTTGCAAAAAACAAAGATCAATTTAAAAGTATCAGGGAAAATTTAATTGAAATTAGTCACAAACTTGGAATATCTGTCACTGACTTTAAAAAAATTGTAAGCAGAATTCAAAAAGGAGAAAAGGAATCTAGAATTGCTAAAAAAGAGATGGTTGAGGCAAATTTAAGACTAGTTATTTCGATAGCAAAAAAATACACTAATAGGGGTCTTCAATTTTTGGATTTAATTCAAGAGGGTAATATTGGCTTAATGAAGGCTGTAGACAAATTTGAATATAGAAGAGGTTATAAATTTTCAACATATGCAACTTGGTGGATTAGACAAGCGATAACAAGATCAATTGCAGATCAAGCGAGAACAATAAGAATCCCAGTCCATATGATTGAAACTATTAATAAAATCGTGAGAACTCAAAGATTAATTTTAAGCGAATTCGGTAGAGAAGCAACACCTGAAGAATTAGCAAAAAAATTAAGAATGCCATTAGACAAAGTTCGAAAAGTATTAAAGATATCTAAAGAACCGGTTTCTTTGGAAAAACCAGTTGGAGATGAAGAGGATAGTAGTTTGGGTGATTTTATTGAGGACACAAAAGCATTGGCTCCCCTTGAGCAAGCAATAAAATCAAATTTAGGTGAAGCAACAACAAAAATACTGTCAACTCTTACACCACGTGAAGAAAGAGTTTTAAGAATGAGATTTGGTGTCGGTATGAATACTGATCATACTTTAGAAGAAGTGGGTTTACAGTTTTCGGTTACAAGAGAAAGAATTAGACAAATCGAAGCTAAAGCTTTGAGAAAATTAAAACATCCTAGCAGATCAAAACAACTTAAAAGTTTCTTAGAGAGTTAATTTTTAAAGGGCCGTTAGCTCAATAGTAGAGTACTGCATTGACATTGCAGGGGTAGTTGGAGCGTAACCAACACGGCCCACCAAAGTATTTTTTTATCTTTAATTGATAACTTCTTTAAAATGTTATAACACTCTAATAATTCAGGGCCTGTAGCTCAGTTGGTTAGAGCAGTACACTCATAATGTATTGGTCCCAGGTTCGAGTCCTGGCGGGCCCACCAACATAAATAAATTTAATTATTAGAAAATTTTTTTAATGTTTCAAAAAGAACATTAATGTCACCATTATTAGTATCTAGAATTGATTTAAACTCTTCTTTTTGTGTTCTAGCTAAACTAAGTCCTTCTATGATTAAATCTCTTATTAGAGGGTTTTCTTGATTTTTTGTATATATTCTCCAATCAATTTTGACCTCTGGTCTTTCAGAAGTGCCTTTAAGTATACTATTCACAATCGTATAATTTTTATTCAAAGCTTCTTTCCCAATTACATCTATTTCTGGGTTTGTGTATTCTGCCAATCTACTCGAAAAACTTTTTAAAAAATATTGTTCAAAAAGTTTAGAGTATTTTTCTTTCATATCATTATTCAATTCTTTTCTTTTTGATCCTAAAGTATAAAAACCTATTCCTTTAATATCTACTGTCTCTTTAGCTATAATTTTTAATTTTTCAATTTTTTCCTCTTTACTTAAATTTTCACCTAAGATTTTTGAAGCTCTATTGACTGTTGATTGAACAAAAATATCTGGCTCTATTGTGAAAGCATTGTTTAAGCTTAAAAAATATATTAAAACTATAAAAAAAATTTTTTTTATCATTACATCAATTTATTTGTTTGAATTCTAATTATCTACTTCTTCCCAATCACTATCATTTTGAGTATTGGTAATTTTTTTAGTATTAAGAATTTTTTGTTGTCTATCTTGTAAGTATAAACTTTTGACTGAAGCATAAAAATCTAAAGAATTTTTTTCTAAGTTTTCGATTGCATCATAATTTTTGGCTCTAAAATCTATACCTTGAGTTGCCCTAGAATAATAATAGTCAGAGTCTTCAAAATAATGGTTATTATTGATTACAGTCGCAGAATACCATGGATCTCCACCAACAAAATTTACTAAACTTCCAGCCGTATCTCTAACGGTACTTGGACCAAGAACTGGTAAAACAATATAACATCCAGGACCTACCCCTGCTTTAGCAAGAGATTGTCCGTAATCTTCTTTTTCATACTCAGAAAATCCCATGTGATCAGCGGCATCAAATAAACCCAATATTCCAAATGTAGTATTGATTAAAAATCTTCCAGTATTAACCCCAGCTGTTTTGAAGTCCCCTTGAAGTATATTATTTGGAATTGTTACAAGGTTCGATAGATTGTCAAGTGAATTGCTTACGCCACTTTTAATTGGTGATGGCAAAGATTTATAAATGCCTGAGATGGGTTTGAATAAAACTTTATCTAATCCTTGATTAAGAGCAAATACACCTCTGTTAAACTTTTCAGAACAATCTTTTATTTCTGAAGGTTCATTTTTTTTCAATAAAAGCTCACCATCTGTTCCAGCACTTACATTTAGAGTTAGCGCAAGAGTTGTAATTACGATTATTGCAAATTTCTTTATCATTGTTGTTCTTATATTATATAAAAAACTAAAGTAAATTAAGTATTTATAAAAAATGAGCTTAAAAATAGGCCTAAATTTGTTGAAATATTACTCCATCAATTTTGATTTAACCAAAAGAAGTAAAAAAGAAATTAAATTCATAATTATTCATTATACGGGAATGAAAAAAGAGCCTTATGCAATCAAAAGATTATGTGATCCAAAAACAAAAGTAAGTTCACATTACTTTATCAGAAATAATGGCAAAATACTAAATCTTGTTCCAGATCTTTATAAAGCTTGGCATGCAGGTATCTCATATTGGAAGAATTACCGTTCATTAAATCAATATTCTATAGGCATTGAAATTAATAACCCAGGGCATGACAACACATATAAAAAATTTTCTCCTAAACAAATCAATTCATTAATAAAACTTCTCAGATATCTTATAAAAAAATACAAGATTAATAAGAACAATGTTTTAGGGCATTCAGATATATCGCCTGATCGTAAAAAGGATCCTGGTGAAAAATTTCCATGGAAAAAATTAGCAAATCAGAATTTATGTAAATGGCATAAATTGAATGAAAGAAAAATTATGAAATTTCGAAATTCTAGGTTAAATAATTTTGAAAAAGAGTCATTTTTTAAAAATTTAAGATTTATTGGATATATGAAATTTTCAAAAAAAGATCCAAAGAGACTAGAGAAAAGTCTTATCAGTGCCTTTCAAAGAAGATTTAGACAAGATTTAATAAATGGAAAAATTGATAAAGAGTGTCTTTTAATAAGTGAAAATCTGCTAAAATCTTAAATATTGATCTTGAAATATAAAAATTAAATTGTAAATTGTAAAAGCCAGATGAACGACTTATCGCTTTAAAAATTTAAAGAGGAAAGTCCGGACTCTACAAGGATACAGTGCCAGATAATACCTGGCGGGGGCAACCCTAGGGATAGTGCCACAGAAAATAAACCGCCATAACATGGCAAGGGTGAAAAGGTGTGGTAAGAGCGCACCGGTTCTATTGGTAACAATGAACGCTGGAAAACCCCACTGGGAGCAAGACTAAGTAGAGATGACATTGTTTAAAAAACTAAAAGCCATCCTTGGCTAGTCATCAGGGTTAGTTGCTTGAGCTTAAGAGTGATCTTAAGCCTAGATAAATGATAAGTTTTAATGACAGAACCCGGCTTATAGTTCATCTGGCTAAATCTCCCCCTAAATTAGATTGGCTTAAATGTTCACGTTTTGATTCACTTTTTAGCTTAAATTTATTACCTAAAGCAAAAACAGTATGTATTGACTCTATTATTAAAAACCCATAATATCCCATGTATTCCCAAATATAAGGGAATAAAGGAATTTATGGTTTATGTTTTTATCAACCTACGAAAACAAATTAGACAAAAAAGGAAGGGTGTCAGTGCCTGCAAGTTTTAGATCTTATTTATCTAACTTAGGATACAATGGAATAATTTGTTATCCATCCTTTAATAACCAATCAATAGAAGCATGGCCACAAGATAGAATTGAAAAAATTTCAAACACAATAGACTCGTTGAGTCCTTTTGAGGAAAAAAGAGATTTTTTTGCAACGTCAATATTATCTGAAAGTATAAATTTACAATTTGATAGTGAAGGAAGAGTTTTACTTACTCAAAAATTATTAAAACATGCAAAAATAAAAAGCAACATGTTGTTTGTTGGTCAGGGAAAAACTTTCCAGATATGGGAACCAACAATATTTGAAAAATTTAAGACTAATGCCAGAAAAAAAGCAAACATAAATCGAGCGAGTCTTAAATGGGAGCATCAATTAAATAAATAACGGGGGATAAAAAAATGACAATTAATTTTAAAGCACCAGAGATTAAAGAGTTACAGCCAAGACTTTTAGTAATGGGAATCGGCGGAGCAGGTGGAAATGCAATAAATGAAATGATTGATAACGGTATGCAAGGAGTAGAATTTATTGCTGTAAATACTGATGCTCAAGATTTAAAGCATAGTAAAGCAAAATCAAAAATCCAAATTGGATTGAATTTAACTAAAGGATTGGGAGCAGGTGCAAAACTTGACATTGGTCAAGCTGCTGCTGATGAGTCTTTAAATGATATAGTTAACATTTTGCAAGGTGCAAACATGGTTTTTATTGCAGCTGGTATGGGTGGTGGAACTGGCACAGGTGCTGCACATGTAATAGCTAGAGCTGCGAAAGAATTAAATATACTTACAGTAGGTGTTGTTACACTTCCTTTTTTATATGAAGGTCCATCAAGAATGAGAAGAGCACAACAAGGGCTTGAAGAACTAAGAAGGCACGTTGATACAATCATAGTCATTCCTAATCAAAACTTATTTAAAATAGCAAATGAGCAAACTACATTTGAAGAGTCTTTTAACCTTTCGAATAATGTTTTGATGCATGGAGTACAAAGTATAACTGATTTAATGGTTAGACCAGGATTGATTAACCTTGATTTTGCAGATGTTGAATCTGTTATGGCTTCAATGGGTAAAGCTATGATGGGAACTGGAGAAGCAGAAGGTGAGGGAAGAGCAATGAAGGCTGCTGAGATGGCAATTAGTAATCAATTAATAGATGATTATACATTAAAAGGAGCAAAAGGATTACTAGTTAATATAACTGGTGGAAAAGATTTAAAACTTTTTGAAGTTGATGAAGCAGTAAACAAGGTAAGAGCCGAGGTGGATCCTGAAGCAGAATTGATAATTGGTGCCATTACTGACCCCGAGCTTGATGGCAAGATGAGAGTTTCTATTGTTGCTACATCTTTAGACGGACAACAACCTGAAACTAAATCAGTTATTAATATGGTTCATCGTATACAAAACCGTAATCCAGGATACTCTGATTTTACCTCTAATAATGGAACAGCTGCATTTAGTTTTTCTAACACAAGCTCGAATCCTATTTCCCATGGAGCAAATGCTCTTAAACTTGAAAATGAGATAGTTTCAGAAAACATTGATAAAAATGAATCTGTGGATAATGTCAATCAACAATATCACGAAGAGTTATTAAAAAATCAAGAAATTGAAAATATTCTTGGAGATGAGTTTGATCAAAATGAAACTTCATTTTCACAGGAAGCTATTGAAACAACAGAGCCAGAACAGAATATTTCAAATGATTTAAAAGAATTTGGTGTAGATACAAATGAACCAGATTTATTTAATTCAGAAAATCAGTCATCTAATACAGAAGACTTACTTGGGGAAAATGATGATGACAGTGATGAAGATGATCTTGAAATTCCCGCATTTTTAAGAAGACAAAAAAATTAATGGTCTTCAAAAAAATAAATGGAAGCCACCATGGTATCGGATGCTCCAAAACATTATCCGGTGCTGCTTAATGAAATAATTAGCATTATTACCCCTCAACATGGTGGCACATTTATAGATTGTACTTTTGGTCAAGGTGGATACACAAAAAAGATTTTAAGCTATAAAGATACAAAAGTTATAGCTTTAGATAGAGACCTTAAAACCAAAAAAAATGCAGAAAATATTCTCAATAAATTTCAAGATAGATTCGTATTTAAAAATAAAAAGTTCAGTCAATTAAAAGATCTTAAAATTAAAAATGAAAATATCAAAGGTATTATTTTCGATCTTGGATATTCATACACTCAAATAAAGGACTTATCAAAGGGATTGTCATTTGACTCGACTGGAGAATTAAATATGCAAATGGGAATAAATAGTTTTTCAGCAAATGATGTAATTAATAAATTAGATTATGAAGAATTAGAAAAAATTTTTAAGTTTTTTGGTGAGGAAAGAGAGTCTAAAAAAATTGCATTAAATATTGTAAAAGAGAGAAAATTTAAAAATATAGATACACAAACTTTAGTTCAAATAATTGAAAAAACAAAAAAAAAGAAAAACTTCAAAGTACATGCAGCTACAAAAACTTTTCAAGCAATTAGAATTTTTGTAAATAATGAGATTACTGAACTAATCTACGGCTTAATTTCTGCTTTAAAAGTTTTAAAAAAGGATGGTGTTTTAGCAGTTGTTACATTTCATTCATTAGAGGATAAAATTGTCAAATATTTCTTTAGAAGCTTATCTGAGAAAAAAAGTGTTTCAAGATATCTCCCAAAAATTAATCAACCAGAACCATTATTAGAAATGCTTGAAAAAAAACCCTTAACACCATCTCCAAAAGAATTAAAAGAAAATATTTCCTCAAGATCAGCAAAACTAAGATATGCAGTTAAAAAAAAAAATTTTTTTGATTTTGAAACTGACATTCTGAAGAAATTTGATTATTTAATTGAAATTGAGAACTTTGGTAAAAAATTATGAAAAAATTTTTCACAATTTTTCTAATTTTATCTTTAATAATGTTTACAGCTATAATTAAAAATTCTTCAAAAACAATTGAGGATGAAACTTTTTTAATAGAAGAAAATATAAGAGGGCTAAAAAAAGATTTGGAAAGAACCAAATTAGAGTATGACTATCTCAGTTCTGCAGAAAAATTACTAGAGTATCAAATTCTATATTTTGATGATGAGTTGGTGAAGAAAAATATCGAAGAAATAAAAATAATTCACAAAAATTTAGATAATCTTGAAATAAAACCTTTCAAAATAAGTAATGAATAAAAAAGAGTTTAAAATTATTTTAGAAGATAATCACAGTAATTTTTTTTATAAAAAAAATAAATCAAATTTAAAAATAACATTTAATAGGGTAGCATTTATTTTCTTTATTTTTTTCCTTATTTCATTGATTTACTCAATCCATTTATTGCATTTAGGATCAAGAAAGTCGAAATTAACAAATAACTTTGATATTGTTGAACCTATTAGCAAGTTATATAGAGCAGATATAGTAGATGTTGACGGAAATTACATTGGAAAAACAATTAATTCGATTGATATAGGTATAAGTCCATCAAAAATAATAGATCAAAAAAAATTGATACTTAATCTAAAGTATATTTTTCCTGACAAAGATTATGATGTAATTAAAAAAAGAATTAAAGCAGGCAAGTTCTTTTATTTTGAAAAAAAAATTTCTGAGGAGAATTACGAAAAACTTATGTTGCTTGGAGATAAATCGATTGAACCTAGAGATAATCTAATAAGATTGTATCCACAAAAAAATTTATTTAGTCATATTATAGGTCAAATTGATAACGAAAATAATGGTATATCAGGTTTAGAAAAATCTTTGGATGAAAAACTAAAAAAAACTTTAACTCCAATTAAATTAACAGTTGATAAAGATATTCAATATTTGATTAGAGAGGAGTTGATTAAATTTAATAAAATATTTAACTCAAAAGGGAGTGGTGCGATTTTAATGAATGTTAATAATGGGGAAATATTATCATTAGTATCATTGCCTGATTTTGATCCCAATAAAAGAAAAAATATTTCTGATGTTAATTTTATTAATAGAGTAACAAAAGGAGTTTATGAGTTTGGCTCTGTGTTTAAAACTTTTACTCTTGCGGCAGCGTTAGAAGAAAAAATAATAGAACCCAAAACACATTTTAGAGATTTGCCTAAATCAATTATATGTGCTGGATTCACAATTAAAGAGTATGACAATAAAATTCCCTCAGATTTAACAGCAGAACAAATTATTATACGTTCGGGAAATATAGGTTCAGTGAGAATTGGACAAAAGATAGGTCAAGAAAAATTTAAATCTTTCCTATCAAAGATAGGTGTTCTTGATGAAATCAATTTTGATATTAAAGAGGTAGGAAAGCCCTTAAAATTTAATTGGGGCAAATGTCCATTAGCTACAGCATCTTTTGGTCATGGAATTACCACAACACTTTTGCAATTAGCTAAAGCATACTCAATTGTTGTAAATGGTGGATATAAAGTTCATCCTACTTTAATCAAATTAGAAAATGTAAATAAAAAAGAAAAAATTTTAGACCAATACGTATCAAAAAATATTTTACCTATTTTAAGAAAAATAGTTACTGATAAAGAGGGGACTGCTTCACTAGCAAATGTCTCTGGCTATGAAGTTGGAGGAAAAACAGGAACAGCTCAAAAAAGTATAGCAGGAGTATATTCAAAAAAAAAAATAAATACTTTCATTTCAGTATTTCCAACATCTAAACCAAAGTTTCTTTTAGGTATAATGTTGGATGAGCCAAAAATTAGTAAAGATTATATTTATCATTATAGAGATGGGTCTAATATTAAGTATAAGGGGACCCCGTTTAATACTGCTGGCTGGACAACAGTTGAGATAACAGGTCAAGTTATTGAAAAAATTGGGCCTATTTTAGCCACAAAATACAGTGAGATTAAATAACAGATGTTACTTAAAGATTATATTCCAAATGTTAAAAAAGAATTAAAAAATATTTTTTTTTCAGGTATTGCTTTTGAAAGTTCAAAAGTTAAAAAAAATGATATTTTTTTTGCAATTAAAGGCAATAATTTTGATGGTAATAAATACATCAATGAAGCAATTAAAAAAGGTGCTGTAGCAATTATCTCAGAAAAAAAAATAAACTTAAAAAAAAAAATTCTATATATAAATACACACAATCCCAGAAAATTATTAGCAGAAGTTTCATTTAAGATTTATAATAAAATTCCAAAAAATTTAATTGCTATTACAGGCACTAATGGAAAATCCTCAGTCGCAGATTTTTATTATCAACTTTTAAAGTTAAATCATAAAAAAATTGCCTCGATAGGGACTTTAGGTGTTAAATCAAAACATTTTAATCTAAGCTTATCAAATACAACAATTGACCCATTAAAACTAGGTCAAATATTAACTAAACTCAAAAATAAAAAGATTGAAAATGTTATTATGGAGGCTTCAAGCCATGGTCTTAAACAAAATAGATTAGATGGTTTAAAATTTAATATAGGTATATTCACAAATTTATCTCAAGATCATCTTGATTATCATAAAAATTTGAAAAATTATTTACAAGCAAAACTCTATTTATTTAAAAATCTAATAAAAAATAATGGCAATATAATAACAGATGAAAATATTCCTGAATTTCAAAAGATTAAAAGAATAGCAATAAATAAAAAATTGAATTTAAATTTTATAAATCATAAAAAGAATAATTTTCAAATTTTATCTCACGACTTTCAAGGAGAATCACAAATACTTAAAATAAGATATGACAATTCAATAAGATTAGTAAAGCTAAATCTGATTGGAAAAATTCAACTAAAAAACTTGTTAATGGCAATTATTGCTGCAAAAAAAAGCAAACTTAAACTAAAAAAAATTTTTGAAAGTATTCCAAAAATAAAACCTGTTGAAGGAAGATTTCAAAAAATAGGGAAAATTAAAAATGGTTCTATGGTAATACTTGATTATGCTCATACACCGGAGGCTTTAAAAACATGTCTTTTAAATTTAAGAGAGCAATTTCCTTTTAAAAAAATTTCTTTATTGTTTGGGTGTGGTGGAAATAGAGATCAAAATAAAAGAGCAAAAATGGGAAAAATTGCAAATGATTATTCAGATAAAATTTATCTGACTGATGATAACCCAAGATTTGAAGATCCAGAAAAGATAAGAAGAGATATTAAAAAAGCAATTTTTAGAAAAAATATGATTGAAATATCCAATAGAAAAAATGCTATAAAGGTAGGAATTGAAGATTTAAATACAGGTGATATTTTATTGGTAGCTGGTAAGGGACATGAGAAAACACAAGACACTGGACATCGAAAAGTTTTTTTTTCAGATAAAAAAATTATTTTAGAATCAATTAAAGTTAAGAATTTCAATTTAACAAATAATTTAAAATTAAATTTAGTTAAAGAAGTTTCAGGGTTTAAGAATAAATTAAAATTTACTAATTTAAAAAAAGCAAAAATTAATTCTAAAGAAGTTAAAAAAAATGATATTTTTTTTGCAATTAAAGGAAAAAAAAATGATGGAAATAAATTTGTTCAAGAGGCGTTAAAAAGAAAAGCCTCAATAGCTGTTGTAAACAAAATCCAAAAAAATCTTGGTTTAGGAAAACAAATAAAAGTCAAAAACTCTTTAAAATGTTTGACCCAAATTTCAAATAATTATAGAAAAAATATCGATACAAAAATAATTGCGATTACTGGAAGTTGTGGAAAAACTACACTTAAAGAATTGTTAGGTAATTCATTAAAAAAAATTTCAAGAGTTAGTATTTCTCCAAAATCTTATAATAATAAATATGGCGTACCATTGAGTCTTTTTAATTTAAATAAAAATGATGATTATGGAGTCTTAGAAATAGGAATGGATAAAAAGGGAGAGATAGATTATCTATCAAATATTATAAAACCAGATGTTAGCGTCATCACTAATATAAATTATGCACATATCAAAAATTTTAAGAATATAAAACAGATTGCTTTAGCCAAATCAGAAATTATCTATAATACTAGGTCTAGTGGCTATGTAATTTTAAATGCAGATGATAATTTTTTTAAACTACATAATACAATCGCCAAAAAAAAGAAACTAAAAGTAATTTCTTTTGGTATTAAAAATAATAAAGCTAACATTAAATTCATCAATATCAAAAAAGTCAGAAGAAATTTTATAATAAGTATTAAATTAAATAATTTAAAAAAAATGTTTATAATTTCTAATAATTATACAAATAACATTTATAATATCTTAGCAAGTGTAGCGGTGATGAGTATTTATATTAATATTGCTAAATTAAGTAAAAATATTTTTTTTAACTTTAAGATACCTAATGGGAGAGGCAATCTTTCAAAAATTAAAATAAATGGTAAAAAAATTAATTTAATTGATGAAAGTTATAACTCCAACCCTTTATCATTACAAAATGCAATACTTAATTATGATAAATTAGATACTAAAGCATCAAAAAAATATCTATTACTTGGTGATATGCTAGAACTTGGAAAACATTCAAAAAAACTTCATCAATCTATAGCACCAATAATAAATAAAACCAAACTAAGCAAAGTCTTCATAAAAGGAAAAAAAGCTTCATTTATATATGATGGGCTTGCGAAATCGAAAAAAGGTAAAGTATTAAGAAATAAATATGAAATTATTAATTTGATCAAAAATGATTTAAATAATAATGATTATTTGATGTTAAAAGCCTCAAATGCGACAGGTTTTAATCAGATAGTTAATGAAATCAAAGGATTAAATTAAATGCTTTATCAATTTTTATTAAACTTTGTTGATACTTTTGGGTTCTTAAATGTCTTTAAATATTTAACTTTTCGTACTGGTTTATCTTTTTTTACGTCTTTAGTGATAGTCCTTTTTATTGGTGCTCCTTTTATAAAGTTTTTTTCTAATCAAAAAATTTTAAGCCCCATTAGAGATGATGGGCCAGCTGATCATATTGTTAAAAAAATTGGTACACCGACTATGGGAGGTGTAATCATTTTATTTGGTCTTCTAATTTCTGTATTATGTTGGGGAGATTTATCAAATGTTAATATTTTATTTTGCTTATACATAGCAATATCATTTGGTTTACTGGGAGCTTTTGATGACTATAAAAAAATTAAATATAATAATTCTTCAGGTATTTCATCAAAATTTAAGATAATAATGCAAATCATTATTACAATTATTGGAGTAAGTTTATTTATCAAATTTGTAGATTATCAAGATATCAATAATTTGTATTTTCCATTCTTTAAAAATTTAATAATTAATCTTGGTTGGTTCTTCATCCCGTTTGCCGTATTTGTAATTGTAGGATCCTCAAATGCAGTTAATCTTACAGATGGTCTCGATGGTTTGGCAACAGTGCCAGTAATTTTGGTAGCTGCATGCTTTGCATTTATAAGTTATGTAACTGGAAATGTTTTATTTTCTAACTATCTTCAAATTCCATATATTGAGGGGACTGGAGAAATTTCAATTTTTTGTGGAGCAATTATAGGATCTTGTTTAGGTTTTTTATGGTTTAATGCTCCTCCAGCTAAAATTTTTATGGGAGATACTGGCTCTTTATCGTTGGGAGGGTCTTTAGGTGCAGTAGGTATAATTACTAAGCATGAAATTGTATTAGCTATTATAGGAGGTCTTTTTGTACTTGAGGCAGTATCTGTGATGGTTCAAGTAATTTCTTATAAACTTACAGGTAAAAGAATCTTTAAAATGGCTCCAATACATCATCATTTTGAAAAGAAGGGTTGGCCTGAATCAACAGTAGTAATTAGATTTTGGATCATATCAATCATTCTTGCAATGATTGGATTAGCTACATTAAAATTAAGATAAGGAAAATAATTTGAATTTTTTTTCAAATAAAAAGATTTTAATTTATGGTTTAGGAAAAAGTGGTTTATCGACTTATAAATTTTTAAAAAACGAAAATAATATTTATTTATATGATGATTATTATTCAAAAATAAAAAATAAAAATATAAGAAAAAAAATTATCAATTTTAGAAAAATTACAAATATTAAATTTGATAGAATAATATTAAGCCCGGGTATAGATATCAATAAATGTAAGTTGTCTAAGTTTTTAAAAAAAAATCTAAAATTAATTTATTCAGACTTAGATGTTTTTTATAATTTTTATAAAAATGATTGCATAACTATTACTGGTACAAACGGAAAGTCCACTACTTGCCAACTTTTATTTGAAGTTTTATCAAAACAAAAATTTGATGTTAAACTTATTGGAAACATAGGAATACCAGTTTTATCAATTAAAAATGTTAAAAAAAAAACATTATTTATTATTGAAGCATCTTCATATCAGTTAGAATACAGTAGGATTTTTAAGTCAAAGTATGCAGTGATTTTAAATTTATCACCAGATCATTTAGAAAGACATTTGACTTTAAATAAATATATTGATGCAAAGTTTAAGCTATTAAAGAATCAATCTAAAGGTAATTTTGCTTTTTTAAATAAAAATGATTTGTTAACTCAAAGAAAACTTAGATTTAAGAAATTTAAATCAAAAATAATTCAAGTCCAGACGAAAGAAGATTTCACTAATTTTAAAAACATCAGGAATGATTATTTTTTGACTGAAACAAACAAAGAAAATCTATTTTTTGTTTTGGAAATTTTAAAAAAATGGAAAATAAATAAAAATTTACTTTTTAAAGCAATTGAAAATTTTAAAGGTCTTAAATATAGACAACAAACTATTTATAAAAAAAATAATTTAACAATTATAAATGATTCAAAATCCACAAGTTTTGCATCATCAATAAGTGCTTTAAAAGTAAATCCTAACATTTTTTGGTTGCTTGGTGGTCAACATAAAAGAAATGATAAATTTAATCTATCTAAAAGATATTTTAAAAACATACGGGCATTTATTTATGGTCGTGATGTAAAGTTTTTTAACAAAGAACTCAAAGGAAAAATAAGATACGAAAATTTTATAAATTTAAATCATGCTTTAAAAAAAATTTTTATGATTTTAAAAAAAAATAAAAATAAACCCTACACTATCTTATTTAGCCCTTGCGCAGCATCATTTGATAGTTTTAATAATTTTGAAGAAAGAGGTTTTTATTTTGATAAGTTGATAAATAGATACTTATATGAAAAATAAAAAAATCATCTACAGTCTTTATTACGAATGGTGGAAGAATATTGATAAGTTTATCTTTTCTTTGATAATCTTGTTATTTTTTATAGGGTTATTTTTTTCTTTAGTATCTACTTCATTGATAGTTTCAGACAAACTTAACACTAATGATTATTTATTTTTTTTTAAACACTTATTTTTTATAATTTTAGGTTTCTTAATAATTTTTCTTCTTTCTTTAATTGACCGAGATAAACTTTTTAATTTTTCAATATTTATTTTTTTATTTTCTTTGATTTTTTTATTTTTAGTCCCACTTATTGGTATAGAAGTAAAAGGTTCAAAAAGATGGATAGACTTTTATTTTTTACCAAGATTTCAACCTATAGAATTAGTTAAGCCTTTTTTAATTATTTCAATAAGTTTAATCTTAAGTAACGAAAAATATAAAAATATTTATTTGAAATATTCATTTTCTTTTTTCCTAACACTAATAGTTGCTTTATTATTGATATTACAACCTGATATTGGACAAACTCTCTTAGTCTTTTTTATTTGGTCAATTCTTATATTCACCTCAGGAATTAATGTTATTTTTTTAATAATATTTTTTTTGTTTATAGTTTTCACACTCTCTTATTTGATTTTTTTTGTATCTGAGTTTGAATATATTAAAAATAGAATATTTTCTTTTTTTAATTCAGAAACCGGAACACATAATGCTCAATCAGAAAAAGCAATTGAGTCTATTAGTAGTGGCGGATATTTTGGAAAGGGAATAGGAGAAGGGACCTTAAAAAATCGAGTACCAGAAGCTCATACAGATTATATCATATCTGTAATTTCAGAAGAGTTTGGTATTATTGCTATTATATTAATTCTGTTATTATTTTTAACATTAGCTTATTCCGTGTTTAAAAAAATTAACTTTGAAAATGAGGAAAGAACAAAATTAGCTTTAGTAGGATGTGCAAGTCTAATTTTAATACAAGCAATGATACACATAGGAGTTAACATTAGGTTGTTGCCAACGACAGGAATGACACTTCCTTTTATAAGTTATGGAGGTTCGTCAATTATAAGTATATCTATTATATCAGGGATAATATTAAATTTAACTAAAAGAAAGTTTATTTAGATATTCATGAGAAAAAAAGTTTTAATTCTTTATGGAGGTACATCAAAAGAAAGAGCTATAAGTTTAGAGACTGGTAAACAAGTTGCGAAAGAACTGAAGAAAAAATACTCAATAAAATTATGTGAGCCAAAAAATCTAGATTTATTAATAAAGTCTTTTAAACCTGATATAATTTTTAATGGATTACATGGTCAATTCGGTGAAGATGGATACATCCAGACAATATTAGAAACTTATAAAATTCCGTATACTCATTCAGGACCTTTGGCTTCACTTTTAGCTATGAATAAGGAAATATCAAAAAAAATTTTTTTGAAAAATAAAATACTTACACCTAAATATCTAAAATATGATTTTACAAAAAAAATTGATAAAAAATTAATCAAAAGAAAATTAAAATTTCCAGTTGTAGTCAAGCCAAAAAATGAAGGCTCAAGTGTAAACGTTTTCATTTGTAGCGAAAAAAACATTTCTAAAAATTTAGTAAAGTTAAAACATTATAAAGAAATATTAATTGAGGAATTTATAGGAGGTAGAGAGATACAAGTAGCCATTATGGGAAAGAGAAAGCTAGGTGCTATTGAATTGAAGCCGAAAAGAAAATTTTATGATTATAAAGCTAAGTATGAAAAAAAAGCAGGAACTGATCACATAATCCCAGTGGAACTCCCAAAATCAAAAATGAATGATATTTTAAACATTGCTATGCTTGCACATAACTTAATTGGATGTAGAGGCATAACGAGATCAGATTTTAAATATTACAAAGGTAAGTTTTATTTACTTGAGATAAATACTCAACCAGGGATGACAAAACTTTCATTAGTACCTGAAATAGCTAATTATAATAATATAACATTTGTAAAGTTATTAGACTGGATGTTGAATGATGCATCAATTAATAGATAAAAGAAAATATTTACTTTATTTATTTATTTTACTTTTATTATCAACAATCAATAGTCAATCATTAATTAATTTAAAATTTTTTAAAATAAAAGATATTGAAATTTTAGAGGATAAATCAAACGTTAATAATTCTGTGAAAGAAATTATTGAGGATAATTTATCAATTTTTAAAGACCAAAATATTTTTTTATTAGATGAAAAACTAATAGCAAAAAAAATTTCTGATAATAGTTGGATTTCAAATTTTTCAATTCAAAAAAAATATCCTTCAAAATTAATAGTAAATTTGAGAAAAACAGAGCCTATAGCAAAAATTATATTTGATAATGAAATTTTTTATATTGGATCAAATTTCAAGTTAATTAAATCTAAAATTCAATTTAATAATTTACCAAATATTTTTGGTAAACCTAAAATTGATCAATTTAAAAATCTAATCACTAACCTTAATTTATCCTCAATAAGTTATGAAGATATTTCAGATATTTATTATTTAAAATCTGGGAGGTGGAATTTAAAAATTCAGAATGACGTCATTATAAAGTTACCAAGAGATAATATTCTTGAGTCTTTAAATTTAGTAAAAAAAATATTAGATAATGAAAGTATTAAAAGTAAAAATACTATTGATTTGACTGTAAAAAATCAAATAATAGTAGATTAATGACAAATCAAGATTTATTTAGAAGTTTTTTTTCAGTATCAAATAAAGAAATATCCATTTATGTCAAAAATATTAACTGTGATGAAATAGTTTTTTTTAAAAAAGAAAAAATTGATGACAATCAGAGTCATCTTTATAATGATTTTCTACAGAATTTTTTTCTAGAAAAAATAGAGGAAATAGAAGAACAGATTAAATTATTTGTTGATAATATTTCATTAATAATTGAAAGTGAAAATATAGTTTCAATTCGATTTTCTCTAAAACAAAAAATTGAAAATAAAGTTATTTCCTTGAAAGAGTTAAAAAGCTTATTGTTAGTTGGTCAAGAGGAAATACTTAAATACAACCAAAATCTTTTACTAATTCATTTTCTAGTAGATTTAATTAATATTGATGGAAGAATAGTTGAAACTATTGAGAATCAATTTGTAAAAAAATTTATGAGTATAGAATTAAGATTTATTTGCATTAATCAAAATACTGTTGATGAATTCAAAAATTTATTTAAAAAAAAACAAATTTATTTAGAAAAAATTTTTTCTGCTGAATATTTAAAAGATTTTATGAAAAATAATGAAAATATAATTAATTCAATAGATAAAGTAGAAAGTGGTATTAACAAATTAGAAGTCAGTTTAGTTCCAAAAAAGTCTATTAAAAAAGGTTTTTTCGAGACATTTTTTGATTATTTCAGTTAATATTGTATTTTATTGTAATATTACTTGTTTTCTAAATTTTACAATTTAAGCATAACTTGCCGTTGTGCATAATTTAAGTCAAAAAACTGTAAAATCAGACATAAGCTTTAGCGGAATTGGTCTACATACAGGAAATGCTGTAGATTTAATAATAAAACCCGCGCAACCAAATAATGGAATTATTTTTAAAAGAACAGACCTAAAAGAGAATAATATTATAATCCCAGGAGTTTTTAATGTTTCAAGTGCAAGTTTTTGCACTACGATTTCAAATGATTTTGGTGTCAGTGTTTCGACAATTGAGCACTTAATGGGAGCATTGTTTATATTGGGCGTAGATAATGCTGTGATTGAAATTAACAATAATGAAGTTCCAATTCTCGATGGTTCAGCAAAAGTGTTTGTAGAAAAAATAACTAAAACTGGTTTAGAAGTAAGTAATCAACCAATAAGAATAATCAAAATTAATAAGAGAATTGATTATGTGGATGGTTCAAAATCTATTTGCTTAGAGCCAAATAATATTAATTTTGAAATTGATTTTAGTTTAGAGTATTCAAATTCAGTTATAGGAAATCAAAGCAATCACATAAATGTTTATGAAGATGATCTTTCAGACATTCTAAGCTCTAGAACTTTTTGTTTATACGAGGATATTGAAAAATTAAAAACTCTTGGCTTAGCTAGAGGTGGAAGTTTAGACAACGCAATAGTGGTTAAAGAAAAAGAAGTTCTTAACAAAGATGGTTTAAGAAATAAAAAAGAATTTGTAAATCACAAAATTTTAGACTGCATAGGGGATATTTATTTATCAGGATACAAAATGGTAGGTAAAATCAAGTGCACTCATGGTGGTCATAAATTAACAAATCAACTTTTGAGAAAAGTTTTTAGTGATAAAAATAATTATTCAATCATTGAAATTAAAGAAAAAAGCCTTCCCAGCACTCTTGTAAACAGAGGTTATTTAAAATCTATTGCATAATTTTTTTAAGTAATTTAAAGATATTTATTACTTAGGTGAATTAGTATGATATCAAAATTTTCTTTTGTATTTTTTTTTATAATATTTCTAGCGTCATGTTCTCAAAAAAAAGATGAAATTTCTTTAATAAAAGAAGTTGATCAACAAGCAGAATTAATTGCTACATACACTGAAGCAATGGAAAATTTAAAAAAGAATGATACTTACTTTGCAGCCAATAAATTTTTGGAAGCTGAGTTATTATTTCCTCAATCTGATTGGGCACCAAAATCAGCTCTAATGGCAGCTTACTCTTATTATCTTCAAGACTATTATTCGAAAAGTATTTTTCATTTAGAAAGATTTATTTCAACTTACCCAAAAGATAAAAGAATGCCATATGCTTATTATTTATTGGCAATGTGTTATTATGAAAATATTGAGGATGAAAAAAGAGATTTATTGCCCTTGTTAGAATCAAAAAATTTGTTTGAACAAATTATATCAAAATATCCTAAAACTGATTTTGCATTAGATGCAAAATTTAAAATAGGTTTAATTAATGAAACAGTAGCTTCAAAAGAAATTTATATAGGAAGGCATTATGTAAAAAAAGAAAAATGGATTGCAGCAATAAACAGATTTAGAAATATTGTAGAAAATTATGACACAACTATTTATGTTGAAGAAGCATTACATAGATTAGTAGAGATATACTATAGAATTGGATTAACAAATGAGTCTGCAAAATATGCTAAACTTTTAGGTTATAATTATGGTTCTAGTGAATGGTATAAGCAGTCATATGCGATTTTTAATAAAGAGTATGCTAATATTGAAAAAAAACAAACAGTTTCAAAAGAAAAAAAAGGTATTATTAAAAGATTTAAAAAACTTTTTGAGTAATAATGAATGATGATCAAATTAAAAATGAATATTCCAAAAAGATAAAACTATTTAAAAAATATAACAAATATTATTACGATAGAAGTAATCCAATAGTTTCAGATCAAGAGTTTGATATTTTAAAAAATCAAATTATCGAATTAGAAAAGAAGCATTCTTTTTTAAAAAGTGATAATTCACCAACTAAAAGTGTCGGATTTAAACCATCTAAAATTTTTAAAAAGGTAAGTCATAAATCTCCTATGCTTTCTTTGAGTAATGCTTTTACTAAAGAGGATTTATTAAATTTTGAAAAAAAGATACTAAATTTTCTTAATAAAAAAGATTTTGAAATAGAATATTCTGCTGAACCAAAGATTGATGGGATTTCTGCATCATTAATCTACATTGATGGAAAGTTTGAGACTGGTTTATCAAGAGGAGATGGAAAACAAGGTGAGGATATAACTGATAATTTAAAAACTATTAAAGATATACCAAAAAAAATTCTTGTTAAAAATTTCCCAAAAGAGATTGATATAAGAGGTGAAGTGTTTATTCAAAATAGTGATTTTAAAAGAATATCAAATAAATTTGCTAATCCTAGAAATGCAGCTTCTGGATCTTTGAGACAAAAAAATCCTGAAGATACCAAAAAAATTCCTCTTAAATTTATTGCATATACATTTGGATATGAGAAAGGACTTAAAATAGAAAATCAAAAAGATTTTTTAAGATCTTTAAAGAAATGGGGCTTTAAGACAAATTCATTAAATATTACCACAAAAGGTATTGATAACTTAATAACCAATTATAAGAGGATAGAAGAGAAAAGAGATAAGATAGATTTTGATATAGATGGGATAGTATATAAAGTTAATTCTTTTGAATTACAAAAAAGGTTAGGGAACGTAGCTAGCTCTCCTAGATGGGCTATTGCACACAAATTTTCTACCAATAAAGGAATTTCAAAAATTAATAATATAGAAATCCAAATTGGAAGAACTGGAGCTTTAACCCCAGTAGCAAAAATTGTACCAGTCAATATAGGGGGTGTAGTGGTTTCTAATGCTACACTTCATAATGAGGAAGAAATTAAAAGAAAAGATATTCGAATAGGAGATACAGTTGTTGTTGAAAGAGCAGGAGATGTAATTCCTCATATTGTTTCAGTTGATTTAAAAAAAAGAAAATCTTCACAAAAATTTAGTTTTCCAGAAAAATGCCCATCTTGTGGGTTACAAACAATAAAAGAGTTTAATCTAACGACAAAAAAAGAAGATGCTGTGAGAAGATGTCCTAGTGAAGGATATGAATGTGAAAAAGTTTCAATTGAAAAAATTAAACATTTTGTATCAAAAGATGCCTTAAATATTGATGGTTTTGGAAAAAAAATTGTAGAAAATTTTTGGTCTCAAAAAATGATTAGATTTCCACATGATATATTTAATCTAGATTTCGATCAAATTAAATTGATGGATGGTTGGGGAAAAAAATCGGTTGATAATTTAAAATATTCTATTGAAGAAAAAAAAAAAATTTCATTAGAAAAATTTATCTTTTCATTAGGAATAAGACATATTGGTCTTGAAAATGCAAAATTAATTTCAAGAAATTTAAAATCTTCCAAAAATTTTATTGACCTTTCGAATAATAAAAGATTTGATGATCTTCTTAATATAGATGGAATTGGTGATACCCAAATTAAATCTTTAAAAATTTTTTTTTCAAATTCAACAAATTTAAAAGTTATAAATGAACTTCAAAAAAATCTATCTATTCAGAATGATTTTGGTCTAAAAAAAGATGGACTTTTAAAAGAAAAAACATTTATGTTTACAGGCAAACTTACAGGCATCAGTAGAGCAGAAGCTAAATCTTTAATTGAAGAGAATTCAGGATCAATAATTAGCAACGTATCAAAAAAGCTTGATTATTTAATTGTTGGTGAAAAACCTACAAAAAGAAAAATAGATGACGCAAAGACACTTAAGATAAAAATTATAGATCAAAATGAATGGTTGAAAATGTTAAATAAAACTAGCTAACCATTTTTTTTCAATTTTCGTCAAAAACCTAGATAACTTTGAATAGACCAAATAATGGTAACTAAATAAATAGTTTCTCTCAAATTTAGTCAATTGTTCGAAATTGATGAGATCTTTATCTATTGGCGCAAGAGTTAAATTTTTAAATACTTTTTTCTTTCCTTCTTTTTTTACATAAAGAAGATTTTCTATCCTAATTCCAAAATGACCTTTTTTGTAGTAACCAGGTTCATTACTTAGGACCATTCCCTCTAAGATTTTTACATTATTATATTTTGAAATCCCTTGAGGTCCTTCGTGAACGTTTGAAAAAAAACCTACGCCATGTCCAGTCCCATGTTGATAATCTAATTTAATTTTTTTTAGATATTTTCTTGCTCTTAGATCAATCTGTTTTCCAGTATTTAAAGAAGTAAGATTAGAAGTTGCAACTGCAATATGGCCTTTTAAAACTCTAGTAAAAATATTCTTTATCATTTTAGTCGGATTATCAAAACATATAGTACGAGTTACATCCGTGGTCCCATACTTATATTGACCCCCCGAGTCACATAAAAAGATGTCCTTCTTTTCAATTTTTTTAGTTTTATTTTTTGTTGCTCGATAATGAACTATTGCAGCATTTTTTCCACTTCCAGCGATAGTGTTGAAACTTGGAAATAAATAATTCTTATTTTTCTTTCTAAAAAATTCTAATTTTTTCTGTGCTTCAAATTCTGTTATCTTTTTTTTATTTATATTTTTTATCCAATGAAGAAATTTAGTTAATGCAACTCCATCCCAAATATGACTATCAATCATATTTTGAATCTCAAATTTATTTTTTGTTGCTTTAAGTAAGTAAATTGGATCTTCTATATTAATAATTTGAAATTTTTTTTCTAATATTTCTTCATAAAATAATGAACAAGCTTTCGTATCTATGGCAATTTTTCCTGATTTGAAAAGCTCAATAAAACTTTTAAAATCTTTAGGCTCAACAACTTGAGAGGATTTAATTTTTTTGTCTTTAATTAATTTGTTAATTTTTGATTTATTACTTATTAAAAAAAAATTTTTTTTATAATCCAAAAATAAATGACAATTAGGAATTGGACTATTTGGGTTATCTCTTCCCCTAATATTTAAAATCCAAGCAACATTTTCAGGAGCACTTATAAAAATATAATTTAACCTATTCTTTTTTAAAAAGTTCACTACACGAGTAATCTTTTTTTTATAATTTTCTCCAACAATTTTATCTTTAATAGAAAAAAAAGGTTCTTTTTTAATAGAGTAATTATTAAAAATTTGATCTATTAAATTAATCTTAATTTTTTTAACCGAATTATATTTTAAAAAAAATTTTTTAATTTGTAATGATGTAAATAATTTTGGATCGATGCCTAATTTTAAATTTTTAAATAATTTACAATTAACTATTTTTTCATATTGAACAATTCTAAAATATTTTCCAGACTCAATTTGTGCTTGAATGGTATATCTGCCATCAACAAATAAGTAATTTCTATTTTTTAAGATAATGGCATATCCAGCCGAGCCACTAAAGTTTGAGATTGTTTTCAATCTATCCTTTTCACTGTACTCAGAAAAAAATTCATCATTTTTAGGAATTATATATCCATCAATATTATGTTTTGAAAAATAACTTTTAAGGATTTTTATTCTATTTTTAATCATTTAATTCTTTTTTGGTATCTAATCCATCCAGGGCTTCTCTCATTGTCTTCTACTTCAAAATCTTGATTAAATTCAAAGTCTTCAAATTCCTCTTTATCTTCATCAAAAAAAGAATTTTTTTCCAAATATTTTTCAGGAAGTTCATCTATAAATCTTGATGCCATACTATCTATCCAATCTCCCTGATAAAATCTATTCATAGAAAATGATATTATTGCTTTTTTTTTGGCTCTAGTTATTCCGACATAAGCAAGTCTTCTTTCCTCTTCAAGACCATTTTGCCCCTTTTCCTCTATTGATTTTTGATTAGGAAATAAACCTTCTTCCCATCCAGGTAAAAAAACTGCATCAAATTCCAAACCCTTAGAAGCATGCATAGTCATCATATTGACTTTCTCTCCATCCCATTCTTGATCAATAGAAGTTGCAAGAGAAACATGTTCTAAAAAACTTTCTAGAGTATCGAATTCTTTCATTGCATTTAAAAGTTCTTTTAAATTTTCTAGTCTATTTTCATTCTCTAGATCTTTTTTGTTTTTAAGAATTGCCGAATATCCAGACTCATCAAGAACAAATTGTAATAATTTTACGTGATTAATTTTTTTAACTTTTAGATCATATCTCCATTTATCAAGTAATTCTAAAAATGATGATAAACCGATCTTTGTTTTTGGTTTAATTAAATTTTCTTCCAACATTCTTCTAGCTGCAACTTCTAAACATACAGAATTTTTTTTTGAATATTCATGGAAAAGTTTAACAGTGTTTTCTCCTATAGAACGTTTTGGATTATTTATAATTCTTTCAAAAGCAAGGTCATCTTTTCCTTGATAAATTAATCTTAAATAAGCTATTGCATCTTTTATTTCGGCTCTTTCATAAAATTTAGTACCACCTATAATTCTATAAGGTAGTCCAATTTTCAAAAATCTTTCTTCGAATTCTCTTGTTTGAAATATAGCTCTTACAAGAATAGCTATTTCATTAAATGAAATTTTTTTTTTTATTCTTTCTATTTCGTCTGAAATACCTATTGCTTCATCTTTTCCATTTTTAAAACAATTTAACTTTACCAAATCTCCATTTTTAGATGATGAAATTAATGTTTTTCCAACTCTATTTTGGTTATTTGAAATTAAATTAGATGCTACAGTTAAAATATTTTGTGTTGATCTATAATTTTCCTCAAGTCTGATAACTTTTGTATCTTCATATACTTGATCAAATTCCAAGAAATTTTTTATTTCTGCACCTCGCCAGCTATAAATAGATTGATCATCATCTCCAACACAACATATGTTTCTATTTTTTTCAGCCAATAATTTTAGCCATTTGCTTTGAATGAAGTTAGTATCTTGATACTCATCAACTAAGATGTATTTAAAATTTTTTGAGTAAATTTCTCTTATATCAGGATTATTTTCTAATATTCTTACAACATGTAAGATTAAATCTCCAAAATCGCAAGAATTTAAATCAATAAGTTTTTGTTGATAAATTTTATAAATTGGTAAAATAATTTTTTCATAAATATCTTTTTGATTAATAACAACATCATTTGGATAAAACCCTTTATTTTTCCATCTATCAATTATTGCTAAAATATATTTAGGCGATAATTGTTTAACATCTATATTCTCTGCTTTACAAATGTTTTTTATTAATCGAACTTGATCATCTGTATCAATAATTGAGAAATTGGAATTTAAGTTCACAGCAGATGCATGTTTTCTCAAAAGTTTTGCACATATAGAGTGGAAAGTTCCTAGCCAGGATAAATTTGTAGCAGCAGATCCTAGTAACGAACTAACTCTTTTTTGCATTTCTTTAGCAGCTTTATTGGTAAACGTGACAGCCAAAATTTGATTTGGAAAAGCTTTTTTTTTATGAATTATGTTGGCAATTCTTGAAGTTAGAACTCTAGTTTTACCAGAACCAGCCCCAGCCACTATTAATAAAGGACCATCTAGATGCATAATAGCATCTTTTTGAGCATTATTTAAATTATTTAAAAAATCAGAGTTTACCATTTAAAATTTTTAATTATAAGTTTAGCGAACATCTATGAGTAAACATAATATATTTGCAAAAAAGCTTAAGAAACAATTCTTATCAATAAACGATTTAATAGAAAGTTATTTTAACAGATTACGACTATTTGTACTAAAATTTAAAAAGTCCAAGTTTAGTACTAATAATAAAGTAATTTTAATATCTGGAATATTGGTTGTTTCAGTTATTTGCTATTTTTTGATTCCTTCATTTTATAATAAAAACGAAATTCAAGAAGAGATAAAGAATCAAATATCTAAAAAATATAATATTAAAATTAAATTTAACGATCAAATAAGATACGGCTTACTTCCCAAACCACATTTTCATGCAAAAAAATTAGCGATTATTAAAAATGATCGAGAAATTGCTAATATAAAAAATACAAAAATATTTATCTCAAAAAATAACTTTTTCACTATAGAAAATATGGAAATTAAAGACTTAATATTTAAAAATGCTGATTTTAATATTTATAAAAGGGATATTATTTTTTTTAGAGAACTTTTAACAACTCAACCAAATGAAAATAAAATAATTTTTAAAAATTGCAAAATTTTTTATAAAAGTGAAGATGACCAAGTTTTATTTATAAATAAAGTAAAAAATGGTCAGTTTTATTATGACTCGAATAGTTTAGAAAACATTCTAGTTTCAAAAAACGAAATATTTAAAGTCCCATTTAAACTTCAGATTAGAAATGACAAATTTAATAAAGAAATAATTTCATTATTTGACTCAAAAAAAATAAGATTAAAAATAGAAAATAAGATTAATTATGAAAAAAAAGACCTTGAAGGTATATTTGAACTTATTTTTGTTAACAAAGGAACTTCTTTTAACTATTTAGTAAAAAAAAACTCTCTTACTTTTAACTCAAAAAATACAAACAATAACTATAATGGAAATATAGATTTTAAACCTTTCTATTTTGTTTCTAAATTTAATTATGATGGTTTGAGTACAAAAAACTTATTCAATGAAAACTCAATTTTAATTGATTTTTTAAAAACAGATATTTTGAATAATAAAAATTTAAATGCTGAAATTGATTTAAAAGTAAAAGATATTATAAACATAGATGAATTAAATAACTTGGTTCTTAAAACAAGTATAAAACAAGGTGATATAGATTTTTCTGGATCAAATATTAATTGGAGAGAAAGTCTTAAAATTTCCTTAAATGATAGTTTGTTAATCCAAGAAAATGGTAAAATAAATTTAATAGGGAAATTTATTTTTGATTTTATTGATATAAATAATTTTTATAGAACTTTTCAAATAAGAAAAGATTTGAGAAAAAATATTAAACAAATTAAAATTGATTTTGTTTATAATTATAATCAAAAAAAAATAAGTTTTGACAATGCGGTAATAGATAATAAATCTGACATCAAAATACAAGAATTTTTAGATAATTTTAATGAAAAAGAAAATAGAGTATTTAACAAAATAACTTTTAAACAATTTATAAATAATTTTTTTAGAACTTATGCTGGATAAATCATTTTTTTTGGATTAACAATCTTATCATAATCCTTTTCATTTATTAGTCCTGTCTTTAGGGCCTCTTCTTTTAATGTAGTATTATTTTTAAGTGCAGATTTTGCAATCTTAGCTGAATTATCATAACCAATGTACGGCGCAAGTGCAGTTACCAACATTAAGGAATTATCTAAATATTTCTTAATTCTAAGTTTGTTTGCTTTAGTTCCTTTAATACAATAAATTGCAAAATTTTTAGCACTATCAGACAATAAATCTATCGATTGTAAAATATTGTGTGCAATAAGAGGTTTAAAAACATTTAATTCAAAATGTCCATGTGAACCTGCCATTGTAATTCCATTATGATTACCAATTACTTTAACACAAACCATAGTTACCGCTTCAGATTGTGTTGGATTTACCTTACCTGGCATAATGGATGATCCAGGTTCATTTGCTGGTAAAACTAATTCACTATAACCTGCTCTAGGACCAGACCCTAAAAATCTTATATCATTTGCTATTTTCATTAAACAAACTGCTGTTGTGTTTAATGTTCCTGAGAAATTTACAATTTCATCATGTGCAGCTAATGCAGCAAATTTATTTTTTGCTGGTTTAAATGGTAATTTTGTGATTTTTTTTATTTCTTTGATTACCTTTTTATCAAATCCTTTTTTGCTATTTACTCCAGTTCCAACAGCTGTGCCACCTTGTGCTAAAAAATAAATTTCATTTAATGCATTTTTTATTCTCAAAATACAATCCTCTAGTTGGGATTGGTATCCTGAAAATTCTTGTCCTAAAGATAGAGGTGTTGCGTCTTGCAGGTGTGTTCTTCCTACCTTGATAATATTCTTAAATTGAGAAGTTTTTTTTTTAAGCTCTTTATTCAATATTTCTAAACATGGTAATAATTTTTTTTTGGTTTCTATAGCGATAGCTATATGCATTGCTGTAGGAAAAACATCATTTGTAGATTGAGATTTATTTACATGATCATTAGGGTGTACTGGTTTTTTTGAACCTTTTTTTCCACCTAGAATCTCTATTGCTCTATTAGCAATTACCTCGTTTATATTCATATTAGTTTGTGTACCTGAGCCAGTTTGCCAAACTTTTAGAGGGAAGTGTTCATCTAATTTACCAGAAATTACTTCATTAGCAGCTTTAATTATTGCATTTGAAATATGTGGCAATATTTGTTTTTCTTTAACATGAACTTTTGCTGCAGCTTTTTTTATTATTGCAATAGCTTTAATTAAGACAGGTCTTACTAAAAATTCACCTATATCAAAATATTTTTTTGAACGCTGAGTTGATGCTCCCCAATATTTGTCATTAGGGACATTAATCGATCCTATGCTGTCAAATTCTTTTCTAAATTTCATTTATTATTGTTTCTTTTAGAAGTTATCGTTAATATATATTAATTTTATTTAAACTTACAGGAGCAAAATGACGAATTTCGAGAAAGTGGGAATTTTTATGAAAACTTTCGGTCAAGAGGTAAAAGATAAGCCTTCTTTTAGTACTGAAAAAATAAATAATTTGAGAGTAAGTCTTATTGAGGAAGAGTTAAAAGAGCTTAAAGATGCAATAGAAAGTAAAGATTTATTAGAGGTAGCAGATGCACTTACAGATATACTTTATGTGACTTATGGAGCTGGACATGCTTTTGGGATAAATTTAGACAAATGTTTTGATGAAGTTCAAAACTCAAATATGAGTAAACTCGATTCGAACGGAAAACCTATTTATAATGATTTTGGCAAGGTAATGAAGGGGCCAAATTTCTTTAAACCTAATTTAAAAAAATTTTTTACATAATCATTATATAATCATTTATATTCGACTTATATTGTAATTATTAAACTTGAATGATTTGAGGTTATTTATTATTTATATTAAAAATCTCTAGCTTATTAAATTATGATTTCAAAAAAAGACACAAAATTTTTAGAAAAATTAATTGATAAATTTGATGATTCAAAAAATAAAAAGACTTACCATTTTCCACTATTAGAAAAAGGTTTTACAAATGAAGATATATTTAGAGGAATAGAAGTTCTTTTAAGCAGAAAATTAACAATGTCTGAAATAACAAAAAAATTTGAGAATACTTTTGCAAAGTTTATTGGCTCTAAATATGCTTTGATGGTTAATTCAGGATCTTCTGCAAATTTATTGTCTGCATTTGCATTAATAAATCCAAAAAAAAAAGGAAGATTAAAACCGGGAGATAAATTTATTATACCTGCTATTTGCTGGTCTACCTCTTTGTGGCCATTAGTACAGTGTGGTCTTCAACCAAAATTTGTAGACGTAAATATTAACAATTATTGTTTAGATGAAAAATTACTTAAAAGAGATAAGAAAATAAAAGCTGTGATGAATATTCATATTTTAGGAAATTCACCAAATATGGATATGCTAAGTCATTATGTAAAAAAAAATAATTTATTTTTAATTGAAGATACATGTGAGGCACTTGGATCGAAATTTAGATCAAAATATTTAGGAACATTCGGGGATTTCGGGACATATTCATTTTACTATTCTCATCAAATTACATCAGGAGAAGGTGGTATGGTTATTTGTAAAACTAAAGAGGATTATGATTTACTTTATACAATGAGATCTCACGGCTGGGATAGAGGATTAAATAATTCTAGTAAAACCAAAAAATTTAATTTTATTAATTCAGGATTTAATGTGAGAGGTATGGATTTGACGGCTGCAATTGGATTGAGTCAGCTAAAAAGATTAAAAAAAATGATAAAGTCTAGATCTAAAAATAGAAATTCAATAGTTAATAAGCTTAAAAACCATACAGAATGGGATAACCAATATACTTTTTTTAATCCCAATAAAAATTTAAAACCAAGTTGGTTTGGTTTACCTTTGTTAATAAATAAAGATTTAATTTTTAAAAAAGAAAAGTTTTTAAAATATTTGAATAATTCAGGAGTCGAAACTAGACCAATTTTAAGTGGTAATTTTCTTAATCAACAAGGGTGTAAATTGTATAATTTTAAATATAAAAAAAGTGATATTAAAATTTCCCAAGAAATAGAAGATAGAGGTTTTTTTATAGGTTTACCAACCAACGATATGTCATTAGGAAAATTAAATTTTTTAACAGAAAAATTAATAAAGATTAAAGACTTTTGATGTTAAGATGTGGAATTACTGGATCTAGTGGAAATTTAGGAAAAACCTTTCTTAAAGTAAATAAAAAATTTTATTATATAAAATTTAAAGGCAATATAAGTAATAAAAAACAAGTTTATCGCTGGATTAAAAAAAATAAATTTGACATTTTAATTCATTTTGCTGCTTTAGTGCCCACATTTAAAGTAAATAGTAATTATAAAAAAGCTTTTAATACAAATGTGAATGGAACTAAATATTTAGTAGATGCAATTATTAAATATAAAAAAAATACTAGCTGGATTTTCTTCTCATCTACCTCTCACATATATTCCTTTCAAAAAAAAAAAATTAAAGAAACTTTTAAGCCTAATCCTGTATCAAAATATGGAAAAACTAAATTAGCAGCTGAGAATTATTTTAAAAAAAAATTAAAGAAAGCAAATATAGATTTCTGCGTAGGTAGAATCTTTAGTATATTTGATAATAAAGGAGAAGGTTTTTTTACACCTGGTCTAATAAAAAAGTTTAAAGGCAATGAAAAAAATCTTGTTCTAGAAAATTTAAATCATTATAGAGATTTTTTAAGCACGGAACAAATTTCAAAAATAATATTTTTTTTATGGAAAAAAAAATATGTTGGAACAGTAAATATAGGAAGTGGTGAAAAAACTAATCTAAAATCAGTCGCTAAAATCTTTGCAAATAAATCTAATAAAAAAATTTCATTCAAATATAATGAACCAACTTTTCATTTAGCTGATATATCTAGGTTAAAAAAACTTGGTTATAGACAGGGAAAATTAAATTTTAGAAGATTTTTTAAGTAGATAAAGTTTAAACAATCCAATTAATGAATCCATTATTAATTTAATATTAACTGAGCTTTCCCCTCTCACTCTATTTCTAAAAATAGTTGTAGTTTCAGAAATCTTAAAATTTTTTTTCCACAATACTAATATTATCTCTGATAAAATTATAAAACCGCCTCCAGATTTATTGCAATTTTTAATTATAGTTTGTGCAGCAGATTTAGAATAAAATCTAAATCCATTAGTATAATCATGCACTGGAACCTCAAGCAATAATCTTGCTAAAGAATTTGATAGTTTAGATAAAATCTTTCTTGATAAAGGCCAATTGATGATTTTACTTCCTTTTAAGTATCTACTGCAAATTAAAAGATCTAATGAATTATTAAAGAAATATAAAATATTTTTTTTTAATTCTGATGGACTATGAGAAAAATCTGCATCCATTTCAATTAAACAGTCAACTTTCTTCTTTGACTGAAGAATTTTTTTGAATCCAAAAAGAACAGCTGATCCTCTACCAGATTTTTTTCCTCTATTGAAATATAATAAATTTTTAATTTTACTTTCTTTTATGATTTTTTTTGTTATTAAATCAGAAGAGTCATCAACTATAATAATAGTACAATTTAATTTTTTTCTAATACTTTGAACCAATTTTAAAATATTTTCTTTTTCATTATATGCAGGTATGACAATAGCAATAGATTTCATAAATTAGTTTAGTTAAATTTAATTATCATAAGGGGCGTTCTGTTGCCAGGTGCTCATTAAATTAGCACCCCTTTTTTTCTTTCAATTTGTTTAAATGCAATGCCCTTTCTTTTGCAGCTTTTGTAGCCTCTTCAATATTTTTTAATGTAACTCCATAACCTGGTAAAAAGAAAAGTATAGCTCCGATGTTATGAGGTGTACCTGTTTTTTTGGCTTTTTGAGCTTCATCTGCATATTGATTTGCTTTTAAAATTTCAGCGCTTAACTCTTTGCAATTCATTTCATTATCATTTGGACCAATTACATTAACTACAGTTGGAGTTGCGCATGAAGCGATAAATAAAAGTAAGGTAAAAAGTGTTAAGATTTTTTTCATTAATTAAGATACCATAAAAGGGCGTTCTGTTTCCTCCTATAATTTTAATATTAACAGAAAATTTTGAAAGGGGCGTTCTGTTGCCAGGTGCCCCAAACCCCGTTTACTTAATTAACAAGTTAATTAAGCAGCAAGTGCGTAACTTTCGTTAGCAATTATAAATTAGCCCGTTACGGTGGAACAATTCCGAACGAAAGAATAACTTTTAGTCACTCGTCGATTCTGGTTCACCCCCATAAGTTGAAAATGGTGGAGGTGGTGGGTACTGCCCCCACGTCCGCAATGGTTATTACGAAATTCGTTTATCGTCATAGTTGGAAAACCAACATTATTAATATAAAAGGAAATGCAAGAGATTCAATAACATTCATGAAATTAACAAAAGAGCAAATTACTGAGATAAAAAATCAACAATCACAAAATAATCCCACAAAAAGAGTGACAGCACCTGAGCTAGAAAAAATCCTATATGAGGCTTTGCCCGCTCTTGACCATGGATTTGTTAGAGTTGTCGATTACATGGGAGATGATACCTCAATAGTTCAGTCTGCTAGAGTATCGTATGGCAAAGGAACTAAACAAGTTTCAACAGACTCTGGATTGATTAAATATCTTATGCGTCATTGGCATAGTACACCTTTTGAAATGTGTGAAATTAAATATCACATCAAGCTTCCAATATTTATTGCACGCCAATGGATTAGACATAGAACTGCAAATGTAAATGAATATTCTGCAAGATATTCAATTCTTGATAAAGAATTTTATTTACCTACTAAGGAAAATCTTGCCGCTCAATCAACCTCTAATAGACAGGGCAGAGGAGATATTTTAGAGGGAGAACAAGCAAAAGAAGTTTTGGAGCTTTTAAAAAATGATGCTGAAAGAACATATTTAAATTATGAAACAATGCTGAATGAAAGATATGACGGATCTACTATTGACGAAAATAAAAAAGGGCTAGCAAGAGAATTGGCTAGAATGAACTTAACTCTTAACACTTACACTCAATGGTATTGGAAAACCGATTTATTAAATCTCATGAATTTTTTAAGATTAAGAGCTGATCATCATGCTCAATATGAGATAAGAGTTTATGCAGATATTATGTTAGATACACTTAAAAAGTGGGTGCCGATTACTTATGAGGCTTTTATGGATTATAGAGTTGGAGGAACAGAAGTTTCTGCTAAAGGAAAGTTAGTTATTCAAAAAATGATTAAAGGAGAGAATGTTTCAATGGAAGATACTGGCCTCTCAAAAAGAGAATGGAATGAGTTAATGCAAGCTTTCAATATTGAGGATAAGTTTATTTAAATTTTATGCTCTATGATAAAGAGAAATTTAAAAAAGCATTAACCAAACAAAAATTAAATTTTATCTATAATCACATAAAAGATATCAGCAACATTAAGATATTAGAACTTGGAGTAAGAGAAGGATTATCGACAAGTTTATTTTTAGAAGTATGTGAAAAAAATAATGGCAATTTAATATCTATAGATATTAATGATTGTGGAAAATTATTTGAAAATGCTAAATGGAATTTTATACATTCAAGTGATGATAATTTTGAAATGATCAATGAACAAATATTAAAGATTGGTGAATTAGATGTTATTTACATTGATAGTTTGCATAAAGATTTTCACGTAAAGAAAGTGTTATATAATTATTATAATTTTTTAAAAAAGGGTGGATATATTTTTTTAGATGATGTGAGTTGGTTGCCATATGCTAAATCTGCTGAATTAGAAAATAAAGTTTCAAATTTTAATGATAATCAAAAAATTTTCAAAAAATTATTAGAAATTAAATTTACAAATTCAGATAATTTTGATTTAGAGTTTTGTTTTGAAAATTCAGGAACTGCTAAAATAGTTAAAAAAAATTTTGAAAAATTAAAGGAACCAAAAAAAGTAACGAAGATCCTTTCAATTACTGAGATTTTTAAAAATATTTTGGAAAATTTTTTTAGTAAAAGCTAGATTTAATTTTATTTGCAAAATTTAAATAAATTTTAGAAATTTCACTTTCAGGATTACTTTCAACTATTGGTTTTCCCTGGTCCCCTAGTTTACCAACTTCAGGATCTATTGGAATTTCACCCAAAAATTCTTTATTGAATTCCTGCGCAGTTTTCTTAACACCACCTTCTCCAAAAATAGAATATTTTTTTCCATCATCTGCAATAAAAAAACTCATGTTATCAACTAAACCTAAAATTTTTACTCCAAGTTTATCAAACATCTTAATACCTCTTTTTACGTCCAATAAAGCAACTTCTTGAGGGGTAGATACTATTATTGCTCCATCCATTTTAATTTCTTGAGAAAAAGTAAGCTGTGTATCACCTGTACCTGGTGGCATATCAACAATTATGAAATCTAAATCTTTCCAATTTACTTTCTGTGTGAAAGTTTTAATTGCACTAGTTACCATTGGTCCTCTCCAAATCATTGGTGTTTGTTGATCAGCAAGAAAACCAATAGACATACATTGGATGTCATATTTCATTACCGGATCTAATTTCTGACCATCACTTTTAGGTTTTTCATCTATTCCAAACATTTTAGGAATAGAAGGTCCATATATATCTGCATCTAATAAACCAACCTTACACCCAACTTGTTTCAATGCTAAAGCAAGATTGGTCGCAAATGTAGATTTACCAACCCCACCTTTTGCACTTGAAATAGCAATAGTAAATTTTGTTCCTATAATAGGATTTTTTTTAAAAACCTTTGGTTCTACCTTATTTTTCATTGCGGCACTTAGTTCGGGATTTTTCTCAGTCATAAATTGATCTTAACTTGTTTTTGATGAATTAAACACTATATAGATAATGTATGTCTGATAATTTTCAACAAAGAGGTGGAAGCCCTTGGGGAACGCCCCCAGGCGGAGGGGACAATAATGGTTCTGGTAGAGGTCCAACCCCACCAGATGTTGACAAAATAATTAAAGAATTTCAAGAAAAGATAAAAAAATTTTTACCAGGTGGAGGATCTTCTGGTGGAAAACAAGCTATTTTGGTTTTAATAATTTTAGGTTTTGTTTGGCTGGCAAGTGGTCTTTACAGAGTTTTACCAGATGAGCAAGGAGTTGTTCTAAGATTTGGAAAATTTGTGAAAACAACTCAACCAGGATTAAATTATCATATACCTTTTCCAGTTGAATCAGTACTCACACCCAAGGTAACAAAAGTTAACAGAATTGATATTGGTTTTAGATCTGAGAGAGATAGTGGTTTTTCTTCATCAGGAGGAGTGGCAGATGTTCCGCAAGAAAGTTTAATGTTAACTGGTGATGAAAATATTGTGAATATAGACTTTTCAGTTTTTTGGGTAATAAAAGATGCAGGAAATTTTTTATTTAAAATTCAAGATCCAGAGGGAACAGTAAAAGCAGCAGCAGAGACTGCTATGAGAGAAGTAATTGCAAGATCTGATATTCAGCCAATCCTTACTGAAGGTAGATCTGTAATAGAAACTGATACTCAAGATATTATTCAAAAAATTTTAGACGAATACACAAGCGGTATTCAAATTACACAAGTACAAACACAAAAAGCTGACCCACCTGATCAAGTAATTGATGCATTTAGAGATGTACAGGCAGCAAGAGCTGACATGGAAAGATCAAAGAACGAAGCTGAAGCTTACGCTAACGATGTAATTCCAAGAGCTCGAGGGGAAGCTGCAAAAATATTACAAGCTGCTGAAGCTTATAAAAAAGAGGTAGTTGCGAAAGCAGAAGGTGAAGCTAGCAGATTTTTATCGATTTATAATGAATACAAGAATGCTAAATCCGTAACACAAGAAAGAATGTATCTAGAGACTATGGAAAAAGTTTTAGCTGATATTGATAAAGTTATAATTGAAAAAAATGCTGGTTCAGGAGTAGTTCCATATTTACCATTACCTGAATTACAAAAAAAGAAAGCGATAAATTAAAATGAATATTGGAAAAGTCATAGCGGGTATAATTGTTGCAATAGCTGTAACAGCTTTCTTTTCAATATTTATTGTAAAAGAAGTTAATCAAGCGATTGTTCTACAATTTGGTGATCCTAAAAGGATAATTCTAAAGCCAGGGTTAAATTTTAAAATACCATTTATCCAAAACGTTGTTTACCTGGATAAACGTATTCTTAATTTGGATACTCCACCTGAAGAAGTTATTGCATCAGATCAAAAAAGATTAATAGTTGATGCCTTTGCAAGATTCCAGATTGTTGATCCACTTAAATTTTATATTTCAGTTGGAAATGAAAGAGTTGCAAGATCAAGACTTGCTACTATTATAAATTCTCGAATCAGAAACGTGCTAGGTCAACAAGAGCTACAAACTCTTCTTTCAGAAGATAGAACAAAACAAATGGCTCTAATTCAAGAGGGTGTAAATAACGAGGCTGAAAATTTTGGTATTAAAATTGTTGATGTCAGAATTAAAAGAGCCGATCTTCCTCAAGCAAACAGTGATGCAATTTTTAGAAGAATGCAAACAGAAAGAGAAAGAGAAGCAAAAGAGTTTAGAGCAAAAGGAGCTGAGATGGCAGTCACAATTACATCTACAGCCGATAAAGAGGTTACCGTTATACTTGCTGATGCACAAAAGAAATCTGAAATCATGAAAGGTGAAGGAGACGGAGAAAGAAATAAAATTTTTGCTAATGCTTTTGGACAAGACCCAGAATTTTTTGCTTTTTATAGAGCGATGCAAGCTTATGAAAAAGCATTAATCGGCGGTGAGACATCTTTAATATTGTCACCTGATAGTGAATTCTTTAAATTTTTTGGAAATATAAAGCCTAAAACAGAGTAAGCTTTTATGAAAGAATTGATCATTGCATTTGGTCTATTCTTGTTTATTGAGGGTATTCTCTATGCCATATTTCCAGCAAAAATGAAAAATATGTTAAAAAAATTAGAATCAATAAGTGATAGTCAATTAAGAACAGGTGGATTAATTTTTATGATTATAGGATTTATCATAATTTATTTTAAAATGAACTAATCATGACAAAAGTTAAAATATTTCTTTTATCCTTCTTATTTATTTTTGGTTTCAACCTAAATTCTAACTCTCAAAGTATTCCAGGATCATTTGCCGATTTAGCAGAAAGATTAATACCATCTGTGGTTAATATCTCTACGACCCAAACAGTAGTGACTAGAAGCAATCCATTTCCAGGTTTTGAATTTCCTCCAGGTTCACCATTTGGCGATATGTTTAAAGAATTTGGAACACCACAAGAAAGACAATCCTCAGCCTTAGGCTCAGGCTTTATTATTGATGAAAAAGGAATCGTTGTAACAAATAATCATGTAATTGATGGTGCTGAAGATATTATAGTACAAGTAAACGGTGAAAAAAAATTTAATGCAAAAGTTATTGGTGCAGATCCACTGTCAGATATTGCTGTTTTACAATTAGACACTAAAGAAAAATTTATTCCAGTTAAATTTGGAGATTCAGATAAAGCTCGGATTGGTGATTGGGTAATAGCAATAGGAAATCCTTTTGGTTTGGGTGGAACAGTAACTTCTGGAATAATATCAGCAAGAAACAGATCAATTGGATTATCGAGATATGAAGATTACATCCAAACAGATGCTTCAATTAATTCTGGAAATTCTGGAGGACCCTTATTTGATATGAATGGAGATGTCATTGGAATTAATACTGCTATTTTAGGTAGAAGTGGAAATGTTGGAATTGGTTTTTCAATACCATCAAATAGTGCAAAAATTGTAATTGATCAGTTAATAGAGTTTGGTGAAACTAAACGAGGCTGGCTTGGAGTTAGAATTCAAGATGTTACAAAAGAGATTGCTGAAGTTGAAAATTTAGATGAGCCAAGAGGAGCTCTTGTTGCAAGTGTAGCACCAAACAGTCCATCAGAAAAAGCAGGAGTAAAAGCAGGTGATATTATTCTTGAATTTAATGGAGAAAGAATTCAAGAAATGAAAGAACTTCCAATTATAGTCGCACGAACTGAAGTTGGTAAAAAAGTGAAAGTTAAAATTTGGAGAAATAAAAAAGAAATTATTAAAACTATTACACTTGGAAGACTTGAAACTTCAGAGGATTTTAAAGTTGCAGAGAAAAATACTCCTCTTAAAGAACAAAAAATTGAAAGTTTAAAAATAACGGTAAGAGAACTTTCAAAAGAGGATATTAAAACAAGAAATTTACCAAATCAAACTTCTGGTTTAGTTATTACTCAAATTGATAACAATAGTCCTTTAGCTAATTCAATTGAAGTTAACAGTATAATATTAGAGGCACAAAAGAAAAAAATTAGAAACCCAGAAGATTTGAATCAAGAAGTTAAGAAAGTATTAGAAAGTAATCAAAAAACTATTCTGTTGGTAATCTATAATAGCCAAAATCAAAGAAGATATATTGGTATTAAATTAGACTAATGTATGGATTTAAAATCCAAAATTATTTTAATTTATGGTCCAACAGCTTCAGGAAAATCTAAATTTGCAGTTAATCTAGCCAAAAAAATAAATGGCGAAATTATTAATGCAGATAGCATGCAAGTTTATAAAGAATTAAAAATTTTATCAGCCAGACCTAATCAAAAGGATTATAAAAAGATAAGACATCATCTATATGGATTTCAAAATGTAAAAAAAAAATTTTCAACAGGTAGTTGGTTAAAACTAGCTAACAAAAATATCTTAGATGTTAAGAAAAGAAAAAAAGTACCAATTCTAGTTGGGGGCACTGGTTTATACTTTAAAGCTTTGACTCATGGCTTAGTTAAAATTCCAAATATTCCAATAAAATATAGAGATAAAATTAGATCTTTGCATAAGAAAATTGGATCAAAAAAATTTTTTTTAAAATTAATAAGATTAGATCCTTTAGTGAAAAATTATTTAAATCCACTAGACACACAAAGAGTAATCCGAGCTTATGAAATTAAATCATTTACAAAAAAATCTATGTATGAATGGTTCAAAAGTACTAAATCAAAATATGAACAAGAAGATTTTTATAAAATTTATATTGATTTTCCTAGAGATGAGCTAATTGAGAAAATTAACTTAAGAGCTAGTAAAATGATTGAAACAGGAGCAATTTTAGAGGTGAAGAAATTTATTAAGCTCAAAGTTCCAAAAAACAAAACCGCATCAAAAGCTATTGGAGTAAGTGAGATAAAGGAATTTCTTAACAAAAAAATTCAAATTTCAGAATTAATCGATAAAATATCAATAAAGACAAGGCAATATGCTAAAAGACAAGTGACATGGAGTAGGGGCCATATGTCAGACTGGAACAAAATAAAGTCAAATAACCTAAATCAATTTTTAAAAAAAATTTAGGAATCTTCGACTTAGTCTTGACCAATTAGTACAACTTCAGCTAGATTGCATAAATGTCTAAATTATATTCTGGAGCAGAAATTGTATTTAAGTGTCTTGAAGATCAAGACGTTGAATTTATTTTTGGTTATCCAGGAGGTGCTGTTCTACCAATATATGATGAGTTAAAAAATCATTCTTCAATAAAACATATTTTAGTTAGACATGAACAAGGAGCAGGACATGCAGCAGAAGGTTATGCAAGATCATCTGGAAAACCGGGAGTAGTTTTGGTGACTTCGGGACCAGGTGCAACCAATGTTGTAACAGCTTTGACTGATGCTTACATGGACTCAGTGCCACTGGTTTGTATTTCAGGACAAGTGCCAACACATTTAATTGGTACTGATGCATTTCAAGAATGTGACACTACAGGAATTACTAGACCATGCACAAAACATAATTGGTTAGTAAAAGATATTAAAGATTTATCTAAAATACTTCATGAAGCATTTAGAGTTGCAACAACTGGCAGACCAGGACCTGTACTAGTAGATATACCAAAAGATATTCAATTTGCTAAAATAGGTTATTCAAAACCAAAAACTGAAAAAAAATTAAATGGAAAATCATTAAATCTCTTTTCTCAAAATGATATAAATAATTTAATTGATTTGATGAATAAATCAAAAAAACCAATTTTTTACTCTGGTGGTGGAGTAATCAATTCTGGTCCAGAGGCAAGTGAGTCATTAAGAGAGTTGGTACAACTGACTGGTTTTCCTATAACTTCAACTTTACAGGGTCTTGGAGCATATCCAGGGGATGATAATCAATTTTTAGGAATGCTCGGTATGCATGGAACATATGAAGCGAATAATGCGATGCATGATTGTGATTTATTGATAAATATTGGTGCAAGATTTGATGACAGAATTACAGGTAAGATTGATGAATTTTCTCCCAATTCAAAAAAAATACACATTGATATTGATCCATCCTCAATAAATAAAATTATTAAAGTTGATTTAGCATTAGTGGGAGATGTAAATCATGTACTTAAGAGTATTAATAAAACTTTAAAAAGTAAAAAAATTGATTTGAAAAAATCAAATAAACAAAAAATATCAAAGTGGTGGGAGCAAATTCAAAAATGGAGAACAAAAAACTCATTGAATTTTAAAAATAGTGATGAAAATATCAAACCACAACATGCTGTTCAAAGACTTTATGAGCTAACTAAAGATAAAGATGTATTTATTACAACTGAAGTAGGACAACATCAAATGTGGGCTGCTCAACATTACAAATTTAATAAACCTAACCGATGGATGACTTCTGGAGGTTTGGGGACAATGGGTTATGGATTACCAGCTGCTGTTGGGGTACAAATTGCTCATCCAAAAAAATTAGTAATTGATATTGCTGGAGAAGCTTCAGTTTTAATGACTATGCAGGAAATGTCTACTGCGGTTCAGTATAACCTGCCCATTAAAATTTTCATCTTGAATAATCAATACATGGGAATGGTAAGACAATGGCAAGAATTACTTCATGAAAAAAATTACTCAGAAAGTTATTCAGAGGCTTTACCTGATTTTATTAAATTGGCAGAAGCTTATGGTTGTAAAGGTATTATGGCGGACAAACCAAGTGAGCTTGATGAGAAGATTAAAGAAATGGTTCAATATGATGGTCCAGTTATTTTTGATTGTCGTGTAGATCCAAATGAAAATTGTTTTCCTATGATACCGTCGGGCAAACCTCATAATCAAATGATATTGGGGCCCAGCGAAAAAGAAGAAAATAAAATTACTGGCAAAGGAAAAGCATTAGTATAATCATGGCTAATCCAAAATCAGCGTACAGTGTTTCTACAAAAAAAGAAAAAACAGATACTCACATAATTGTAGTTTGGGTTGATAATGAGTCAGGTGTTTTGGCAAGAGTTGTAGGACTATTTTCTGGCAGAGGATATAATATTGAGTCTCTAGCTGTAGCCGAGGTTGATGCAAAAAAGAATATTTCAAGAATAACTATTGTGACCACAGGTACACCGCAAGTAATTGATCAAATAAAACTTCAATTAAAGAAATTAGTGCCAGTACATAAGGTCGCTGATTTTAAAAGAAATGATAAAGGCGTAATATTCAAAGAAATGGCATTATTTAAAGTTGTTGGAAACACAAATAAAATTAAAAAAGCTATTAATGCTTGTAAAAAATATGATGCTGTAATATTGGATAAAACAAAAAAATCTAATGTTATACAAATTACAGCATTAAGAAGAGAAATCGACAAAATGGCAAAAAATTTAAAAAAATTTGGATTGGTGAGCGTTTCTAGAACTGGAGCAGTCGCAATGACAAGAGGAGACAAGACTTTTAATTAATAATTTAGGAGAAAACTATGAAAATGTTTTATGAAAAAGACACAGATGTAAATCTTATTAAAGATAAAAAAATTGCTATTTTTGGTTATGGAAGCCAAGGACATGCACATGCACTAAATTTGAAAGATAGTGGAGTTAAAGAAGTCGTCGTTGCTCTGAGAGAGGGATCCTCAAGTATTTCTAAAGCAGAGTCAAAGGGTTTAAAGGTAATGAATTTATCTGATGCAGCAGAATGGGCTGATGTTGTTATGGTTTTGACACCTGACGAATTACAAGCATCTATTTATAAAAATCATATTGAACAAAGAGTAAGAGAAGGTACATCAATTGCTTTCGCGCATGGTTTAAATATTCATTATGATTTGATTAAAGCTAGAAAAGATCTTGATGTTTTTATGGTTGCACCAAAAGGACCAGGTCATTTAGTAAGAAGTGAATTTGTAAAAGGTGGAGGTGTACCTTGTTTATTTGCTGTTCATCAAAATGGTTCTGGTAAGGCTAGAGATCTTGCGATGTCTTATGCATCAGCAGTTGGTGGTGGAAGATCTGGAATTATAGAGACAACTTTTAAAGATGAAGTTGAAACTGATTTATTTGGTGAACAAACTGTTCTATGTGGAGGATTAGTAGAATTAATTAAAAATGGATATGAGACATTAGTTGAAGCTGGGTATGAACCTGAGATGGCATATTTTGAAACTGTTCATGAGGTAAAATTAATTGTAGATTTAATTTATGAAGGTGGAATAGCTAACATGAATTATTCAATTTCAAATACTGCTGAATACGGTGAATATCAATCAGGACCAAGAGTTGTAAATAGAGAAGAAACCAAAAAAAGAATGAAAGAAGTTTTAGATGATATTCAATCAGGCAAGTTCACAAAACAGTGGATGGATGAATGTAAAAATGGACAAAAAAATTTCCTAGCAACAAGAGCTAAACTAGCAGAACATCCTGTAGAGAAAGTTGGTGCAAATTTAAGAGCTATGATGCCTTGGATTGGCAAAAAGAAACTTGTAGATAGCGATAAGAGTTAGTTTTAAGTTTTATTTACATAAACATTTTGCAATTTCTAATAGAGATTGTATTATAGATTTTCCAAATTTTTATAGTTATGGCTAGTAAAGATAGAGTATTTATATTTGACACAACAATGCGTGATGGTGAGCAATCACCAGGTGCATCTATGAGCCTTGAAGAAAAAATTCAAATCTCAAGAGTCTTTGATGAGTTGGGTATTGATATTATTGAAGCGGGCTTTCCGATTGCGTCACCAGGAGATTTTGAGGCAGTCTCTGCAATTAGTAAAGTTTTAAAAAAATCTATTCCTTGTGGGTTAGCTAGACACTCAAAAAAAGATATTGATAGATGTTATGAAGCATTAAAACATGCACCTAGATTTAGAATTCATACTTTTATATCTACAAGTCCACTTCACATGAAACATAAACTTAATAAGACACCAGACCAAGTTTATGAGTCAATTAAAGAACATGTCACATATGCTAGAAATTTAACAGATGATGTTGAATGGTCTTGTGAGGATGGAACAAGAACTGATATGGATTATATGTGTAAAACAGTTGAACTTGCAATAAAATCTGGAGCATCAACAATAAACATTCCAGACACAGTTGGTTATACAGTTCCGTCTGAATTTACCAAAATTATTGAAACCTTATTAAATAAAGTTCCAAATATTGATAAAGCAATTCTATCAACACATTGTCATAATGATTTAGGATTAGCAGTTGCAAATTCTTTGGCTGGTGTACAAGCTGGTGCAAGACAAATAGAATGTACAATTAATGGTATAGGAGAGAGAGCAGGAAATGCAGCTTTAGAAGAAGTTGTGATGGCTATCAGAACAAGAAATGATTTAATGCCATATGAAACTGGAATTAATACATCACTATTAAGCAAAGCATCTAAATTGGTATCTAATGTTACTGGTTTCCCTGTTCAATTTAATAAAGCAATTGTTGGAAAAAACGCATTTGCTCATGAGTCAGGAATTCATCAAGATGGAATGTTGAAAAATAGAAATACCTACGAGATTATGACACCTGAAAGTGTGGGTGTAAAACAAACTTCATTAGTTATGGGGAAACATTCAGGAAGACATGCTTTTAAAGATAAATTAATCAGTCTTGGTTATGCAGATTTAACTGACGATGTAATTGAAAATGCATTTGGAAAATTTAAAATTTTAGCAGATAAGAAAAAACATATATATGATGAAGATATAATTGCATTGGTAGACGATAGTTTGGTCACAGATAATAAAGCTAATAAAATCATTCTGAAATCTCTTAAAGTTTTTGCGGGAACAGGAGAGCCCCAAAAAGCTGAAATGAAATTAGATATTGACGGACAAATTAAATCAGCTTCAGAAACTGGTGATGGACCAGTTGATGCTATATTCAAGTGTATTAGGAACTTATTTCCACATGATGTTAATTTACAATTGTATCAAGTGCATGCTGTGACGGAAGGTACAGACGCTCAAGCTACTGTAAGTGTTCGTATTGAGGAAAATGGAAAAACAACAGTTGGTCAAGCGGCAGATACAGATACATTGGTTGCATCAGCTAATGCTTATATTGCAGCTTTGAATAAAATGATTATTAAAAGAGAAAAAACTGCTCCTATGATGGAACAAGAAAATGAAAAAGTAAGAGGTATTTAAATGGGTTTATTTGATAAAATTAAAAAAGTTTGGAGCCAAGATATGGCAATTGATTTGGGTACAGCTAATACTCTTGTAGTTGTTAAGGGCCAAGGTGTGGTGTTAAATGAACCATCAGTTGTTGCTATTGTTGATCAAGGAGGAAAAAAACAAGTATTGGCAGTAGGAGATGAAGCAAAGACCATGCTAGGAAGAACTCCTGGAAATATCCAAGCAATAAGACCTTTAAGAGATGGTGTAATAGCCGATTTTATAGTTACTGAAGAAATGATTAAACATTTCATAAAAAAAGTGCATAAAGGACGATCTTTTGCAAACCCAAGAATTTTAATCTGTGTTCCAACAGGCTCGACTCCAGTTGAGAGAAAAGCTATTCAAGATAGTGCATTAGCAGCAGGTGCAAGAAGAGTACAATTAATTGAAGAACCAATTGCAGCTGCGATTGGTGCAAATCTTCCAATCTCTGAGGCAACAGGTTCTATGGTTGTCGATATTGGCGGTGGTACAAGTGAAATTGCAGTTATGTCATTAGGAGGTCTAGTTTATTCAAAGTCGTTGAGAGTTGCAGGTGATGCCATGGATGGAGCAATGGTTAATTATATGAGAAAAGAATATAATTTAATGATTGGAGATAGCACAGCTGAAAAAATAAAAAAAGAGATTGGAACAGCCATTCCAACAAATAATAATACTTATGCAGTTAAAGGAAGAGATTTAAGATCTGGAACACCTAAAGAGGTTAATATTACTGAGGAAGATACTGCTGAAGCTTTAAATGATATTTTAAGACAAATGGTCAATGGAATTAAAGATGCTTTGGAGAGTACTCCTCCAGAATTGTCAGCTGACTTAGTTGATATGGGATTAGTTTTAACAGGAGGTGGAGCTTTATTAAAAAATATTGATAAACGTTTTTCTAAAGAAACTGGTTTACCAGTGCATATAGCAGATGATCCGTTATCATGTGTTGCAGTTGGAACTGGAAAAGCTTTAGATCAAGAGCAAACATTCTCTACTATGTTGACTGAATATTAAGAAAGATGGCATCGAGTAGAGATGACTTTATTATCGCAATTCGTTCTGCTTTTTTAAAAAAAAGTACCCAACAAAAATTTTCATTACTAACACTAGTTTTTATCTCAATTTTTGTAATTATTTTATCTAGTTTAGATTTTAAAGTAATTAGATATTTAAAAATTGGAATTAATGAATTGGTTTATAGATCATCTTTTGTTGTTTCTATTCCTGAAAATTTTGTTAAAAACTCATTTATAGAAGTTAAGGAATACAGCACTTACTATAATAATTACAAAAAAATCAAAGATAATTTAGATGATTTGCAGTCGAAAAATATTTCAAGTGAAATTACACAATATGAGAACAAGGAACTAAAAGAATTAATCAATGACTATGTGTCAAGTGCAGACAAAATATTGGCAAAAATTATCGTAGATCACGAAAGCCCATTTTTAAAAAGCATCATAATAAATAAAGGAAGTAAAGATAAAATAAAAATTGGAACAAACATTTATGATCAATCTTATTTGATTGGCAGAGTTATCGAGGTTAATTATAAAACTTCAAGAGTTCTGTTACTTTCTGATCTAAACTCTAATGTTCCAGTTACGATTGCACCTCAAAATATACAAGCAATAATTACTGGAGATGGAGATAATACTGCTCAAATAAAATATATTAAAGATGGTATTTTGGAAGATTTTACAAATGAAAGTATTGTTTATTCATCAGGAACTGGTGCAATTTTTAAAAGTGGTAGCCCAATAGGTAAAGTCAAAATTATTAATAATGATAAATCTAAACAAATTTATGTTGATTTTTTTAGTGATTTTACCCAATTAAAATACGTTTTTGCAGAGATAATTACAAAACAAGAAATCACAAGTTCTCAAGAAAATTTTGAGGACACTGGTCCAATGAATGCAAAATTGAAAATATTAGAGGATGAACTTGAGATTATTGAACAAAGTAATTTAAAATTTAAAGAAGAAAATGAAAACTTAAAAGCAAAAATTAATGACCTAGATAGTCAGATTAAAAATTATCAATTTGAGATATCAAATCAAAAAAATAAAATTAATCAATTCAATATCGACACAGAAGAGTTAAAGTTTTTAAGATTAAATCTTGAATATAGTCATAAATGTAGAAAGTCATTTTTTAATACTAAAGGTTTTGTTGTTGGAACTACAGAATATAAAAATTGTATAATGAATAAAGGAAGAATTAATGACTAGTCTAAAAACAAGAGGATTTTATTATAAGTTATATTCTTTGTTGCCACTAATTGTTTTGTTTATATCTGTTCTCAATGAATTTGATTTTAATTATTTAAATCTAGACTATTTTTCATTTAATTTTCCATTCATATTAATTTTTTTCTTTACTTTAAAAGATTTTAAAAATTTTGATTATTTATTAGTTTTTTTTGCTGGGTTGATTAACGATACTGTAGTTGGTTTGCCTTTAGGTATAAGTAGCTTGTCTTATATTTTAATTTGTATCGCTACTTCTTATTTCAGGAATATTACCATTAGACCAAATCAAATTAAAGACTGGTTTTATTTCTTGTTAATAATCAGTTTACTAAATTCAAT
>CACGBP010000004.1 GCA_902571375.1 uncultured Pelagibacteraceae bacterium
TAGATGAACAAATTAGTCTAACATCAACATTAATATCGTTATTGCCATTTAATCTTTTAAATTTTTGATCAGTTAATACTCTTAAAATTTTAGATTGAATATCTAATGGTATTTCAGAAACTTGATCAATAAGTAATGTGCCTTGATTTGCTTTTTCTAATGCACCGTAAGAAATTGAACCATTTGATTTTTCTTCACCAAACAATTCAAATTCATATTTATTTGCATCAAGTAAGGCACCATTCAAAATTATAAATGGTTTATTATTACGTTTTGATTTTTTATGAATTTTTCTGGCAATTAATTCTTTTCCTGATCCTGAAGGCCCATTTATCAAAACTCTACTTTCAGTTATAGAAATTTTTTCTACTTGATCCTTTATATTCGAAATATTTTTACTATCACCTATTAATTCATATGAATAAAATAATTTATTTTCATAATCTTTATTTTGAGACTTCAGACTTAAATTTTCAACAGCTCTGTTAATAAAGTTTAATAATCTTGTTTGATCAAAAGGTTTTTCTATAAATTCAAATGCACCATGTTTTAATGAATTGACTGCCATTTCAATATTAGCATGTCCTGTAATTATAATCACAGGCACATCTTTATCTTTAGATTTAATGTGTGTTAAAAGCTCGATACCATCATTATCACCTTTGTCTAACTTGACATCTAGGATAGCTACGTCAGGCATCTTTTTATCAATTTCAGATAAGGCTTGATTAAAATTTGCGGCTATTCTTGTTTTGTATCCTGCATCAATTATTAACTCATTAAGAATATTTCTAATATCCGAATTATCATCAACTATAAGTATTTCAATCGACATTTATAATTTAAAAATAATTTCTATTTTTGCCCCATCATTAATTGGAAAGAAATTAAGTTCACCATTATGGTCATTTATAATTTTATTGACAATTGATAAACCTAAGCCTGTTCCATTTTTTTTTGTTGTAAAATATGGATTCAATATATTTTTAATCCTACCTTTTATTTCACTAAAACCAAGTCCATTATCTAATAAGATTATTTTAATATGGTCATTATTCTGTGAAATATCAATTGATATTTTTTTCTCAAAATTTGTTATTTTTTTGGATTTTTCCTCGATACTTTCAATAGAATTTTTAATCAAATTAATAAAAACTCTTGTTATTTGCTCTTTGTCACAATTTAATAGAATCTTATCCTTATTTTTTATTAAATCAATATTTATGGAATTATCTAATTCTGATAACAATTTGATACTTTCATTAAGTATTATTATTAAGTCGTTATCTTTTAAAATTGGCTTAGGCATCCTCGCAAAATCTGAAAATTCATTTACTAAATTTTCAATTTGCTTTATCTGATTATTTATTATCTTTAGATTTTCCTTGAAATTATTTTTATCATTTTCTGAAAAATGATCTAAATATTTATTCTTAATTCTATCTATTGTTAACTGTATTGGTGTAAGTGGATTTTTGATTTCATGAGCAAGCTTTCTAGCTAAATTTCCCCAAGCTTCATGTCTTTCATTAATCAAAAGTTTTTCTTGTTGATTTTTTAACTGATCAGTCATTAAATTAAAATTTTTATTTAAAATTTCCATATCTTTATCTGTCTTAATTTCTGGGACTTTAGTATTTAAATTACCTTTTCCAATAGCATTTGATGCTAAAATTAAATTATTAATGGATCGAAAAAAACGTGATGAAAATCTAATAGCAATAGTGATTGATACAAATAATAATAAAGAAACTATAATTATATATATTATTGCAAATGAAATCGTAATTCCTGTACTTCTCTCCTCAACATTATAATAAAAATTTATAGCTGCTTGGGACTCTGTTAAATAATTTGAAATATCTTTATCCAGATATTTAACTATATATAAAAATCTATCATCAAAATTTTGTAATCGTATGATTGCAGCTGAAATATTAGCTGGGGCATTAATTATTTTCAATGGACGATCATCATCCAAAACGAGGTTCAGTGCTCTATCCATTGGTGGTTTGTAATTAGAGTTATCTTCTGTCGAATAAATCAAAACTTTGTCTTTATTTATAATGTGTATTTCATCAACATCTCTTATAAGTTTTTGAGTATTTAAAAAACGTAAATAATCCCGTTTATTATCATTCAAAAAATTTGCACTTTTGTTTATATCAAAAGCAACTAAAACTATATCTGCCTCTATTTTGTTTCTAACTTCGTCAACATAATTTTTTGCAAGTTCATAGGAATTATTAACAACTGTAGTTACTTTCTTATCGAAATATTTTTCTAACGCAAATGAAAAAAGAAATAACGAAAATATAGATATTAAAATTGATGGTATTAAAGTAAATAATGAAAAATATGTAATATACCTTTTATTTGAATTTAATCCGTCTTTATCAATATCATTTTTAATAGATTTTTTTATTTCGACAAAAATAAAAATAAATAACAAAAAAAGTAAAAAAATGTTTAAAACCAATAAATATTGTAAATTATTTTGATTTAACTCGATAAAGCTTCTGTCTATGAATGTTAAAAACGTTAAAAATCCTATAAATAGTGTGATACTAGATAGAATAATAATGAATATATTTTTTTTCAAAAATTCTAACATGATTTAGAATTATAGCATTTAAACAAATGAACAACTATTTTGTAATACTCGCTGCAGGAAAAAGTAAGAGATTTCATAAAAAATTAGCCAAACAATTCTATAAATATAAAAATAAAGAGATTATAGATCACTCAATAGAAAAATCATTAAATTCTAAGCTTTTCAAAAAGATATTAATAGTAACGAATAATCTTAATTATTTAAAAAAAAAGAAATATCCTAAAACAATAACCATAATCAAAGGAGGTAAGGAAAGATCTGACTCTTCTTTGATGGCTATAAAATACATTAAGAAATATAAACCAAAAAACATATTTATTCATGATGCTGCAAGACCAAACTTTTCGATTAAATTGCTTAAAAACTTACTAAAAAATTTAAAAAACAATAAAGCTGTAGTACCAATTGTTTCATCAAAAGACTCAATAAAATATAAGATAAAAAATCAAATATTTAATCTGAATAAGAAAAACTCTTTATTAACTCAAACTCCACAAGCTTTTAGATTTAAGGAATTATACAATCTTGCAATAAATGAAAAAAATAAAATAAGTGATGAAGCTACACTTTTTATAAATAATAACCATAAAATTAAATTTATATCTGGAGAAAATAGAAATAACAAGATTACCTTCTTGAATGATGTTGAATCTACTCAAACATATTTTGGTATTGGTTTTGACATCCACAAACTAGTAAAAAATAAAAAACTTTATCTTGGAGGTGTAAAAATTCCTTTTCACTCTGGCCTTGAGGGGCATTCAGATGGAGATGTAATTTTACATGCAACAATTGATGCAATTTTAGGTGCTATAAGAAAAAAAGATATTGGTACTTACTATCCAAATACGAAAAAACTTAAAAATATAAGATCTCCAAAAATGTTAAAACCTATAATGAGTAGTCTTTATAAATCTAATTTCTTTATAAATAATCTTGATATAAACTTAATATGTGAACAGCCTAAAGTTTCAAAGTTTCGAGATAAAATAATCAATTCAATATCAAAACTGACAACCTTAAATAAAGATCAAATTAATTTAAAAGGTAAAACTGTAGAAAAATTAGGTTTAATAGGAAAAGAAAAAGCAATAGCTTGTGAGGTAATTATTTCAATATCAAAATATGATTAAAACTTTTAATACTTTATTTGTTACAATGTTTGGATTAGGAAAATTTCCAAAAATTCCTGGAACTTTTGGATCATTAGCTGCGGTAATTATACTTTATTTTTTTTTTCATATATTAAATTTGTCCTCAAACTTGATATTGATTGGTTTAATTATTATTTTTATTTTTTCTTTCCCAGCAATCACAGCCCATATTAAAGATAATGAAAACAAAGACCCAAAAGAGGTGATTATTGATGAATTCATCGGTCAATCTATACCAATATTTCTTTATGAAATTTCACATGGCACAGAAAAGTCATCAAATGAAGCTGTAATTTTTTATGTTGTTTGCTTTATATTATTTAGATTTTTTGACATATCAAAACCATTTCCAGTAAGTTTTTTTGATAAAAACTTCAAAAATAGTTTTGGAGTAATCATGGATGATGTTTGTGCAGGTTTTTATGTTGTTTTATCTTTGATTTGTTTTATGGTTTTAAATAGCTATTTTGTCTAATGAAATCTTTAACAAAATTATTAATTAAAAAAAAACTTAAAATCTCATTTGCAGAATCTTGTACTGGAGGATTACTTTCAAGCTCAATTACTTCGATAAGTGGTGCATCAAAAGTATTTAGTTTAGGTCTTATCACCTACTCTAACCAAGCAAAAATTAATATTTTGAAAGTAAATAAAGATATTATAAAAAAATATGGTGCTGTAAGCCATGAATGTTGTTCAGCGATGGTTAAAAATTTATCTAGAATATCTAAAGCTAATATCAATGTTTCAATAACTGGTATTGCAGGACCAAAAGGTGGGACTAAACAAAAACCTGTAGGTTTAGTTTATATTGGAGTAAAAAGAGGTAATAAAATACAAATAATTAAGTGCTTATTTAAAAGTAAAAAAAGATCTTCAATACAAAAGGCTACTGTTAAAAAAGCTTTAGATTTAATTCTTAGAATTGCCAAATAACTCTTCAGCTCTTTTCTGAAAAGCATCAGCTATTTTTTCTAAACCAAATTGAAAAGAAACAACCATTAAAGAATTTAAAAATTTATTTTTAATTTCAAAATCAATGTCAAAAGTAACTTCTGTGATACCATTTTTTTTATCAGTGAACATCCAATTATTGGATAAATGATTTAAAGGTCCATCTATATTTTTAACAAATATCAAGTCTTTTTTTTTATTAAAAATTACATCACTTTTATAAGTATCTTTAAAAGGTCCTTTACCAATTGTTAAATCTGCTATTATTTTTGTTGAATCACCCTCATTTTTATTTTCGTGTATTTTTGCATTAAAACAAAACGGAACAAATTCAGGATATTTTTCAATGTCCAAAACTAATTCTATTAAATCTTTTTTTTTACATTCAATTAATCGCTTAACTGAAGCTTTAGGCATTAATAATTGTTTATTCTATTTTGTTGGAGTTTAGCAAAATCTTCATCAGCATGATAAGAAGATCTTGTTAATGGTGATGATGAAACTAACAAAAAACCTTTAGCTTTAGCGATATCTCCTAAATCTTTGAATTCATCTGGTGTATAATATCTATCTAAAGGAAAGTGTTTTACAGAAGGTTGTAGATATTGTCCTATTGTTAAAAAATCTACATCAGCTGATTTTAAATCATCCATTACTTGTAAAATTTCATCCCTTGTTTCGCCCAAACCAACCATTATTCCTGATTTTGTAAAAACTTTTTTATTCATTCTTTTTGCATTTTTTAAAAGTTCAAGAGAAGAAAAGTATCTCGATCCAGGTCTTACTTTTAAGTATAAACTTGGAACAGTTTCAATGTTATGATTAAAAACATCAGGGTTAGCATCTAATACTTTTTTATAGGCATCTCCTTTTCTTAAAAAATCAGGTGTTAGAACTTCTATCGTTGTATTAGGATTTGTTTTTCTAGTTTGATTTATTACTTTATAAAAATGATTTGAACCACCATCATCCAAATCATCTCTATCAACTGAAGTAATTACAACATGTTTTAAATTTAATTTTTTAACAGCTTGAGAAATTTTAATCGCTTCTAGTTCATCTAGTTTTCCTGGTTTACCAGTTTTAACATCACAAAAAGCACAAGCTCTAGTGCATGTATCACCCATTATCATAAATGTTGCATGTCTTTTACTCCAACATTCAGTTATATTTGGACAGTTTGCTTCCTGACAAACAGTTACAAGATTATTGTTATTGACAATTGTTTTAGTTAAAAAAAACTCCTTACTATTAGTAAGTTTTGATCTAATCCATTCTGGTTTTTTTTTAATTGGATTAATTGGATTTTTTACCTTTTCTGGATGTCGGGGTCTAATTTTTAGCGTCATTTTTTTTAATTATATAAATTGTCTCATTTTTTTTTCCAAATAAAAATCTTTCTCTAATCAAAGTTTCAATGTAATCAAGATCTAAATTGTCACTTAATAATGAATTTTTAAAATCCAAGTCCTTAATTTCTTTAATTATTGATAATTCCTCTTGTTTTAAATTATTTAAAATTTGTTTTTTTTCAAAATACGAAATAAGTCCTCTTTGTCCAGTTAAAAGATTAAAGAAAAAATACAAGATTAAAAAAGTAGAAACTAATAAGAAATAATTTTTTTTTAATCTTTGCAACATTAATGAATCTTATTCATTCTAGATTTTTTTCCAAGTTTTTCTTCTATGCGCAATAATTGATTATATTTAGCCACTCTTTCAGATCTTGCTAAAGAACCTGTCTTGATTTGGTTTGAATTTGTTCCAACAGCCAAATCAGCGATAAATGTATCTTCACTTTCACCAGATCGATGTGAAATTATTGTTTTAAATCCAATGGTTTGCGCAAATTTTATTACATCTAAAGTTTCAGAAACAGTTCCAATTTGATTAAGTTTAATTAATATTGAATTAGAAGATAAATTTAAGAAACCTTTTTTTAATCTCTCCAAATTAGTTACATACAAATCATCACCCACTATTTGAACTGAATTAGTTGATTTCACTAGTTTATTCCACGCCATCCAATCATTTTCTGCAAATGGGTCTTCAATAGATTTAATTTTGTATTTATTAATCAATTTTTTATATTCTGAAATTGATTTATCAACTGAAATGTATTTTTTTGAATGAATAGAATATTTCCCTTTTTTAAACAATTCATTTGCTGCAACATCTAAACAAATCGAAACATCTTTGCCATTTTTAAATCCTGATTTTTTTATAGCTAAGACAATTAAATCTAAAGCTTGATTGTTATTGTCAATCATTGGTGCAAATCCGCCTTCATCACCAACGGATGTTGATAAACCTTTTGCTTTAATTAATTTACTTAAGTTTTTAATAACTAAATAGCAAATTCTCATTGCCTCTGAAAAAGATTTTGCCTTATCGGGTCTAATCATAAACTCTTGAATTCTAAGACCATTGTTCGCATGTGCTCCACCATTAATAATATTCATTAATGGATAAGGAAGTTGAAAATTTTTTGTTACATAAAAAGATTCATAAAGAGGAATCTTTTTAACTTTTGCAGATAATTTTTTAGCAGCCATAGAAACAGCTAAAATTGCATTAGCACCTAATTTTGTTTTTTGCCTTGAGCCATCCAAATTAATCAAAACTTCGTCAATTCTCTCTTGATTATGTATATTTTTATTTTTTAAAGCTTTTGAAATTTTACTGTTAACTAAATTAACTGCTGAAAATACACTTTTACCTAAATATCTTTTATTGTTTGTATCTCTTTTTTCATAAGCCTCATAAGTTCCTGTTGAGGCCCCTGAAGGACATATTGCTTTTGCACTTTTGTTTTTGACATAAACTTCTGCTTCAATTGTTGGATTCCCTCTGCTGTCAAAAACTTGTCGAGCTTTAACTTTAATAATTTTACTCACTTAATTTTTAATAAGTTTATCTATATCGTGTAATTGTTTTAATAAATTTTCTAATTTATTTAATGGTATCATATTTGGTCCATCAGATGGAGCATTGTCTGGATCTTGATGAGTTTCAATAAAAACTCCAGCAACACCAACTGCTACAGCTGCTCTTGCTAAATATTCAACAAATTCTCTTTGACCACCACTTTTTTCTCCAAGACCACCTGGTTGTTGTACAGAATGTGTTGCATCAAAAATAACTGGAAAACCATTCTTAGCCATTATGGGTAATGATCTCATGTCAGAAACTAAAGTGTTGTAACCAAAACTTGCACCTCTTTCAGTTACTAGTATTTTATCATTTCCAGACTCTGAAATTTTCTTTGTAACATTCACCATATCCCAAGGTGCCAAAAACTGACCTTTTTTTACGTTAATAACTTTATTTGTTTTAGCTGCAGCAATTAACAAGTCTGTTTGTCTACAAAGAAAAGCTGGGATTTGTAAAACATCAACATGTTTTGAAACTATTGAACATTGTTCAGCATTATGAATGTCTGTTAAAATAGGAACTTTCAATTCCTTTTTAATTTTATCAAACACAGGAAGTGATGCATCTAATCCTGCTCCCCTTTTACCTTTTAAGCTAGTTCTATTCGCTTTATCAAATGAAGTTTTGTAAATAAATCCAAGGCCAAATTTTGAGGTAATTTCCTTAATTTTTCCAGCCATATCCATAGCATGTTGTTCTGTCTCAAGCTGGCATGGACCTGCAATAATACAAATCTTATTGCTGTTTGAAATTTCTATATTTTCACAATTTACTTTAATCGCACTCATCTATGATTTTTTGCTGCTTTGATAAAAGAAGAGAATAAAGGATGTGGGGTCAAAGGTCTAGATTTAAATTCAGGATGGAACTGAACTCCTACAAACCAAGGATGATTTTTGAGTTCAATTATCTCTGGAAGCTTATTATCTGGGGATAAACCTGAAAATATCAATCCATTCTTCTCAAATTTTTCTTTATATGAAATATCCACTTCATATCTATGTCTGTGTCTTTCTTTAATTAATCTAGATTTATAAATATCTTTAATTTTGGATTTATTTTTTAAAACAGCATCATAAGAACCGAGTCTCATCGTTCCACCTAAATCTTTATCTGTTCCTTTGACTTTTCTTCCACTTTTTTCCCATTCATGCATCAAACCAATGATATGAATACCACCTTTATCAAATTCAGAAGAAGTTGCTTTTTTAATCTTTAATTGATTTCTAGCAAACTCAATAATAGCCATTTGCATTCCATAACAAATGCCAAAGAATGGAACATTATTTACCCTTGCATATTTGATTGCTTCAATTTTTCCCTCTGTACCTCTTTTTCCAAATCCACCTGGGATTAAAACTCCTGATACATTTTTAAGTTTACTTTTGATTTCCGAAGGTTTTAATTTTTCAGAGTCAATCCTTATTAAATTTACATTAAGATTATTAGCAAGCCCTCCATGTGTAAGAGCTTCATCTAAAGATTTATAAGCATCTTTTAATTCAACATATTTACCAATTATTGCAATGTTAACTTGTTTCTTGGTATTAAGAATAGTCTTAGTTATTTTTTTCCAAGGTGTTAAATTATTAGATTTTTTAGATTTGAGTTTAAAATAATTTAATACTTGAACATCTAATTTTTCTTTTGCAAAACTAATAGGAGCTTCATAAATAGTTTTAACATCAACTGTTTCAATTACATTTTTAATATCCACATTACAAAATAAGGATATCTTTTTTCTATGTTCTAAAGGTATAGGTCTTTCTGATCTACAGATAATTATATCTGGTTGAACACCAATACTTCTTAATTCCTTAACTGAATGTTGTGTCGGTTTAGTCTTAATTTCATCAGAGGCTTTAAGATATGGTACTAATGTTAAATGAATAAATAAAGCATTCTTCTTTCCAATATCATTTGAAAATTGTCTAATTGCCTCAATAAACGGAAGGCTTTCAATATCACCAACGATACCACCTATTTCACAAATTACAAAATCTTCTTTGAAAGTATCATGTTTTATAAATTCTTTAATTCTATCTGTGATATGTGGAATAACTTGAACAGTTTTACCTAAATATTCTCCTTTTCTCTCTTTTCTAAGAACATCACTATAAATTTTTCCAGTTGTAATATTATCAGTTTTCTTGGCTGTTACTCCTGAAAATCTTTCATAATGACCTAAATCTAAATCTGTTTCAGCCCCATCGTCTGTTACAAATACCTCACCATGTTGAAATGGGCTCATAGTACCTGGATCTACATTTAAATATGGATCTAATTTTCTCAATCTTACTCTATAACCTCTGGATTGAAGCAGATAAGCTAACGAAGCTGAAGAGAGTCCTTTTCCTAATGATGAAACCACGCCGCCCGTGACAAATATAAATCGCGCCATGGAAGTATCTTATAGCGAATAAAAATAAAAAATAAAAGTATTAATTATTATTTTCAGGTATTGCAGGTGTATCTTCTGTTTTTTGTTCAATTGTGTCTAAAACTGAAGATGTGGGAGCTAAATCACCTCTTGATACAATCGTTAAACCCAGACTGCAGATAATGAATAAAGTAGCAACAACAGCTGTTGCTTTGGTCATAAAATTCCCCGCAGTTCTTGAAAACATAAAACTTTCTTGAGAAACACCTATTCCAAGAGCACCACCTTCAGATTTTTGCATCAAGACTAATAAAACCAAAAGAATGGCAAGTATGATGTTAAGAGTTAATAATATGTTTTCCATGATGGTTAAATATATGTTTTTTTAATTATATCAATAAATTTTTTTGAATCTTGAGAAGCACCACCGATTAAAAATCCATCAATATTATCAATTAATTTTAATTCATTAATATTTTTTGTATTAACCGATCCACCATATAATACTTTAAAATTTTTAAATTTTTTTTTTATAAAATTTATTGTGTTAAATAAATCTTCAGGTTTTGGGATTATACCTGTTCCAATTGACCATACAGGTTCATAAGCAATTATAATCTTATTCTTATTTTTAATTTTATCTAAACCTAATTTGATTTGTTTACTCAAAATTTGTTTTGTAATCTTTTTTCTTTTTTCGACTGATGTCTCACCTATACATAAAATAACTTTAAGACCTACTTTTAATGCACTTTTTATTTTAATATTTATTAATTTGTTGTTCTCACCTCTCAGTCTATTTTCTGAATGTCCAATAATTACAAATTTTGCACCAACATTTTTTAACATCTTAGCATTGACTGATCCTGTAAATGGACCATAGTTATCATTTTCATGACAATTTTGCGCACCTACATTTATAAGAGAGTTTTTTAGTTTTTTCGACATCGGACGGATTAAAGTGTGGGGTGGACAGTAAACTATTTTAATAAAATTATTCTTTTTAAATTTTCTTAAAAAATTAATTACTTTATGTAATGAATTTAAAGAGTTTAGACCTCCATACATTTTCCAATTTGCGATAAAATACATATATTTGTTTGTCATATGGTAATTTTTAATTTATAGGTTTGCTTTTTATAGATCAATAAATTTATGAACTTATGATTGGAAGTTTAAGAAATTTTGCAAAAACTAAATTTGCTGGGATTTTAGTTTTTATTATGATCATCCCTTTTGTCTTCTGGGGTATGGGTGGTATGTTCAGCAGTGGAAATACGAATACAATAGCTAAAATTAATAAAACTAATATATCAACACAAGAATTTATAGACTATCTAAATAGTTCAAGTATCCCACAACAAACTATAAGAGAAAATTTAGAAAATAATATAATTGAGGAATTACTGTCAAGTTTGGTATCTACAACATTGCTTGATTTGGAAATAAAAAATTATAATCTTTTAATCACTGAAAATACACTTCTAAAAAAGATAAAAGAAAATAAAAATTTTCTAGATGAAGATGGTAAATTTCAACGAATAAAATACGAAAAATTTTTACTTGAAAATAATCAATCAGCACCTCAATTTGAACAAAGATTGAAAAAAAGGGAACTTCAAAAAAATCTTTTTGATTATATTGGCGCTGGAACTGTATCGCCAAATTTCTTGATAAATAAATTATATGAGAAGGAAAATACAAAGTTAGAGATTGATTTTATTAATCTAAATAATTTTTATAAAAAAAAAGAAAATATTTCTAATGAAGAATTAGAAAATTTTTTAAATGAAAATATTGATCAACTTAAAATAGAATATTTAGATTTTAAATATGCAATAATTAATCCAAAAAACTTAATTGGCATAGACGATTTCAATCAATCATTTTTTGATAAGATTGATCAAATTGAAATTGATATTACAAATAGAATTGCAATTGAAAATATAGTTGAAAATTACAACATTCCACTAATCAAAAAAGATAATTTTAAATTTTCATCAGATATAAATAAAATAGAAAAAAAAATATTCGAATTAAGAGATAATGACTTTGATATATTCGAAAGTGGAAATGATTATATTATTTATAAAATTGAAAAACTCGAAAAAAGAAAGCCTGATTTAAGTGACAAAGAAACCAAAATTGAAATATTAGACTTAGTTTTTCAAAAAAATAAATTTGATTATAATAGCGTATTATTAAAAAAAATTAGTGATAAGAATTTTGATAATAATGATTTTATACAAATGGGTAAAAATCAAATACAAACAACTCAAATAAACTCAATCAAAGATAATAAAAAATTTCAGATTGAGGCGGTGAAAGTTCTATATTCAATGCCAGTAAATTCATTCACTTTAATTAATGATGAAAAAAATGAAATTTATCTTGCAAAAGTTAATAAATTTATCAAAGGACCAGAGTTACAAGATAAAGATTTACTTAAAGAGTATATTAATAAAGAAAATTCCAATATAAAAAATACCATGTTAAAATCATATGATTTATTTTTAAACAAAAAATACAAAGTAGATATAAACCAAAAAACAATAGAGCGAGTTAAAAATTTCTTTCAATGATACTAAATCGAGGCTTCAAAGAGTTTAAGTTTCGACATAGAAACAAACGAAATCAAATTATCTATGCTTCTAAAAAAGTAAAAAATGATGATGAGGTTTTAAACCTAATAGATAATTTTTTAGATGAAAAAAATAGTTTCATATTCGAGTCAGTTGAAAAAGGTAAAATCAAAGGTAGATATACTATTTTTGGAAAAGACCCTGATAAAATTTGGGAATTTAATAACAACAATTCTTATATTGTTAAAAAGAGCAAAAGAATAAAGTTAAAAGAAAAACCTGAAAATTTAATTGAAAAGATAATTGAGGATTTCAAATTTGAAACCCCTAAAACTTTACCAAAAATATGCTCTCTTATTTCGGGTTATTTTTCCTATGATTCAATACGATACATCGAAAAAATTCCAAATAATTGTAAAAATGATCTTTCATTACCCGATGTAAGACTTTTACGACCTAGAATACTTGTTATTCATGATAACTTAAAAAAAGAAATATTTTTTATCAATAATATTTTTAAAGATGAAAAAATTTTAAACTACCAAAAAAAATATGAAAATATAAAATCTGATCTTTTTAAACTTTTAATTCAATCTTCAATTAAAAAGAAAGACAATGAAAATAATAAAAAACTTCAAGATATAAAAGTAAAATCAAACACATCTAAAAATAAATTTTTATCAATGGTAAATAGGGCAAAAAAATATATAAAATTAGGTGATATTTTCCAGGTTGTATTAAGTCAAAGATTTGAAGCAAAGTTAACAAAAAAACCTATAGATATTTATAAGAAACTTAGAGTGACCAACCCATCACCTTTTATGTTTTTTTTTAATTTTAATGATTTTCAAATTATTGGTGCGAGTCCAGAAATATTAGTTCGACTAAGAGACAATAAAATTACTGTAAGACCCATCGCTGGAACAAGACCTAGAGGTAAAACAATAAAAGAAGATCTATCCTACGAAAAAGACCTTCTTAAGGATAAAAAAGAACTCTCAGAACATTTAATGCTATTAGATTTAGGAAGAAACGATGCTGGAAAGGTTTCTAAGATAAACTCTGTAAAAGTAACTGAAAGTTTTATAATTGAAAGATATTCACATGTAATGCATATAGTTTCTAATGTAGTTGGAGAATACAATAGAAAATTTTCAAAATTTAAATCTCTTTTAGCTGGTTTTCCTGCTGGAACTGTTTCTGGAGCTCCCAAAATAAGAGCTATGGAAATAATTGATGAATTAGAAACAACAAAAAGAAAAGTTTATGCGGGCGGAATCGGGTATTTTTCAGCAAACGGAGAATTCGATACGTGTATAGCTTTAAGAACAGCAGTTGCAAAAAAAGATAAATTTTATGTTCAAGCTGGTGCAGGCATTGTTGCAGATAGTAAACCAATTAAAGAATATGAAGAAACGGTTAACAAAGCTAAAGCCTTAATAAATGCATTAAGATGAAAAAAATAATTTTAATTGATAATTACGACAGTTTTACTTTTAACCTATACCATTATTTGTCATCATTAAAAGTTAACGTAGATGTGATAAGAAATGATCAAATTTCTTCAAAAGAAATTATAAAAAGAAAATACAATAAAATAGTAATCTCACCAGGTCCAGGTAATCCTAATCAATCAGGTAATTGTCTCAAGATTGTAAAATCTTTATATAAAAAAATTCCAATTCTTGGAGTTTGTCTTGGACATCAGATAATTGGACAAGTATTCGGATCTAAAATTATTCAAGCTAAAAAGCTTATGCATGGTAAAACGAGTAAAATAATATCAAAAAAGATTGGAATACTAAAAAATCTTCCTAAAATTTTTGACGCTACTCGTTATCATAGCTTAATTATTGATAAGAAATCACTATCCAAAGATCTTGAAATAACTGCTGAAACTAAAGATGGGTTAATAATGGGAGTAAGACACAAAAAATTCAATGTTCATGGAGTGCAATTTCACCCTGAAAGTATTAAAACTAAGATAGGTATTAAAATTTTAAAAAACTTTATTAGAAGTGAAGATTAATGAAACAATTCATAGAAAAAATTAGGAATAAAGAAAATTTATCTTTTGAAGAAAGTAAAGCTGCCTTTGAATTATTGATGGATGGCAAAGCCGAAGACCAAGAAATATTTGATTTTTTGACGCTTTTATCAGTTAAGGGTGAAGCTTCAGATGAAATAGCTGGTGGGGTTTTTGTGCTGAGAAATAAATCCAAAAGAGTAAATGTCGAAAATTGTGTTGATACATGTGGTACTGGAGGAGATGGTATGAATACACTTAATATATCTACAGCATCTGCTTTATTACTTGCAAGTATGGGTATTAAAGTAGCTAAACATGGTAATAAAGCAGTTTCATCTAAATGTGGATCTGGTGATGTTTTAGAGGCTTTAGATATAAAAATAAATTTAGAACCAAAAGATATTGAAACTCAAATTAATAAGAATAATTTTGGTTTTATGTTTGCACCTAACTATCATAGTGCTATGAGATTTGTTGGTCCAACAAGAAAAAAAATTGGGAAAAGAACAATATTTAATATGATCGGACCATTAAGCAGTCCTGCTTTAGTAAAAAGACAGGTAGTTGGTGTCTTTGATAAAAAACTTTTAAAAATATTTGCAAATGCTTTAAATAATTTAGATATTAAATTTGCTTGGATTGTTAATAGTGAGGATGGTTTAGATGAAATTTCTCCATATGCTAAAACAAATATAATTCAATTAAAAAATAATAAGATTTCTGAAATTATTATTGATCCAAAAGAATTAAATATTAATGCAGATAAATTTGATAATCTTGTAGGTGATGATGCAAAATTCAATGCAGATAAAATGATCAATATATTCAAAGGTGAGGATAATGATTTTTCTAAAGCAGTATGTTTAAATGCTGCTGCTGGGTTAATTATAAATGAAACTCATCAAAATTTTGCTGATGCATATAATAATTCACGAGAACATATTTTATCAAATAAAGTTATAAAACATTTAGAAAAAATTCAAAATGGCTGAAAATGTTCTTGCAAAAATAATTAAAAAAAAAAATGAAAGAATAGTAAATTTAAAAAAAACTATTTCACTAGACTCATTAGAGGAGTTAATTAAAATAAATAAAACATTTATTAATTTTAAAGAAAAAATTGAAAGTAATATTAAAAAAAGTAAATTTTCAATTATTGCGGAGATAAAAAAAGCTAGCCCTTCTGCGGGTATAATTATTGGGGATTATGATCCTGTTAAAATAGCTAATATATATAACGATAATAAAGCATCTTGTTTATCAGTTTTAACTGAGGAAGATTTTTTTTTAGGAAACCTGATGCATATTAGTAAGATTAAACAAAAAATTAATTTACCAATTTTATGCAAAGACTTTTTTGTAGATAAATTTCAGATCCCTTTAGCAAAAAGCTACGGAGCTGATGCAATATTAATTATATTAGCTGGAGTTAATGGGAATCTCGCGGATGAGTTATATGAAGAAGCATTAAAATTAAATATGTCAGTAATAGTTGAAGTACATACCGTTGATGAAGCGAAGAGTGCATTAAGATTTAAAGATGCTTTAATAGGAATAAATAATAGAAATCTAAAAACTTTAAAAACTGATATAAATACAACTTTTGATATTCATGATGTTTTAGTTAATCATTCTGGTCCATTAATTTCTGAAAGTGGAATTAAAACAAAGGATGAACTTTTAGAACTCTCAAATAAAACTTCTATAAAAACTTTTTTAATTGGTGAATCACTTTTAAAAGATTTAGACAATAATTCTATTTTTTCCGTTCTTTGAGCAAATAAACCCCCATTTTATTGCCTTTTTTACTATTGTGAATTGTAGAGAACTTTTGTAGAACAGATTTTGTACGATATTTGTTCTTATGCTAACAAAAAAACAAAAAAATCTGCTTTTATTTATCAACAAGAAGTTGAGAAGCTCTGGCGTATCTCCTTCTTACGAGGAAATGAAAGAGTCGTTAAATTTAAAATCTAAATCAGGAATTCACAGATTAATCAGTGCATTAGAAGAAAGAGGTTTCATTAAAAGACTTGCTCATAAAGCAAGAGCATTAGAAGTGATTAAATTACCAGAAACAGCTTCAGCTAATGATATTTACAATAGTTTTTCACCAAGTGTTATAAAGGGTGGTTTAGATGAAAATAAACCTATGTCTGATGATACAGAGGTGCCCGTATTAGGAAAAATTGCTGCAGGGACACCTGTGGAAGCTATTCAAAATGAAGTTTCAAGAATTCCATTACCAAGTAACCTCGAAAAAAATGGTGATTATTTTGGTCTTAAAGTCCAAGGAGACTCAATGATCGAGGCTGGAATTAATGAGGGTGATACTGTTATTATTAAAAGAACAGATACAGCTGATAATGGAAAAATAGTTGTTGCACTAATTGATGAACATGAAGCTATGCTTAAAAGAATTAGAAAAAAAGGTAAAGTTGTAGCACTTGAAAGTGCAAACAAAAACTATGAAACTAAAATTTTTGGCCCAGATAGAGTTAAAGTACAGGGCGTTTTAGTATCTTTATATAGAAACTTCTAGTAAAATAGTCTAAACATTTTTAATGAAAAAAGTAGCAACAAGATTTGCTCCATCCCCTACTGGGCCTTTACATATTGGTGGTGTGAGAACAGCTTTATTTAATTGGTTATATTCTAAAAACCATGAAGGTAATTTTTATCTTAGAGTAGAAGATACAGATAAAGAAAGATCAAAAAATGAATATAAAGATCAAATTATTAAATCTCTTGAATGGATTGGGATAAATTATGATGGAGAGGAATATATACAATCACAAAAAATTCAAGATCATATAAAGGTCGCAAATGAATTACTAAAAAATGGTCACGCATATAAATGTTATTGTTCGAGTGAAGAGATAGAAGAACAAAAAAAAAGAGCAAGGCAAAAAAAAATTCCTTATATTTATGACAGAAAATGGAGAGACAAAAAAGAGACTGATGCTCCTAAAGATATTAAACCAGTTATAAGATTTAAAAGTAAAATAAATGGAACATCTATACTAAAAGATTTAGTTCAGGGTGATGTTGAAATTGATAATAATACTATTGAGGATTTTATAATTTTAAGAAATGATGGTACACCGACATATAATTTATCAGCATCAGTTGATGATCATCAAATGAATATGACGCACATAATTAGAGGAGATGATCACAAAATTAATACCTTCAAACAAATACAAATTTACCAAGCTATGAAATGGGAACTACCGTCATTTGCTCATATACCTTTGATACACACAATTGAAGGAAAAAAATTATCAAAGAGAGATAAAGCTTCTACATTAGATGATTATTCTAAAATTGGTATTATGCCTGATGCTTTAAGAAATTATCTTTTAAGACTCGGATGGTCTTATAAAGATAAAGAAATATTCACTTTAGAAGAAAGTATTAAACATTTTAATCTCGAGGGAATTGGTAAATCTCCATCTAAATTAGATATGAGTAGAATTTTATCAATGAATGAACACTACATTAAAAATATTAATGAAAATGATTTGTTCGACCAATTAATTGAATATTGCAAATTATATAAGAGTGAAATTAAATCAGACAAAAAGGATAAGATCAAAAAATCCCTAACCTTCCTTAAAAATAAAGCTAAAACCTTGGAAGATATATTTAATAATGGTCAATATATAATGGTTGATGAGGTTAATTTTAATCAAGATGATATTAAGTTAATTGATGATAAAGCAAAAAAAGTAATTTCTGATTTTAATTCTCAACTTGAAAAAATAAATCTTCTTACTCGAGAAATTTTAGAGCCAATTGTAAATGAACTAATAAAATCTCACGACACAAATTTTAAGGGAGTTGGGCAACCGTTAAGGATTGCTCTAACTGGTTCGAAGTTTGGACCTGGTATATATGATATAATTTTATCCTTAGGAAAAGAAGAAGTTCAGAGACGATTAAGTGTTAAGATAGCTTGAAATAACCGCTGAAGCTTCTGAGGAAGAAGAGGTTTTAGATTTAATTTCATTTAAAGTATTATTCACATCAAGGATTTGTTTTTTCATAAGTTTGGGGTTTTTTAAAAAGTATACCACAGATTTAAAAATTTCTTTTGAATTACATTCTTTTTGAATTAATTCAGGAATTATTTCTTTTTGATTAATAATATTAATTATATTTGCAAATTTGGTCTTAACTAAAAACTTTACAATTAAAAAATTAATTAAATTCATCTTATAAATTATAATAGATGGAACCTTAGCACTACAAATTTCAAGAGAGACAGTTCCAGATTTTGCCACAGCAAATATGGAATTTGATAATATTTGTGATTTTATATTTTCATCTGATATTACTTCAACATTTTCGAAGTTTGTTTTTTTTATCTCATCTTTTATTAAATCTTTATTTTGGTCAGTTGCATGAAAAACAAAATTATAATCATTGAATTTTTCATTCATTAATTTAATGAAGTTTACTAAAATAGGTAAAAGAATATTTGTTTCAGATGATCTGCTTCCAGCAAATACAGATATAATCTTTTTATTGTCATCAATTATATTTGATAAATTTGTTTTAATGTTTTCTTTATTTTCAAGTAAAGGGTGACCAACGAAAGTATTCTTAATATTCTCTTTATCAAAGTATTTTTTTTCAAAATTAAATAATAATAAAATATGATCCAAAAATTTTTTAAAATTTTTAACCCTGCCTTCTCTCCATACCCATACTTGAGGTGCAACATAGTGTATTGTTTTAATATTAGGATTAATACTTTTAACTTTTTCAGCAACTCTTAAAGTAAAATCCGGACTATCTACACTCAATAAAATATCTGGATTAAATTCAATTATTTTTTTTACAGTTTCATTTATTTTGTTTCTGATTTTAAATAAATTTAAGATAACACTAGTGAAACCAATATAAGTTATTTCTTTTAGGTCATATATTGATTTTATTCCAAGTTTGTTTAAATGAGAACCTCCAACACTTAAATATTCAATATCTAAATGATTTTGTTGAAGTTTAGTAACTACAGTTGATGCTAATTTATCTCCTGAAGGTTCACCTGTTAATATAAATATTTTTTTCATTTTACTAAGATAAACATCTTATTTTTATTAGCAAATTTTATACATTTGTTTTGATTTAAAAAAACATGTTGTTTATTTTTTATAACTATACCTTTCAATCCTGCGCTCTTACTTTGTTGAATAGTTTTTAGTCCAATAGTAGGTAAATCAACTCTAAGATCTTGTTTTTTTTTGGGAAATTTAACTAAAACTCCATGATTTCTAAATTTTTTACTTCTGCTCTTTTCAAGCATTATTTTAGTTCCGCCTTTTCCTTCTATAGAAACTATCTTTTTATTCCTAACAACAACACCCTGACTAAAGTTATATTGTCTTAAATTATTTAATGTTTTAATTGCTTTACTAATATCTAATTGATCTTGTTTGTTTGGTTTAATTTTTGAATAATTACCTTTTTTTAATGAAAGTTCAGGATTAAATTTAAGTGAGTTTTCAGTTTTTATCTTATTTTGACCTAATATTTTAATGATTTCTTTAAGTATTGCAGCATCCCCAAGTTTAGATGCTCTAATTATTCTAGGAATATAATAAATACCTTTAAAATCTAATTTTAATTTAGAAAAATTAGGTTTATTTACTTTTCCTGCAAATAAGACTTTTTTACATTGATTTTCCTTTAGAATATTAAGAATTTTACCAAATTGACCTATGGAAACTGGATAAGATTTTTTATCTTTTTTAAATTTTTTTGATTTTGATAAATCAATTATTAAATAAGTTATTTTTCTTTTTTTAATGGTTTTAAGAATTTCCTTCGGAAAATCGGTATCACCAAAAATTAATCCTATCATCTTATGAGAATGGTGTGCAAATAGATCTTTTTTTATCTTTTGTGATAAAATCAATTACATTTTTAACTAATGGATTCTCTTGGAAAGAACCATTCAATTTGCTTATGTTTTCATTGATATTTTTTGTCGCAAAAATCTCCTTATAAGCTTCACTTAATTCTAAAATATCCTTGTTTTCAAACTTTGCTCTCCTTAAGCCTATTAAATTTAATCCTTGTAATGAGTTTCTGTTTCCAGTTGATAGTCCATAAGGAATAACATCGTGCAATACTCCTGTCATTCCGCCAATCATGGCCATCTTTCCAATTCTTGTGAATTGTTGAACTGCTGAATTACCTCCTATTACAACGTTATCCTCAATAATCGCATGCCCACCTAAGGGAACATTGTTAGCTATAATTACATTATTTCCTACCTGACAATCATGAGCGATATGTGATGAAATCATAAACAAGCAATTGTCACCAATCACTGTTTTACCACCACCCCCTACAGTTCCAGGATTGATTGTTACATATTCTCTTATTTTGTTATTGTCTCCAATTATTAAATTTGTTGGTTCACCACCATATTTTAAATCTTGTGGGTCATTCATTGAAACAAAGGGGTAGATTTTGTTTCCTTTACCAATTTTAGTGTTGCTAGAAATATTAACATGAGACTGAATTACAGTGTTTTCACCAATTTCAACATTTGGGCCAATCACACAATAAGGACCTACTTGAACGTTTTTACCAAGTTTTGTTTTTGAATCTATTATAGCTGTCTTATGTATCATCTACTATCTTTTATAAATTTCCTTAAATTTTTTGCTGGGTATCCCATAACTTTTGTATTGTCAGGTATATCATTTATTACACCACTACCACCTCCAATTTGAACATTGTTTCCAACTTTTAAATGACCTGATACACCAGCCTGTCCACCTATCATTACATTATTACCTAATGTAGAACTTCCAGCAAAACCAACTTGACCTGCAATAATACAATTATCACCTATTTTATTATTGTGAGCTATATGAACTTGATTGTCCAAATAAGTATTTTTACCAATTATTGTATTTGATAATGAACCTCTATCAATTGTAGAGCCACATCCGATTTCACAATTTTCATTTATAATTACAATTCCAATATGAGGATATCTTATATTTTTTTCTTGATTTGGAAAAAATCCAAATCCTTTTTTACCAATTACGCATCCATCTAAAATGTAGACATTATCATTAATTATTGTATTTCTAATAATAACATTAGAACCAATCGAACAATTAGAACCAATTACTACATTTTTTTCAATAATTGTATTATGACCTATCAAACAATTTTTTCCTATCTTTACATTTTTACCTATTAAAACATTGTTTCCAAATTTAACTTTTTTTTTGAAAGAAGTTTTGGATATATCCTTAACAGAATTATCAAAATCATCTGTTACTGAGTTTGGATAAAATTGTTTTGTAATTTTTGCCATTGATAGCAAAACGTTTTTAACAATTATTTTTTTACAAGTATCAGGTAAAAATTTTGAAAGATTATCTAAAGTAAGACAATAAGAAGCTTTAGTTTTTGATGCTAAAGAAGAATAATTTCTTGAATGAAAAAAAGTTAAATCTTTATTTGTAGCAGTTACTAAATCTGAAACATTATAAATTTTATCTTTTTGAAAATTTTCTTTATTTTCAATTTTTGCATTTGCTAGTAATTTTTTAATATCAAAAGGACCAGCATTTTTAAAAAAAGGATTTAACATTAAAGAATATTTATCAAAACTTTTAATATTCTTTGTATCAACTAATGTTACTGATTATTTTCTATCAACAATTGTAGCTGACCATTGAGCATCAGCCATTTTTTTTCCTTCAACAAACGCTTCACCTTTATATTTCCAAACTCTTCCATGTGATCTTATGGCCTCTATCTTTAGCTCAAGTTTGCAATCAGGTATTACTGGGTTTCTAAATTTAGCCTTTTCTACACTCATTAAAAAAACTAATTTATTTTCATACTCTTTTTTGTCTATACCTGCAGCTGTAAGCGCTGCTGCTGCTTGACCAAAGGCCTCAACAATTAAAACTCCCGGCATTACAGGTTGTCCAGGAAAATGACCTTGAACATAAAAGCCATCTTTTTTAACATTCATAATTGCCGTTGCTGAATGGAGTTTTTTTATATCAATAAGTTCATCGATTAATAACATAGGATCTCTATGTGGTAGCAAATTTTCTATTTCTTTTCTGGTCAATTTATCACTTGTCATTTTGATGCTTTAAAATTTAATCTTTTTAATTTCTTTATCTAATAAAGTTAGTATTTCACTTGTTATATCAATAGTTTTTTTTCCTAAAATAATACTTTCTTTATTCAAAACAAGTTGAATTTCATTTTCAGCTGAATATTTTGCCAAAACTTCTGTAACAATTTTTACAAGTTCATTTTTAGCTTTTACATTTCTTTTTTGAATATTTTCTATTTCTTTATTACGCTCAATTTTTAATTTATTTACCTTATTTTTAAAAGTATTTACCTCTTTTTTATATTTATCAGGATCTAATACATTTTTTTTATTTAATAAGTCTTTTTCTTCTTGAAGTAATTTTTTTTCAAGAGATTGGTATTCAGAATTATTTTTATCTAATATTTTTTTCATTTGATTATTTATTGATGTTCCAGCTTTTGAATTATTGATTAAAGAATTCATATCAACATAAACTATTTTTTCATTTGAATAAGCACTAATTGTTAAGATAAAAAAGATAATAAATATCTTTATTTTTACTAATAACAGTTTCATTAAAATGATGTACCAATATTGAATCTAAATGATTCAGTTTTATCAGATGATGCTTTATATAAAGTTTCAGTGAAAGAAAAATTCATTGGGCCAATTGGAGTAAGTAAATCAATTGCTAGTCCACTCGCAGCTCTCAAAGCTGATCTATCATCTATAGATGCATCATAATCTACACCCCAAACATTACCCATATCAATAAAAAAAGAAAAATCAGTGTTTTGAAATGAAGGCAATATTTGTGGTAAGGTTGTGCTTAAATTTAATGTAGATACATAATTACCACCAATAAAAGAATCGTTATCTTTAGGTCCTACTTTTCCTTTTTCAAAACCCCTTAATTTTGAATATGGAACATATAATCTTTTAGAAATTCTCACATCATCATCTGTTAAAGAATTAGCTGTCTTTGAGTAAAAACTTATTTTTCCAATCATATCAGATACTAAAGGTTGATATCTGGTTATTTCAAAAGAATTTATAATCTCATTATTTTCAGCAACAACTGGTAGTTCCTGTCTAAAGATAGTTTGTGTGCCTTCAGTAGTTTGATATCTCTGATTTCTTAAATCATAATTTAAAGTATAATTGAAGTATGTATCAAAATAACTTCCTTCTTGTTTTCTCAAATTAGCAGTGGCTTTACTTGTTGTATCTAAAGTCTCAAAAGAAGTTAAAAATGAGGGACTAAAGAAAAAATTTTCATATTGTTGAAAGGTTGTTCCTAATGAAATACTGTTTTCATTAGTTTTGTAACCATAATCTGCAATATAATCAGTTGATGTACTTTTAATGGCTGTAAAAAGTGTATTATCTGTGTAGTTAAAATTAGGTTTAGAGTAAACAAATTGACCAGTTATTCTATTTTCATCGAATTGTAAATTTGAGTCTAGTAAAATACCCTTTCCTAAAAAATTGTTTTCTTTTATTCCGCCACCTATCGATCCACCAGAAGTTCCAACACCAGCCCCTAAAGAAATCTCCCCAGTTGCTTTTTCCTCAACTTTTATGTCAATAGTTTTTAGATTACTATCTGAACCATCTTTTATTTCATATTTAACAGAACCAAAGAACCCTCTTGATTTGAGTTCATTTATAGATTTATTAAATAATATTTCATTTAAAGGATCCCCTTCATCAACAATTAAAGAATTTCTAATAACTTCCTCTATTGTTGTCTGATTTCCTAGTATGTTTATTCTTTCAACATAAAATTTTTCTGATTCATTAAAATAAATTGTTATATTAATATTATTCTTATCTATTATATTTTCTTTGATTTCAGCATTAATAAATTCATAACTTTTTAGTGTTGCTAAATTATCTATTTTATTTAATATTTTTTCTATTTTGTTTAAAGAATAAGTTTTTCCTTCCATTTTTGTTAACATATCTTTTATTTCTTTAAAATCATTTTCCTCAAAAGAGTCAGGAATTTCTAACAAAAGTTTATTAAAATTATATTTTTCTCCAGCCTCAACTTTGTAAACCAAATTAAATTCACCTATATTTTTAAATTCTACAAAAGAATCTTGAACATCAACAAGATAATAGCCTTTATTTTTATAATAATTTTCTAAAAGTCGCTTATCTAAATTAATTCTTTGTTCATTTAAATATACTTTATTAGAAATAAATTTCCAAAATTTAGCCTCTTCAGAAACAATTACATTTCTTAATTTTCTATCTTTTATTTTTTTATCACCAATAAATTGAATTGATTTAATTTTAGCTCTTTTTCCAAGATCTATATTAAGATTTACATTTATTGAATTGTTATCCTCATTTTTATTGATTGTTGTTTCTAAATTTGAAAAATAATAACCACTTTGTTTTAAAATATTATTTATTAAGTTTAAATCATTCTCAAGTTTATAATTTGTGAATGAACTTCTATTTTTTAAAGAAATTTTTTCTAAAAGATTTTCTTCAAATTCTTTTTTCTTAATTCCACTGATAGATATATTTTCAATGATAGGGTTTTCTTTTATATTAACAACTAAAATATTATCTTGAACTTCAATTTCAATATTTTCAAAAAAATCAGATTGATATAAATTTTTTAAAACTTTATTTATACTTTCGCTATTATAATTTTTATTAAGCTCTATATTACCTATAACTAAAATCGTTTCTTTTGAAATTCTTTGGTTACCCTTAACAGATATATCTTTAATTTCATTTGCACTTAATAAAGACATTAAGGTTAATAAAAAAAATACACTAAGCTTTAGAATTTTAAATATCATTTATGGCTTTATACACACATTGATTGAATTTTTAAACTGACATATTTAGATAAATTATATATTTCACTCATGTTTTTAGGCTTAATTTTTTTATATTTTTGAAACTCCCTCATTTTAGAAAATTTAATTAATTTCTTACATAAGTCAGTGTAGGAAATTTTTTTTTGTAAAAAAAGATTTACTAATATATCATTACAACTGATTAAGACAGTATCAAATAAAGAATTATACCCTGGATAATTCTTAAGAATTTTTACTAATGGAAATTTTTTTGTATCAATTTTTCTTAAATCTAAATTATTCATCTTATCTAAATCTAAATTTTTTAAATTATATTTTTTTTCATGAAACCTATAAAGAGAATTAAAAATAGGAATTTTCATATCAGTCTCATGAACCAATGATTTAATTAAACCATTATTAAATTCTATTATTGCATGTAAGTAAGATTTTTTGTGAGTTAGTATAGATATTTTGTTATATCCAATATTAAATATTCTATTTGTTTCGATTACTTCAAATACTTTATTCATCATAGTTGAAGAGTCTATTGTAATTTTTTTTCCCATCGACCAATTAGGATGTTTCAAAGCTTCTTTTAATTTAATTTTTCTAAAATCAGTTAATTTATAATCAATAAAAGGTCCTCCGGAAGCGGTAATGTAAATCTTCTTAATTTCTTTTGAATTGTTATTAGATAACAGCGACCAAATTGAAAAATGTTCAGAGTCGACCGGTACAAATTCAGTATTAAATTTTTTTAATTCTTTCTTAATTAAATCCCAAGCACAAATTATTGATTCTTTGTTTGCTATTGCAATAGTTTTACAAAATCTAATTATATTTATAGTTGGTTTTAAACCATTTAAGCTAGTTATAGAACTCATAACATAATCTATTTTTTTATTTCTAAAAATATCATTTAATTTGTCAAAACTATTATAGATATTTATTTTCTTTTTTTTTAAAATTTTTTTTGCTCTTAAATAATTTTCTTGATCTGTAATAATGATATTTTTTACATCAAAAAATTTAACTTGATTTAATAATAATCTTAAATTTTTATGACCAGTAAGTAATAAAATTTCAAAATTTTTTTTATCTTTTTTAACAATATCTAATAAAGATTTGCCTATTGATCCTGTTGAGCCAAGTATAGCAATTTTTTTTTTCATCATTAATAAAAAATTAAATAAAAAATAAAATAAAAAGGAAATGCAAAAAGCATTCCGTCTATTCGATCTAAAATTCCTCCATGGCCTGGTATCAATTTTCCGGTATCTTTTATTTTTGATAATCTCTTGAAATAAGAAATAACAATATCACCTACTTGACTTACTGATGAAATAATTAAAACCCAAAAAAATTCATCTTTTCCAAAATATTGATCTGTAAATATTTCAGAATGATTAAATAATATATATGTAAAGATAATTGATAAAAAAAAACCCCCAAAAACTCCAGCATAAGTTTTGTTTGGACTGATCTTTGTTAATTTTGGACCTTTAAACAATTTTCCAAATATATATCCTCCGATATCAGTTGAAACACATACCAGTACAATAAATAAAAAAATTTTTAAACCATCTTTTTCAGCTGATTGGAGTTGCATTTCATTTCTAACAAAATAAACACTATAAAAAGAAAAAAATAAAAATATATGTCCAATTATATTGTATGATTTTTTTTTACTCATTACTTGCCACTCATATAAAGTAATAAATAAACAAACAGATATAAAAAAAGTAAAAAAGAAAGAACCTTTAATAATAAAAAATAAAGCTATTGGAATTAGAATTATTGAACTAAATATTCTTTTTTGTAATTCTTTAAGAATCATATTTTTCCAAAATTACGTTTAATTTTTTTAAAATTTTTAATTATCTTATTATAGTCTTTTTCATTAAAATCTGGCCATAATTTCTTTTCAAAAAAAATCTCTGAATATGCTAGTTGCCATAATAGAAAATTACTTAATCTATTTGTGTTTCCTGTTCTTATTAATATATCTGGATCAGGTACATCTCTAGTTAATAAATATTTCGATAAATTTTTTTCATTAATCTTTTCTTTATTTTTTTTTAATTTTTTAAATGCATTTATTATTTCAAATTTTGATCCATAATTTAATGCTAAATTGATTTGAAGTTTTTTATTTTTTGATGTCTTTTTCTCAGATCTTTTTAACAGGTTGTTTAATTTACTAGAAAAACTTTTGATCCCAATAATCTTTAATTTGATATTCTGCTTGTGCAATTCCTCTATTCTTTCTATCAAAAAGGTTTGTAGTAAACTAAATAGGTAATTTATCTCCTTTTTTGGTCTTTTCCAATTTTCTGTAGAGAATGCATACAAAGTAAGAAAATCTATTTTATTTTTAATTGTTTCTTTAATAATCTTTTCAACAGTATTTAAACCAGCTTTATGTCCAGCATTTCTAGAATTTTTATGTTTTAGACCCCATCTTCCATTACCATCCATGATAATGGCTACATGTTTTAAAGGGTTCATATGGTCATTATTTCTTTTTCTTTTGACGATACTTTTTCATCTACAATTTGAATATGTTTATCTGTAATGTTTTGAACATTTTTTTCAAAAGTTTTTTCTTCGTCCTCACCAATTTCTTTTGATTTTAAAAGTTTTTTTAACTCATCATTTGCATCTCTTCGTATATTCCTAATTGAAACTTTGCACTTTTCTCCCATTGATTTTATCATTTTTTTTAGTTCAGTTCTTCTTTCCTCATTTAATTCTGGAATTGGTAATCTTATAAGTTGTCCATCAATTTGGGGATTTAAACCTAACTCAGATTTTTTTATTGCAGCATCAACCAATGGAACATTATTTTGATCCCAAACTTGAATATTTATCATTCTAGGTTCAGGTGTGGTTATACTGCCAATTTGGTTAATTGGCATTTGTTGTCCATAAACATCAACTTTTACAAGATCCAGCATTGCTGCATTAGCTCTCCCAGTTCTTAATGATGACAATTCCTTTGTAAAGGCTTCTATAGATTTATCCATTTTGAGGCTATGTGATTTTTCATCAAACATTTATTCCCCTATTTTAATTCTGCTAAACTCCTTGATCTTTAAATCGTTTATAGCAAGTTCTTTTAAAACATCTTGAACTTTCTTTTTTGGTTCCATTACCCATGCTTGAGTTAAAAGAGCATTTTCCTCTTTGAATTTATTCATTTTACCTAAACTAATTTTTTTTGCAATTTCCTCAGGTTTGCCAGAATTTTTAAGTTCTTCAGTAACTAGTTCCTGCTCTTTATCAATTATTTCTTTATCAATTAAGTTTGACTCTAAAGCTAAAGGATTTGAAGCTGCTATATGCATAGACAATTGTTTTCCAAATGTTTTAACTGTATCAGAATTATCTTTTGTCTCCAACGAAACAATTACTGCTAATTTTGCTAAATTATCTTTTACTACAGTATGGAGATATTGGTAATTTATGGAAGATGAATTTGAAATTGTTTTTGTTTTACCAATCGTAATTTTTTCACCAATTTTAGCAATTAATGCAACTAGGTTTTCTTCAACAGAAACATTGTTTTTCATTTTTGTTTTTTTTAATTTTTCAAGATCTGAATTGTTTTGATTGTTTAGTTCACTTAATTCTTTTACAAAATCAATAAAATCATTATTTTTAGCTACAAAATCTGTTTCACAATTTACTTCTATAACTGAAGTTTTTTTTTCATCTCCACTTATAGCAACTACACCTTCTTTAGCATCTCTTGACATTTTTTTTGACGCTTTTGAAATTCCTTTCACTCTAAGAATTTCTACAGCTTTATCTAAATCCCCATTAGATTCTTTGATTGCTAAATTACAATCTTTAAAACCTGCTCCAGTAGCTTCTCTAAGTTTTTTAACTTTTTCTATATCGCTCATATTAATTGGGTTTCATCTCTTTTTTTTGAGAAAATTTTTTTTCCAATTTATCTCTATCAATTTCAGCAACTGTTTTAGATTTATCTGATTTTTCTTTTTTTTCAGAAGTCTTTTTTAATTCAACTGCTGGAGCTGCTTTTTTTGCTGCATTAATCGTCTCTTTTATAAGATTGCAATAAAGATCTATTGATCTTCTAGCATCATCATTACCTGGAATTGGAAAATCAATGCCATCTGGATTTGAATTACTATCTAGAATTGCAATAATTGGAATACCTAACTTAGATGACTCTTGTATTGCTAATGACTCATAGTTTGTATCAATTATGAAAACTAAATCTGGTACTTTTTTCATTTCAACTATTCCGCCCAAAGATCTTTGCAGTTTATCTTTTTGCACACTCATTTTTAAAAGCTCTTTTTTGGTGAAGCCTCTATTTTCAGAAATTAAATCTATTTCTAGTTTTTTTAATTTTTTGATTGAATTAGAGATTGTTCCCCAATTAGTTAACATGCCTCCAAGCCATCTATAATTTACAAAATATTGACCTGTGTCTTTTGCAGTTTCAGCTACGGTTTCGGATGCTTGTTTTTTTGTTGATACAAAAAGTATTTTTCCATTATTTGAAATAGTTGAATAAACCTTTTCTAATGCTACTTTCATAAGTTCAACTGTTTGAGTCAGATCAATGATATGAATGGAATCTTTTTTGCCAAAAAGAAATTTTTTCATTTTTGGATTCCATCTTAAAGTTTTATGACCCAGATGAACTCCAGCTTCTAGTAATTGTTGTATTGTTACGTTAGGTATCTTCATTTTTTTTCCCGGTTAAGCCACCACAGTAATTTCCAATTAAGGACCGGAGGTTTAAAACCAACAACTGTGTGCGTGTTAATTTAAAATTGTGAATTATTTACAAATTTTTATGGAAATTAACAAGTATAAATTATCCTATAATTGCAGAAATTTCCTTATTTCTTAAGAGATTTATAGTTTTTCTATCAATATTTCTCTTATTATTAAGTTTGAAGCTATAATTGTTCTTGTCATCACTAATCTTAATAACAATAGTGGTATTCCCATTTTCATGCAAAATCTTAGATATTTCATCCAATTCTTTTGATGATTTAAGATTAAATGTAACTTCTTGAATTGGTCTATTTAACAAATCTTTTAAAGATACAATTTTTTGCACATTTGTTCTTTTAAATCTATTTTCTGTGTCAGATATTGATTTTACCAAAGTCAATATAAAAGAATTACCCTCTTTAAGAATTTCACGACTTAATTCTAAAATGTCTGAAAATATGAATAATTCAAATACACTTGTTAAATCAGTCAATTTTAAAACAGCATAAGCATTTCCTTTTGCAGTTTTCCTTTCTTGAATTTTTAATAATGTTGCAGCTATATTGCTCTCTTTAAGATCGTCATTTGTATTAAATGTTTGATAATCATGAATATTATAATCATTAAAAATTTCTTTGAATTGATTAAGGGGGTGATCTGAAATAAAAAAACCGACTGCCTCAAATTCTTTAGAAAGTCTTTCTTCAAAATTCCAATCATTAATATTTGAAATTATTTCATCTTCTTCATTAATTTTATCACCAAATAAATCAATTTGGTTAGCTGATTTGTTTTCAAAATTATTTTTAGACTTAGTGATAAAACTAGGTATTGAATTAAATAAAGATTGTCGATTAGAATTTAAATTATCAAAAGCTCCAGCTTTAACTAAACCTTCTAATTGTAATTTATTAATATCTTTTGGATTTACACGATTTAAAAAATCAGTAAGAGATTTGAATTTTCCGTTAGCTGATCTTTCATTTACAATATTTGATATAGCCTCATAACCAACAGCTTTAATACCACCTAATGCATAATAAAATTTATCATTTTCAGTTCTAAAGTCTGCAAAACATTCATTTATGTCTGGTCTTACAACGTTAATATTTAACCTTTTTAATTCCTCATAAAATTCACTTAATTTATTTTGATTAGATATATCCATTGTCATTGATGCTGCAATAAATTCTTTTGGATAATAAGTTTTTAAAAATGCAGTTTGATAAGAGATTATTGCGTAAGCGGCGGCATGACTTTTATTAAATCCATATTCAGCAAAAGGCTCAATTTTTAAAAAAATTCCTGCTGCTTTTTCTTTACTAATTCCATTTTTCACTGCTCCAGCTATAAAACTTTGTTTTTGCTTCTCGAGTTCTGCTCTTTTTTTTTTACCCATCGCACGCCTTAAAATATCTGCTTGACCCGCTGTAAAACCTGATAACTTTTGCGCAATTTGCATTACTTGTTCCTGATAAATAATAACTCCATATGTTGGTTTTAAAATGTCCTCTAATAAAGGATGTAGATAGTCAGGCTCTTGTCTACCATGTTTACAATCATTATATGTTGGGATATTACTCATGGGACCTGGTCTATACAAAGCTACCAGAGCAATAATATCTTCAATATGATTAGGTTTCATTTGAGTTAAAGCCTCTCTCATTCCAGAACTTTCAATTTGAAACAAACCAACAGTTTTACCAGAAGACAATAAATCAAAAACCTTTTGATCCTGGAAATCAATATTTTCTATATTAAATTCTTTGTTTTTTTCTTTTATAAGTTTTTGAGTATTATTTATAACTGTTAATGTTTTTAATCCGAGAAAGTCAAATTTAATAAGCCCGGCATTTTCAGCTGAATACATATCAAATTGTGTTGATGGTAATAATAAATCTGCAGAGGCATCTTTATATAGTGGAACTACTTCTGTTAGTTTTTTGTCAGCTATGACAACGCCCGCAGCATGAGTGGCAACATTTCGATTAAGACCTTCTAATTTTAAAGAGAGATCTGTAAGTTTTTTTACTCGTGGATCTTCATTAATTAATTTTTGAAGCCTTGGTTCTCCTGCAATACATTCTGTTAAACTTTGAGGTCGTGAAGGATCAAAAGGTATCATTTTAGATATGCTATCTACAAATCCATAGGCTAATCCTAAAACTCTACCCACATCTCTTATAACCATTCTAGCTTTAAGTTTTCCAAAAGTTATAATGTGTGCAACACTATCTTTATATTTTTTTGTTAAATATTCAAAAACCAAATCTCTTTTCTCTTCACAAAAATCGATATCAAAATCAGGCATTGAAATCCGATCTGGATTTAAAAACCTTTCAAATATTAAATTGAATTTGATGGGATCTACATCAGTAATAGAAAGACACCAAGCTACCAAAGATCCGGCCCCAGAGCCTCTGCCAGGTCCTACTGGAATGTCATTCTTTTTTGCCCATTTAATGTAATCAGAGACAATCAAAAAATAACTGGAATATTTCATTTCGATAATAATATTAAGCTCATGTTCTAATCTATCCTTATAGTCCAAGTATGTTTGATTGTTTGGTATTTTATTTTCACTTATACCAAAGTTAGAAATGAATTTTGCTTTCAAACCTTCTGCAGAATTTTTTTTTAAAATTTCATCTGCATTTCCTTCTTTATCTGAGCTTATATTAGGTAATATAGGTTTTGATGAAAAAGGTCTAAAATTACAACGAAATACGAAATTATAATTGTTTTCTAAGGCCTCAGGTAAATCAGAAAATAATTCTAACATTTCTAAATTATCTTTAAAATAATGTTGATTTGAAAATTGTATTCTATTTTTATCGTTTATATATGTTTTGTTTTTAATACAAATTAATGCATCATGTGCCTCATGCATATCTTTATTTAAATAATAAACTTCATTAGTAGCAATTATTGGTATTTCTAATTTTAATGACTGAGATAAATTAAATTTTTCAAAAGAAGCTTCATTTTGATCCCCATGTCTTTGAATTTCTATGTAAAATCTATCTTTATATTTTGATTTTAATTTTGTGTATAAATTTGTTATTTCTGTAAATTTCCCTTTATTAAATAATTCACCAAATATTCCATGTATAGTACCTGAAAACAAAGCTACACCATCAGTTTTATCAAATAATTCCTCAACATTTAAATGAGGTTCTGAAGATTGATTGTTGTTTAAATATGATAATGAGGATAATTCAATAATTCTTTTATAACCATTTTCATTCAATGCAAATAAAGGCAAAAGTCCTATAGTATCATCAATTTTAAAATTAATTTGAGTTCCAATAATTGGTTGTGTGCCTATTTTTGAAATTTTTTCAGCAAACTCTAAAGCTCCACATAAATTGGCTGTATCACAAAGAGCCAAAGATCTAATTTTGTTGTCTTTAGAAAATTCTTTTAAATCATCAATTTTAATTGCACCTTCGCAAATTGAATATTGTGAATGAATTTTTAGATGATTAAAATTTTGTACTTTAGACTCAGCCATTAATGGTTTTTATATTACCATTAACTATTTCCAACAAGCAATCTGACTTATCTGCAAAAAATCTATTATGGGTTGCAAATATTATTAATCTACTAGGGTTTATTTGTTTTTTTAAAATTTCAAAAACACTCTTTGCAGTTTCTAGATCTAAACTCCCAGTAGGTTCATCAGCTAAAATAATTTGTGGATCATTAATTAATGCTCTAGCAATAGAAACTCTTTGTTTTTCACCTCCTGATAATTGTGATGGATAATGATTTAATCTACTGGTTAATCCCACTTTTCGTAATAAAATTTTAGATTTGAACATAGAAGTTTCTTTGCTATTTCCAGCAGCGAGACTAGCTAAATATATATTTTCTATTGCTGTAAAATCTGAAAGTAGATTATTCTGTTGATAAATTATTCCTATTTTTTTTGCTCTTAAAAGATCATTTTTTTTTGAATCTTTAAAATCTACATAATTATTTTCAATTGTAATTGAACCTGAAGTAGGACGATCAATTAATGATAATAAATTTAAAAGAGTTGATTTACCTGAGCCTGATGGTCCCATTATAGAATAAATTTTACCTTTTTTAAATTTATAATTAATCTTTTTTAAAACATTCACCTTTTTTTCATTAACAAAAATTTTATTTAAATTTGAAAGTTGAATTAGATTATTCATATTTAAGTGCTTGAACGGGATCTAATTTTGCTGCTTTTAAAGCAGGAAATATAGACACAATTATAGTTATTAAAATTGAACATAAAGAAATTATAAAGATTGAAGATAGATTAATTTCTGATGGCATAGTGCTCAAAAAATAAATTTCTTCTGGAAACAAACTGATATCAAATACATTACTTAAAAATTGTCTTAAATTTTCAACATACATTGAAAAAATTACCCCTAATAAAATTCCAAAAATTGTAGCTGAAGTTCCAATAATTACACCAACTAAGAAAAATATTTTGACGATAGATTTATTTAAAACACCTATTGATTTCAAAATTGCTATGTCTCGTGTTTTATTCTTAACTAAAATCGTTAAACCAGAGATAATATTAAATGCTGCAACAATTATGATTAAGGACAATATTATAAACATAACATTTCTTTCTACTTTTAGAGCTGAGAATAAAGAACTATTTGTATCAGCCCAGCTGAATACAAATTCATTTGGAAATATTTGTTGAACAATAAATTTTTGATTTTCAATTTTTTGAGGGTTTTTTAAGTAAATTTCTAGATTTCTTTCATTCTTACTTAAATTAAAAAATTCATCTAATGTATCTAAATTTATGAAAGCTATATTATTATCAAAATCAGCTAACCCACTTTCAAAGAGAGAAAAAACTGTAAATGTTTTCTTTTTTGGAAGATTGCCAATAATTGTTTCAACGCCTGTTGATGACATTATTGTTACATCATCACCTATTTTAAGCCCAAGTGTGAAACTTAATTCTTTTCCTATTGAAATATAATTTTTCACTAAATTATTTCTTTGACCTATAAAAGTTTCATCTCTAATAATTTTTAACTTTGAAAAATCATTTTTAGAATATCCTCTTAAAACTATACCTTTAGAAATATCCTTTTGTATTATTACCGCTTCTCCTGAATTGCTTAAAATTAGATCATTTGAAATTAAATTAAGATTAGTCTTATTCAAATCATCAATTACAATTTCTTTTTCATAAGGTTGTACTGTGATATGTGCATTGAAACCAACAATTTTATTTATCAGCTCAGATCTGAAACCATTCATTACTGACATGACAATTATCAAGACTGCAACACCTAAACTTATACCAATGAATGAAAAAATTGAAATTATGTTCAAAAAACCATCTTTTTTTCTGGCTTTAAGAAATCTGAATGTAATTTCTTTTTCTAATGTAGAAATCAATTTTTTATTTTCTGTTCAGTAATTAAATTAATTATTTCTTTCAATTTAAGTTTTTGAGAATCTTTCCCAACTTCTTTAAATTCTAATAAATCACCATCTGTTTGCTTACCAATTATAATTTGATATGGAGCACCAATTAAATTCATTTTTTTTATTTTAGAAGAAAAATTTTCATCAGTATCATCAATTATTGCATCTATGCTGTTATTACTAAGTTCTAAATTAATGTTATTAGCTTTTTCAAGTGCAGAATTATCATTTTTATTAATCATCGGAATTATTGCAACATCATATGGTGCAACTGAAATTGGCCATTTCATGACCTCATTTTTTTCATCATATTTTGCCTCAATTATTGCTCCAACAAGTCTTGAAACTCCTATTCCATATGAGCCCATTTTTACAAAATCTTTTTTTCCACCTGGTAAATCTACTGATGCTCCCATTGGTTTAGAGTATTTATCACCAAAATAAAAAATATGTCCCACTTCAATACCTTTTGTTATCAATCTATTTTGCTCTGTCACTTTGTTTTCAAATTCTTCTTTGTTAAATTTTTCATCAGTTACAGAATAATATTTTTCAAATTTCTTTCTCATATCTTCTAAAGATTTTTTATCTAATTTTGCACCTTCCGTGGTTAAATCAAAGATTCTTTTATCAGTAAAGATTTTACTCTCACCTGTTTCAGCTAATATTATAAATTCATGAGAAAGGTTTCCACCAATTGGACCTGTATCAGCTGCCATTGGTATAGCTGTTAAATCTAATCTATTAAAAGTTTTAAGATAAGATAAGAAAAATTTATTATAAGAAAACTGAGCTTCTTCATCCGATACATCAAATGAATATGCATCTTTCATATAAAATTCTCTGCATCTCATGATTCCAAATCTTGGTCTTATCTCATCTCTGAATTTCCATTGAATATGATATAAAAGTTGCGGTAAAGATTTATAAGATTTAATAGAAGATCTGAATATATCCGTGACTAATTCTTCATTAGTTGGTCCATAAAGCATTTCACGATTTTGACGATCTTTAATTCTTAACATTTCCTCACCATAATCTTCGTATCTTCCACTTTCTTTCCAAATCTCACTAGATTGAATTGTTGGCATTAATATTTCTTGTACTCCAATTCTATTCTGCTCTTCTCTAACTATCTTTTCAATTTTTTTCATTACTTTAAAGCCGAGCGGTAGCCATGAATAAATACCTGCTGAAGATTGTTTAATCATTCCAACCCTTAACATCAATTGATGAGATTTAATTTTGGCCTCAGATGGGTTGTTTTTTAAAATAGGGATAAAAGATTTTGAAATATACATGTTAGCTGATTATATTTCTTAAGTTCAAATATTCAAACTTCATTAATAAATAAATTATAATGAATAAAATAGTCGTAATTCCTGTGCAATAAATGAATTTTTTTGGCATTTTAGGATTTTCTGGAGATCCAGGATCTTCACCTTCTATCTTTTTGATTTTAATTCTGTCTACGTCGATAGGTAAAATTGCAAAAAAAACAATCCACCAAATAATTATGTAAATTATTGCTAAACCTGTAACACTCATTAAATCTTAACTAGGTTAATGTTAGTAAAAGGTCTTTTCCCAGTTTTTTCTTTAGTAAATTTTCTTGAAGCAATCTTTAAGGAATCAATCAGATTATATTCTTGGCTTTTGTTACCAAGTTTAAAAGTTCTGGTGGTTTTTTCTATTTCCTCTTCTAATCCATAAATAAACTCATCAGTTTCATGAACAGGCAAACCTCTAAAAGTTATTATTGGATTGTTATGAATATTTCCTTTAGGCGTAATTAAAATTGTAATTTCTAAATAACCATTAGTGCTTAAATTTCTTCTATCTTTTATTGATTGAGAATTCTCCTCTACACTTATATTTCCATCAAGATATAATCTGCCACTAGGTGCTTTGTCATAAACTTCAGGATGATCCCCTGGTGCTAATTTTACAATATCACCATTTTCTACTTGTACAGGATACGGTACCTGCATTTCTTTTGCAAAATTTATATGTTCTATCATGTGTCTGTGCTCACCATGTACTGGAATAACACATTTTGGTTTGACCCAATTATACATATCTTTTAAATCTTCTCTATTTGGGTGCCCAGAAACATGAATAAATTCACTTTCCTCTGAAATAACTTCTATTCCATCTTTTACTAACTGATTATGGAGTTTATAAAGTTTCTTTTCATTTCCAGGTATTATTTTTGAAGAAAATATAACTGCATCATCTTTTTCAATAAATACATCGGGATGAGTATAATTAGAAATTCTCATCATAGCTCCCATCGGTTCACCTTGACTACCAGTGCAAAGATAAACTATTTTTTCTCTCGAAATATTCTTTGCTTCTCTTGGATCTATAGGATCAATTGTTTCTTGTAGGTATCCACATTGCCTTGCTGCTTTATATATCCTGTGCATCGACCTACCAACTAAAGAAATTTGTCTTCCTGTTTTTTCTGCACAATAGAAGGCTGACTCCATTCTTGCTACATTTGAAGCAAATGAAGTAACTATTACTCTTTTTTTCAATCTACTCATAATATTGAGCATATTTTTTCTTACATCTAGTTCAGAACCTGACCTGCCTGCACTAAAAACATTAGTAGAGTCACAAATCATTGCTAATACACCTTGATCACCAATTTCTTTCAATCTTTTTGAATTAATTTCATCACCAATTAAAGGGTTAGGGTCAACTTTCCAATCCCCTGTATGCAATACAACACCAGCCGGTGTTTGAATTTTAAGTCCATTCGGTTCTAAAATAGAATGCGTTAATGTAATATATTCAATTTCAAAAGGATCTAATTTAACTTTTCCATTCAATTCTACAATTTGTAAGTCCTTGGTAATATCTATATGTTTCTCTTTAAATTTTTCTTTAATTAATACTGCTGTGAAAGGTGTAGCATAAATCTTGCAACCTAATTTTGGCCAAAGATGAGCTACAGCTCCTATGTGATCTTCATGAGCGTGTGTTAGTATTATTCCAAGTAAATTTTCTTTTCTTTCTTGAATGAATCCTGGATCTGGATAGATTAAATCAATACCTGGAACAGTATCATCAGCAAAGGTTACGCCAATATCTACCATAATCCATTTATGATCACCTGGCTGTCCATAACCAAATAAGTTCATATTCATGCCAATTTCGCCAGATCCACCCAATGGGCAAAATAAAAATTCATCTTTCATATTATTTTATAAGTTTTGAAGCTTTAATAAGACCATTAATTGTAATATCAAAATCTTGTTTTACTTTTGTTTTAATTGAGTTCTTAAATAATTTTGAAAAACCCCCAGTAATAATTACTGTAAAAGGTTTTTTTATTTCTTTCTTAATTAAATTTATAATATTGTCAATTAATCCAGCATATCCCCAAAAAAAACCAGATCTAACAGCTGACTTGGTGTCTTTTCCAATAACTTTCGACATTTTTCTTAAATTAATTTTTGGTATTAAGGATGCTTTATCAGAAAGTGTATTTAATGAAAGATTGATACCAGGAGAAATAATACCACCTTTATAATTTTTTCCTATTAAAACATCAAAAGTAGTAGCTGTACCAAAGTCTAAAATAATAAAATTTTTATTTTTTGCAGAAACACAGATCGCATTAGCTAATCTATCAGAACCTACTTGTTTATAATTTACGTTTATTTTTAAAACAGATCGTAAATTTAACTCTTTTAATTCAAAACATTTAATATTTGTTTTATTTTTAAAATAATTCTTTAATTCTTTAAAAGTTGATGGAACAACACTACAAAATAATAATTTTTTCAATTTAGAAAAATTAAATCTTTTAAAATGTTTATCTAAAATTCGTATTTTTTTGCCTTTAGAAGGAATTAAAAATTTTTTAACAATCTTGTTATCTTTTACTAAACAAATTTTAGTTTCTGTATTTCCTATATCACCCAAAATAATCATTTAGCTGGTTTTATAGTACTTTGATAAAAATTTCTCAAAAGTTATTTTTAATTCTTTCACAAATTTTTTCTTGTTTATCTTTTGATTTGTAATTTCTAGCAAATTTGTAGTTGGATAATTAGGTATATTAGGGCTTTTAATCAAATTGAATCCAATTCCAACAATTAAATATTGCTTTTTAGAATGGTCAATTTTTTCCTGTAAGATACCACAAATTTTTTTTTTATTAATTAATAAATCATTTGGTAATTTAAAAGTAATTTTTTTTTTATAATATTTAGAAATTACATCTTTAACTAAAAAACAGTTTTTTTTAGTTAATAAACTAAGAGATAAATTAATATTTTCTAATTTATAGAAAAAAGACAAAAATATATTTCCTTTATATGAAATCCACTTCCTACCATATTGACCCTTTCCTTTGGATTGAGTTTCTGAAACAATTAAACCAAACTCATTTTTTGAATACTTGATTAATCTAATTGCGATTTGATTAGTACTTTTTACTTTTTTAAAATTAAATTGCTTTAGCTTCATTGAATTATATTAATTTTTGAAACTACTTCAATGAGTTGACTCGGAAATATAAAGTATATCAAAATTAACAAAGTAGAAGCTGTGAGAGAGAATTTTAACCAAATACTATGATCTGTGTCATATTTTTCTTTTTCTTCATCAAAGTACATTATTTTTATTAATCTTAAGTAATAAAATGCGGCAATCACAGTTGATAACAAACCAACCACAGCTAAAAAATACATTGATTGTTCTATAACAGTTTTAAAAACATAAAATTTAGCAAAAAAACCAGCAAGAGGAGGAATTCCTGCTAAAGAAAAAAGAATAATCAATAAAGATAAAGACAACATTGGATGATTTTTTGATAATCCAGATAAATCATCAATATTTTCGTAGTATTCATTATTTCGTTTCATCATTAATAAACACGAAAAAAGTCCAAGATTCATCAGTACATAAATAGTTATATAAATTACTGAGCTTTGTATTCCATCATTAGTTCCAGTTGCCAATCCTGCCAAAGCATAACCAACATGACCTATTGAGCTATAAGCTACTAATCTTTTTAAATTAGTTTGTCCTATCGCTGCAACAGCTCCAAAAAGCATTGAAGCAATTGATAAAAAAATTAAAATCATTTGCCACTGATCAATTAAATTTGAAAATGGAACATATAAAAATCTTATAAAAACAGATAATGCTGCTATTTTGGGAACCATAGTAAAAAATAATGTTACTGAGGTTGGCGACCCTTCATACACATCAGGAGCCCACATATGAAATGGAACAGCAGAAATTTTAAATGCTAAGCCAACTAATATAAAGACAATACCAAATGTTAAAGCATATTCGTTTGAATTTAATTTAGTAGCAATTACATCAAAATTAGTTGATCCCGTAAAACCATATATCAATGAACATCCATATAATAATAAACCTGAGGATAAAGCGCTTAAAACAAAGTATTTCAGTCCTGCTTCTGAAGATTTAATATTATCTCTATTAAATGTCGCTAAAACATATAAAGCTAACGACTGTAGCTCTAATCCCATATAAAATACAATTAAATCATTAGAACTTATCATTATCATCATACCCAAAACTGAACTTAGGATTAGAATAGGATATTCAATTTTAAAAATCTTAAATGTTTTAAGATAGGCTGAAGAAATTATTAAAACTAAGAAAGCAGCTAATAAAGTTATTATTTTCATAAATGAAGATAAATAATCAATTATCACACTTTCATTAAATAGCTTTTCCCCACTAACACTTATTGTTTCATTAAACGTAATTACAGCAGTAATTAGTAAAATTATTAAAGAGATATTTTGAATAAGTTTTGAACTATTATTTTTAAATACTCCCAATATCAATAAAAACATTATAGATAATGACAAAAAAATTTCAGGAAATACTAAATGTAGATTTTCCATTAAAATTTACTCACAAGTTTATAATTATACATTTCAATTAAATCTGAAATTGATACTTCGATTGTATTTATTAGAGGATCTGGGTAAAAACCAAAAAATAAAGTGGGTATCCCTAAACAAGATAAAATAAATAATTCTGATTTATTTAAATCTATCATTTGTTTTAAATCATTGTTTATCAATTTTCCAAAAACTACTCTTTTATATAACCATAACATGTATGCAGCACCTATAATTACACCCAAGCTTGCAATAACAGCTACTAAAAAATTATCTTTAAAAGCTGCCATTAAAATTAAAAATTCACCAACAAAACCACTTGTGCCAGGTAGTCCTAAAGCTGCCAAAGTAAACAACATAAACAATACTGAATATTTTGGAATTATACTTACAATTCCTCCATAGGTATGAATCAATCTAGAGTGCATTCTGTCATAAACAACACCAACACATAAGAAAAGTGCTGCTGCAACAAGTCCATGACTTATCATTTGGATAATACTTCCTTCAATACCTTGTTGCTGAAGTGTAAAAATTCCTAATGTAACAAATCCCATATGTGCTACAGATGAATAAGCAATTAATTTTTTCATATCTTCCTGCATTAGAGCAATAAAAGAAGTAAAAATTATTGCGATAACACTTAGCGCATAAATTAAAGGTGTAAAAACTTCTGAAGCAACAGGAAATAAGCCTAAAGAAAATCTTATAAAACCATAGCCTGCCATTTTTAATAAAATCGCTGCTAATAAAACAGATCCAGCTGTCGGTGCCTCAACATGAGCATCAGGTAACCATGTATGAACTGGCCACATCGGTGTTTTTACTGCAAAAGAGCTAAAAAAAGCTAACCATAAAAGATTTTGATATTTAACATCTATTCCTATTTTATAAAGCTCAACTACATCAGTTGTTCCTGTTATCCAGTATATTGAAATTATTGCAACTAGCATTAACACAGATCCTAGTAAGGTATATAAAAAGAATTTAAATGCAGAGTATACTCTTCTTGCACCACCCCAAATCCCTATAATTAAAAACATTGGAATTAAACCAGCTTCAAAAAATAAATAAAATACAACAAGATCTAAAGAGCAAAAAACACCAATCATAAAAGATTCCATAATTAGTACAGCTATCAGAAATTCACTTAATCTATTCTTGATGGAATTGTTAATTGATAAAATACAAAGAGGTGTAATAAATGTTGTTAATAAAATAAATAGAATTGAAATTCCATCAACACCTACTTTATAATTAATAAAATTTTCAATCCAAACTCTATCTTCAACAAACTGAAATTCTGAAGTTGTTTGATCAAATAATGCCCATAAATATATTGATAGAAAGAAATTTACGGAGGAAGTGAATAAAGCAACATACTTTACTGTATTATTGTTTTTTTCACTACTTCTAGTAAAAAATATAAATAAAGCACCTATAGTTGGAAATAAAATTAAAGATGAGAGAATAGGAAAATTCATTATTTAACAATTAAAAAGGTTAATAAAGCAGAAAATCCAAGAAGCATTACAAATGCATATTGATAAATAAATCCGCTTTGGAATTTATTGGCTTTTATAGAAAATTTTTTAATTATTGTTGAAATGCCATCAGGACCAAATCCATCAATTATTTTCAAATCAAAAAACTTCCACAAAAATAATCCTATTTTTTTTGATGATCTGACAAACAAAACATCATAAAGTTCATCAAAATACCATTTGTTTAATAAAAAATTATATAAAGGTTTATTAATTTTAACTATTTGTTCAGGTAATCTTTTATTCTTAACAAATAAATAGTAAGCGATTGGAATTGATAAAATTACTAATGTTGGTGTTAAAATTAGAAACCAAAATGGTGGATGATCATTACTCAAAGGTTCCAAAAAGAAAATTGACTCTTTCCAGAAATTATTAGCCGCCGCATAACCAATAAATAATTCTTTAAAAGCATAACCAGCAAATACCGCGCCAATCGAAAGTAAGATTAAAGGCACTATCATCACAAGAGGAGATTCATGTGTTTCTTCTATTTTGATATTTTTGTTATTGTATTGGCCATGAAAAGTTTTAAACATAAGTCTCCAAGAATATATTGAAGTAAGAAAAGCTGTAAAAATGCCAATACCAGCAGCATAAAACCCTGTTGTATTCCCTCTTAAATATGCAAATTCTATAATTGCATCTTTGGAATAAAAACCCGACAATAAAGGAAATCCAGTTAAAGCTAGGGTTCCTATAATCATTAATGCATAGGTATAAGGAAGTTTTTTCCATACACCTCCCATATTATTAATATTTTGTTCATCTTTAAAAGCATGAATAACTGATCCTGATCCTAAGAATAATAAAGCTTTAAAAAAAGCATGAGTAAATAAATGAAACATTGCAACATTATAAGCACCTACTCCAGCTGCAAAAAACATGTAACCTAATTGACTACAAGTTGAATACGCAATAATTTTTTTTATATCATTTTGCACTAAAGCTACAGTCGCGGCAAAAAAAGCTGTGCTCATTCCAACAATAGTTATGATATTTAATGCTAGTTCTGAATACTCATAAATTGGTGAACACCTTACGACTAAAAAAACACCTGCTGTTACCATAGTTGCTGCATGAATCAGGGCTGAGACTGGTGTTGGACCTTCCATAGCATCTGGCAACCAAGTGTGGAGTAAAATTTGCGCAGATTTTCCCATTGCACCAACAAACAAAAGTATACAAATTAAATTTATTGCATTTACCTCAATGCCTAAAAAAACTAATTCTCTATCTGTAATTGTTGGTATTTGTTCAAAAACTTCAGAATAATTTACTGTTCCAAATAAATAAAAAATTAAAAATATTCCTAAAGCAAAACCAAAATCACCTACTCTATTTACCACAAATGCTTTTATTGCTGCAGCATTTGCTGTTTCTTTTTTAAACCAAAAACCAATTAAAAAGTAAGAACAGAGACCAACCCCTTCCCAACCAAAGAATAATTGAATAAAGTTATCAGAAGTCACCAACATTAACATTGCAAAAGTAAACAATGATAAATAAGCCATAAATCTAGGTTTGTGTGGATCATGAGACATATATCCAATTGAATAAACATGGACTAAAGCAGAAACTGAAGTAACAACAACCAACATAACCGATGACAAAGCATCAATTTTCATAGACCAATTCACATCTAATGACCCAGAATTAATCCATGTGGCAATAATTATATTATCTTCATATTGATTAACCATTACTTCATAGAAAACTATCACAGAAAATATTGCAGATATTGCAACCAACAAACTTGTTACAATTTCAGAATTTCTATCTCCAATAAATTTTCCAAAAAAACCTGAGATAATTGAAGCAATCAAGGGTAATGCAATAATTGAAATTTCCATTTTATCCCTTCAACTTATCTATTTCCTCAACACGTATTGTTCCAGAGTTTCTATAGTAAACTACTATAATTGCTAATCCTATTGCGGCTTCAGCAGCAGCAACTGTTAAAATAAATAATGTAAATACTTGACCAGTTAAATCACCTAAATAAATAGAAAAAGATACTAAATTAATATTAACTGCTAATAGTATTAGTTCTATACTCATTAAAATTACTATAATATTTTTTCGATTTAAAAAAATTCCTATTATTCCAATACTAAAAATAACAGCACCTAGAGTTAAATAGTGTCCTAAACCTATCTCAGTCATCTATTTTTACTCCTTTGTTAGAAGCAACTTCTAATACTTCTACTCCTTCAGATCTTTCTCTTGAAATTTGTTTTAAATAACTTTGTTTTTTAACCCCTTCTCTTTGTCTAAATGTAAGTACAATTGCTCCTATCATTGCAATCAATAAAATCATTCCACTAATTTGAAATATATGAATGTAGTCAGTGTATAAAACCTGTCCTAGAGAATGTGTATTGCTAATTTCATTTATAATTGGGTTGGTAGTTTCAAATAAATCAGGTTTATATTTCCATCCACCAATGACAATGATTAATTCAAAAAAAATAATTGCACTAATTAATAATCCCACAGGTATATGTCCTGAGTTTTCCTCCGAAACAAACCATTGGTTCTTTTGTTGCGCAACATTCAGCATCATTACAACAAATAAAAATAATACAGCTACGGCACCAACATAAACAATTAACATTATCATGCCTAAAAATTCTGCACCAATCATGATGAATAGACAAGATATGCTTATAAAATCAAGAATTAAAAAAAAAACAGAATGAACTGTGTTTTTAGAAACTGTAACCATAATTGCTGAAACGACAGCAATTATTGAGAATACATAAAAAAAAATTGCATGTGCTATCATAAATTATCTATATGGATTGTCAGTTTTAATGTTTGCTGCTAATACATTTTCCCATCTGTCTCCATTATCAAGAAGTTTTTCTTTAGTATAATAGAGTTCTTCTCGTGTTTCTGTAGAAAATTCAAAATTAGGTCCTTGTACTATTGCATCTACAGGGCAAGACTCTTCACATAAACCACAATAAATACATTTCATCATATCTATATCGTAACGAGTAGTTTTTCGACTTCCATCAGATCTTTCGGCTGACTCAATTGTAATTGCTTGCGCAGGACAAACTGCTTCACATAGTTTACATGCAATACATCTTTCTTCACCATTTGGATATCTTCTTAAAGCATGTTCGCCTCTAAATCTTGGACTAATTTTTCCCTTTTCAAATGGATAATTTATAGTTTTTTTTGATTTAAAAAGTTCCTTGATAGCAATGAAAAGACTTCCTATGAAATCTGTCATTAATATGGTTTTAAAAAATCTTGTAATTTTCATTTAATTTATCGGCAAAAGTTCAAAATAAAAAAGATAACTAGCTGTTAAAACAACGTAAGTTAATGATAATGGTAAAAATATTTTCCAACCTAATCTCATTAATTGATCATATCTATATCTTGGAACAATCGCTTTGACTAATGCAAAAAGTATAAATAAAAATAAAATTTTAAAAATTAACCAGATAGTACCTGGTATCAAATTAAAGGGATAAAGATCAATTGGCGATAACCAACCACCTAAAAAAAGTATTGAACCAAGGGCACACATTAATAAAATATTTGCATATTCTCCTAACCAAAACATTGCATACATCATTCCTGAATACTCTGTTTGATATCCTGCTACTAATTCTGCTTCTGCTTCAGGTAAATCAAAAGGTGGTCTGTTTGTCTCAGCTAATGCAGATATAAAAAAAATTACAAACATTGGAAATAATGGTATTACAAACCACATATCTTTTTGTGCAATTACAATATCGTTTAAATTTAAAGATCCCACACACAACAATACATTAATAATAATAATACCAATTGAAACTTCATAAGATACCATTTGTGCAGCAGATCTAATTGCTCCTAGAAATGGATATTTTGAATTTGATGCCCATCCGCCCATGATTATTCCATAAACACCTAATGATGAAACTGCAAAAATATATAATATCCCAACATTAATATCTGCTAACACTTGATCAATACCAAAAGGTATTACTGCCCAAGCAATAAGGGCTAAGGTCATAGTTATAATTGGCGCCAATATAAAAATTATTTTATTTGAGCTTGCAGGAATAATTATTTCTTTAAAAATATATTTAAGTGCATCAGCTAAAGATTGTAATAATCCAAAAGGACCAACAACATTTGGGCCTTGTCTTTTTTGAACAAATGCCCATACTCTACGATCCAGCCAAACAATCATTGCAACAGAAACTAAAACGGGTACAAGTAAAAATAAAATTTTATATATTTCTTGAAAAATAATATTTACATATTCCATTTATTAACCCTCAGTACCAGTTTTTTTCAAATCAATTTTTGATGAATTACATTCAGCCATCGTTTTAGATGAACGAGCAATAACATTAGAAAAATAATAATCTTTAAATTTTACAACCAAGTCTTCATTTTCAAAATCAATTTGCCCTATTTTATTTGGTAAATCTGATTTTTTTTGATTTTTTTTTAATTTTAAATAATTAAACATACTACTTTCAAGCTCTTCTTTATCATTAAAAAGTTTTCTATTATTCATTACTTCAGCCAAATCATTTATTATTTGCCAATCTTCTTTTGCATCACCTGGAGGATACGATGCTTTATATGCTTTTTGAATTTTGCCCTCTAAGTTAGTATAATGACCAGACTGTTCAGTAAAAGCCGCTCCTGGCAGAATAATATCAGCAATTTCAGCTCCTCTGTCGCCATGACTACCCTGATAAATTACAAATTCATTTGTCTTCTTAAAATTTAAACTATCCTGACCAAGTAAATAAACAATTTCAAATTTATTTTCATTTAAATCATTCAATATCTTATTGTTTTCATCAATTATATCTAAATCTAAACTTCCGACAGTTGCTGCATCTACAGATAATATATTAATTGGGTTCCAATCATCATTCAATTTATTATTGTCAGACAAAAATTCTTTAAAAGAAGAGAATAAATATTTCGCTGATTTAATCTTTAAAAAAGACTCGCCAAATATAATTATTGGTTTTTTTGAATTGATAATCAATTTAGAAATATCATTTTTATTTTCAGTTATATCTTTAATAGTTTGTGTCTTTCCATCTAGACTTTGATAGGGATAAGTAAGATCTCCCACATCACTTAATGAAATTATTTTTGGATTTTTGTTTAAATGTGCTTTTCTTATTCTGGCATTAACCATTGTTGCTTCAAATCTTGGATTTGCACCTATCAATAAAATTAAATCAGAATCCTCAATTCCATTTATTGTTGAATTAAATAAATAATTTTCTCTTACACTTATATCAATAAAATTATTTACTGTTCTAGACTCGTACTTGTTTGTATTAATTGTTCTCTCGAAAAATTCTTTAAAAATGAAACTTGCCTCCATATTTGCAAGATCTCCAACAAAACCACATATTTTTTCTTTATTTGTATTTTCTATTTTAGATTTTATGATTTTGCTTACTTCACTCCAAGAGGCTTTTTCAAATTTATTATTATATTTTATATATGGAGTATCTAATCTCTGGTTTAATAATCCATCACATGCATATCTTGTTTTGTCAGATATCCATTCTTCGTTGATATCTTCATTTATTATTGGCAAAACTCTCTTCACCTCCCAATCATATGTGTCTACTCTTATGTTTGAACCCACAGCATCCATCACATCTATTGTTTCAGTCTTTTTTAATTCCCAAGGTCTTGCTTCAAAAACATAAGGTTTTGAAGTTAAAGCACCAACTGGACAAAGATCAATTACATTGCCAGATAATTCTGATTGTACAGACTGTTCTAAATAGGTTGTAATTTGCATGTCTTCACCTCTTCCGATTGCTCCTAACTCGGGAACTCCTGCAACTTCAGTTGCAAATCTTACACACCGGGTACAGTGAATACATCTTGTCATTTGAGTTTTGATTAATGGACCCATATATTTATCTGCCACTGCCCTTTTGTTTTCTTTAAATCTAGATTTATCTATTCCATAAAACATTGATTGATCTTGTAAGTCACATTCTCCCCCTTGATCGCATACTGGACAATCTAAAGGGTGGTTAGCTAACAAAAATTCCATTACTCCTTTTCTTGATTTTTCTATTTTTGGTGTATTAGTTCTTATGACCATACCTTCAGCTGCCGGCATTGCACATGATGCTATAGGCTTTGGAGATTTTTCCATCTCTACTAAACACATTCTACAATTACCAGCTATTGATAACTTTTCATGATAACAAAATCTTGGAATTTCAACTCCAGCTTTCTCACATGCTTGAAGAACTGTTAAGCCTTCTTCAACTTCAACTTCTATATCATTTACTTTTAATTTAAGCATTTTTATCTAATAAGTGTTGATCTACTAAATAAGGAATATTTTTATTCTCTTTAATAATTGGATCAAATTTATTCCTTTTCTTAATTTCATCTTTAAAGTGTCGTAACAGACCTTGAACTGGCCAAGAAGATCCTTCACCAAAAGCACAAATAGTATGACCTTCAATTTGTTTAGTTACATCGCCTAACATATCAACCTCATCTTTTGATGCTTCACCTCTAGCCATTCTTTCAAGCATTCTCCACATCCATCCTGAACCTTCTCGACATGGTGTGCACTGACCACAACTTTCATGTTTGTAAAATCTTGCAATTCTAGCCATACATTTAATAATGTCTTGATCTTTATTTATTACAACTATCCCAGCTGTTCCTAGTCCACTTTTTTCAGCTACTAAAGAGTCAAAATCCATTGTTAATGTTTCACATTTTTCTTTTGGTATTAATGGCATGGATGATCCACCTGGAATAACAGCTTGTAAATTATCCCAGCCACCAACTACTCCTCCAGCATGAACTTCAATCAATTCTTTTAATGGTATATTCATTTCCTCTTCAACATTACATGGGTTATTTACATTGCCAGATATACAAAAAATTTTTGTACCTGTATTTTTTTCTCTACCTAAAGATGCAAACCATTTACCACCTCTTCGTAAAATTGTTGGAACAACAGCTATAGTTTCAACATTATTAATTATTGTTGGACACCCATAAAGTCCTATCAATGCAGGAAAAGGTGGCTTTAATCTTGGTTGACCTTTTTTACCCTCTAAACTTTCAAGTAAAGCTGTCTCTTCTCCACAAATATAAGCGCCAGCACCATAATGAATATGAATATCTAAATCCCAACCTGTTCCAGCTGCATTTTTACCAATTAACTTTTTTTCATATGCTTCATCAATAGCTCTTTGAAGTTTTTGTCCATCTACAAAATATTCACCTCTTATATAAATATAACAAACATGTGCTTGAACTGCATACGAAGCTAACAAACAACCTTCGATTAATTTATGTGGTTCAAATCTTAGTATATCTCTATCTTTACAAGTCCCTGGTTCTGACTCATCTGCATTGATTACCAAGTAGTGAGGTCTTGATCCTAATTCTTTAGGTGCAAAAGACCATTTTAAGCCAGTAGGAAAACCCGCTCCTCCTCTTCCTCTGAGTTGAGAGTCTTTAATTTCATTAATTATCCAATCCCTACCTTTGTCAGTAAGATCTTTTGTATTAACCCAATCACCTCTTTTTTGAGACGAGGCTACATCTGATCCTAAATCATTGTATAAATTTTTAAATATTCTATCTTGATCTTTAAGCATTTTTTACATCCAAAAGTGTTTTTCTATTGTTTTCAGGTTCATTATTTATTCTTCCTCTGTATGAACCAGGCATAGGTTTTTCACCATTTAAAATTTTGTCTAGAATTTCTAAAGTTTTTTCCTTATCTAAATCTTCATAATAATCATCATTAATTTGCATCATAGGCGCATTCACACAAGCGCCTAAACATTCTACCTCCATCCACGAGCAACTTTTATCAGATGATAACTCAGTCTCATTTTCAGAGATTTTTTCCTTACATGCTTCAACTAATTTATTTGCACCTCTAATCATACATGGCGTAGTGGTACAAACTTGGACAAAATATTTCCCTACTGGTGACAAATTATACATAGAATAAAAAGTAGCCACCTCATAAACTTTTATGTAAGGCATGTTTAAAAATTTTGCGATATATTTCATTGCTGCTAAAGGTATCCAATTATTATTTTGTCTTTGAGCGATATAAAGTAATGCCATCACAGCACTTTGTTGTTTTCCTTTTGGATAATTAGCAATAATTTTATTCGCGGCCTCTAATGAAGAAGCGTTAAATTCAAAACTTTCCGGTTGATCTTTTGAAGGTCTTCTTAAACTCATCTATCAACCTCCCCAAAAACTATATCTAAAGAACCAAGAACAGCGGGCACATCTGCAAGCATGTGTCCTTTAATTAAGTAATCCATTGATTGTAAGTGAGAAAATCCTGGTGCTCTAATCTTACATTTATATGGTTTACTTGAACCATCAGAGATTAGGTAAACGCCAAACTCACCTTTTGGTGCTTCGACAGCAGTATAAATTTCATCTTTTGGTACACGATATCCCTCTGTAAATAACTTAAAATGATGGATCAAAGCTTCCATAGATTGTTTTATTTCTTTTTTTGAAGGTGGAGATATTTTTCCATCAAAAGTTTTTATTGGTCCTTTTTCCATTTTTGCTAAACATTGTTTGATAATAGAAACACTTTCTTTCATTTCCTCAATTCTACATAAGTATCTATCATAGCAATCACCATTTTTTCCCACAGGAATTTTAAATTCTAATTGATCATAACAATCATAAGGTTGAGATTTTCTTAAATCCCACGGAACTCCTGAGCCTCTAATCATTACGCCACTAAATGAATAATCAAGTGCATCCTCTTTTGATACAACCCCTATATCAACATTTCTTTGTTTAAAAATTCTATTATCAGTTAAAAGGTTTTCTAAATCATTTATTATTTTTGGAAAAGTTTTGCAAAATTTAGCGATATCTGTTTCTAAACCTGCTGGTAGATCTTGATGAACTCCACCTGCTCTAAAATAATTTGCATGTAACCTTGATCCTGAGGCTCTTTCATAAAAAGTCATTAATGTTTCTCGTTCCTCAAACCCCCATAAAGAAGGTGTTAAAGCCCCAACATCTAATGCTTGTGTTGTAACATTGAGAATATGACTTAAAATTCTCCCAATCTCACAAAACATTACTCTTATAAATTGTGCTCTAATTGGGACATCAATATTCAATATTTTTTCAATTGCTAATGCAAAAGCGTGCTCTTGATTCATTGGAGCAACGTAATCAAGACGATCAAAATATGGAACTGCTTGCATATAGGTTTTATTTTCAATGAGTTTTTCAGTTCCACGATGTAATAAACCAATATGTGGATCTGCTTTTTCAACTACTTCACCATCTAGTTCGAGTATAAGTCTTAAAACACCATGTGCAGCTGGATGTTGCGGTCCAAAATTTAAATTTAAATTTTTAATTTTTTTTGTCATTGTTATCTGTTTGCTCTTTAATATATTTTGTTCCTTCCCATGGACTTTCGTAATCAAAATTTCTATAATTTTGTTCAAGTTTTACCGGTTCATTAATAACTTTTTTTTGATCTTCACTATATCTGACTTCTGTATGACCAGTTAAAGGGAAATCTTTTCTTAAAGGATGACCTTCAAAACCATAGTCTGTAAGAATTCTTCTTAAATCTGGATGATCCTTGAAATTAACCCCATACATATCAAACACTTCTCTCTCCATCCAATTAGCTGATGGAAAAATTGAAGTTAAAGAGGAAATAACCTCGTTTTCATTTATTCTATACGTTAAAATTATTCTTTGATTAAATTCATGACTCAAAAATAAATACACAACTTTAAAACGTTGAGTTTCTTCTGGATAATCAACAACTGTGATATCAATTAACTGTCTAAATTTTGTGTCTTTGTTTGTTTTTATAAATAATGTTACATCAATTAAATCCTCTTTATCTATCTCAACATAAATCTGATTATGCTTAATTAATGACTTATTAATTTTAGTACCAAGCTCAGAATTAATTTTTTTTTCTAAATCAATTAAATTATTCATCTTTATCTATTAAATGATCCTTTATTTCTAATTTTTTTTTGTAATTGCATTATTCCATATAACAATGCTTCAGCAGAGGGAGGACAACCTGGAACGTAAACATCTACAGGCACAATACGATCACAGCCTCTTACTACAGAATATGAATAATGATAATATCCTCCACCATTAGCACAACTGCCCATTGATATGACATATCTTGGTTCTGGCATTTGATCATAAACTTTTCTTAATGCAGGAGCCATTTTATTTGTCAAAGTACCTGCTACAATCATTACATCAGATTGTCTTGGCGAACCTCTCGGTGCAGCACCAAATCTTTCAAGATCATATCTTGGCATAGCTGTTTGCATCATCTCAACTGCACAACAGGCTAGACCAAAAGTCATCCAGTGCAAAGATCCAGATCTTGACCAATTAACTAAATTTTCAAATGAAGTAGTTATAAAACCATTCTTACTGAAATCTTCAGCAAGTTGTTTAAATTCATCAGGTACTTGATCTAATTTATTTTTCATTAAAAAAATTTTATTCCCAGTCTAATGCACCTTTTTTCCATTCATAAATAAATCCTACTGTAAGTATGAATAAAAAAATCATCATTGACATAAAACCTAAGATACCAATACTTCCAAGAGATATCGCCCACGGAAATAAAAATGCAATTTCAAGATCGAAAATTATAAATAATATTGCAACTAAATAAAACCTTACATCAAATTCCATTCTTGAATCTTGGAACGGTTCAAATCCACACTCATAAGCTGATAGCTTCTCTGGATCAGGGTTTTTTGGAGATAAGATAAAATTTATTACTATAAACGCACAACTAAGTCCTAATGCTATAATTAAGAACAAAATTATAGGTAAATAATCTTTTAAAAATTCCGCAGTCATGGAGGAATATATATCATTTTTTATAGCTAGAAGAAGTGGTGTTAGGTCACATTTTTAAGAATATACAGGTCAATTGATAACAATTATCAGCTTTAAATTAGAGAAGTGGCGGGAGTGAAGGGACTCGAACCCTCGACCTATCGCGTGACAGGCGATCGCTCTAACCAACTGAGCTACACCCCCACTTTTGATTCTTTTGGTGGGCAGTAAAGGACTCGAACCTTTGACCCCCTCGGTGTAAACGAGATGCTCTACCAACTGAGCTAACCGCCCGAAACCAAAATGTCCGTTATATCTATTAGTAAAATAAGGTCAAGATTAATTAGTTGTTATAAATAAAAGATAATTTTTTAAAATCCACCTCTCCAATTATTTTTGGAGTTAAAATTATCCTCTTCTGTTTTAGAGGTCGGTCGCGTTAAATAGAAAGTTATAAAAACTACACATAACAAAATTATAAATAGTTCCATAAAAAAATTTATTGAATGCTTGCTTGAGACTTATCGTCTTTTTTTGAAATATCAACTTCAACCCACTCCGTTTTTTTAAGTTCTTTGGTCAAAGCAATTTTTAAAACTTCATCAGCATACTCAACAGGTGTTATTTTAATTTCGTCAATTATTTTTTTAGGCATATCAACTAAATCTTTCTCATTTTCTTTTGGTATCAAAACTTCTTTAATTCCTGCTCTATGAGCTGCAATAAGTTTTTCTTTTAAACCACCAATTGGCAATACCTGACCAGTCAAAGTAACTTCACCTGTCATCGCAACATCTCTTTTAACAGGAATATTTGTTATAGAAGATACAATAGATGTGACCATACCAATCCCCGCTGATGGACCATCTTTTGGAGTAGCTCCTTCAGGAACATGAATGTGAAAGTCTTTTTTCTCAAATAACGGAGGAATTATTCCATATTCCAAGCATTTAGATCTAACAAAAGATTTTGCAGCTTTTACAGACTCTTGCATTACATCTCCAAGTTTACCAGTTATTTGCATCCTACCTTTACCCGGCATTGTTGCGGTTTCTATTTTTAAAATTTCTCCACCATATTCTGTCCACGCTAATCCAATAACTATTCCAACTCTATTTTCAGTTTCTAATTCACCTGATTTAAACTTTGGAACACCTAAAAAATCTGACAAATTATCTTTATTAATCTTAACTTCTTTTTCTTCGCCAGAAACAACTTTTTTAACAACTTTTCTTGCTACTTTAGAAATTTCTCTTTCTAAATTTCTAACACCTGACTCTTTTGTGTAGCTTCTAATAATTTCTTGAATGATATTATCTTGTAAAATCATTTCTTTTTCTTTAACACCATTATCTTTAATTTGTTTTGGTAATAAATATTTGTTCGCAATATTTATTTTTTCATCCTCTGTATAACCTGCAAGTCTAATAACTTCCATTCTATCTAATAAAGGAGGAAGGATATTTAGAGTATTAGCAGTGGTCACAAACATTACATCAGACAAATCATAATCAACCTCTAAGTAATGATCGTTAAAAGATGTATTTTGTTCGGGATCTAATGCTTCCAACAGAGCTGATGATGGGTCACCTCTGTAATCATTACCAATTTTATCAATTTCATCTAAAAGAATTAAAGGATTTTTAGTTCCTGCTTTTTTCATCATTTGAATTATTTTACCTGGTAAAGATCCAATGTATGTTCTTCTATGTCCTCTTATTTCAGCTTCATCTCTCATTCCTCCAACAGACATTCTAACAAATTCTCTATTGGTAGCTTTTGCGATTGATTTTCCTAATGAGGTTTTACCTACTCCAGGTGGACCTACTAAACATAAAATTGGCCCTTTGATTTTTTCCATTCTTTTTTGAACAGCTAAGAATTCTATTATTCTCTCTTTTACCTTCTCTAAACCAAAGTGATCTTTATCTAAAATATCTAAAGCTTTTTTTAAATCAATATCAACATCACTTTTTTTATGCCATGGTAATTCTGTCATCCAATCCAAATAATTTCTAACAACAGTAGCTTCAGCTGACATTGGACTCATATTTTTTAACTTTTTAAGTTCTTGTAAACACTTTTTTTCTACTTCTTTTGGCATTTTAGCTTTTAATATAGCTTTGTTTAAACTTGTACTTTCGTCTTTGCCATCTTCAATTTCGCCTAATTCTTTCTGTATAGCTTTAAGCTGCTCATTTAAATAATACTCTCTCTGAGTCTTTTCCATCTGAGTTTTAACTCTACCTCTAATTCTTTTTTCAACTCCAATTATACTAGTTTCGTTTTCCATTATTTTAATAATTGCATTCAATCTTTTCTTTACATCTGCAGTCTCAAAAATTTGTTGTTTTTCCGATATTGTTGCGGTTATATGAGATGCTATATTGTCTGCAATTTGTGATGGTTCCTTGATTTGCTTAATACTGTTAATAGTTTCACTAGAAATTTTCTTATTAATTGAAGTTAATTTTTCTAATCTTCTCAGAGCTGTAGCAGCTAAAGGATAAAGATCTTCATCATCTAATACAATATCATTGTAAGGTGTGTAGTCACATGTAATAAATTTTTCATTATCTTTAAAATCGAGAATCTTAACTCTCTTTATACCCTCAACTAAGACTTTTACTGTTCCATCTGGCAATTTTAACAACTGCAAAATATTACCTTCACAGCCGTACATAAAAATATCGGTTTTTTTAGGATCATCTATTTCCGAATTTTTTTGCGTCACTAAAATGATTTTTTTGTCTTTCTTCATCACTTCATTTAATGCAGATATTGATTTGTCTCTTCCAACAAACAGTGGAATTACCATACTTGGAAATACCACAATATCTCTCAAAGGTAATAATGGTAAAGAAATTTTGACGTCCATAGGTAGAATATGGATATTATAAATTATATTTCAACATCTTTTTCCTGTTTATTAAGGATATTAAGCCGCTGATGTTTTGTCTGTTTTAGATTTATCAGTTTTTGAGTGCACTATAATAGGTTGAGATTGGCCTTTTACAGTAGAAGCGTCAATTATAACTTCCTCTATATTTTCTTGACTCGGTAAATCGTACATAGTTTTTAAGAGTATATTTTCCAATATTGACCTCAACCCTCTAGCTCCAGTTTTTTTTCTAATTGCTTTCAAAGCTATTTCTTTTAAAGCATTATCTTTAAAAATAAGTTTTGCACCGTCAAGTTTAAACAATTCCTGATATTGTTTTGTTAAAGAGTTTTTTGGTTCTTGTAAAATTTTTATAAGCGATTTCTCATCAAGATCTTCTAAAGTTGCTATCATAGGTAAACGACCAATAAACTCTGGTATTAAACCATATTTTAACAAATCCTCTGGTTCTAATCCCTTCATCCATTCACCAGTTTTTTTATCTTGAGTATTTTTTACGTCAGCACCAAATCCTATTGAAGTACCTTTGTCTCTTTGAGAAATAATCTTATCAAGGCCAGCAAATGCACCTCCACAAATAAATAAAATATTTGTTGTATCAACTTGCAAAAATTCTTGTTGAGGATGTTTTCTACCACCTTGGGGAGGAACACTAGCAATAGTTCCTTCCATAATTTTTAATAAAGCTTGTTGAACACCTTCACCTGAAACATCTCTTGTAATTGATGGATTTTCAGATTTTCTACTTATCTTATCAACCTCGTCAATGTAAACTATTCCTCTTTGAGCCTTTTCAACATTATAATCTGCAGCTTGTAATAATTTTAGAATTATATTTTCAACATCTTCACCAACATAACCAGCTTCTGTTAAAGTAGTAGCATCTGCCATTGTAAATGGAACATCTAAAATTCTTGCCAATGTTTGAGCTAATAAAGTTTTTCCACACCCAGTCGGACCTACTAATAAAATATTTGATTTTGCAAGTTCAACATTCTTACTTGTCTTATTTTCATAATTTAATCTTTTATAATGATTGTGAACTGCAACTGATAAAACTTTTTTTGCGTGGCTTTGACCTATTACATAATCGTCTAACACAGAACAAATTTCTTTTGGAGAAGGTAGACCATCTTGATGTTTAACAAAAGTATCTTTACTTTCCTCTTTTATGATATCCATACAAAGTTCAACACATTCATCACATATAAAAACTGTTGGACCAGCAATCAATTTTCTTACTTCATGTTGACTCTTTCCACAAAAAGAGCAGTACAGAATATTTTTGTTATTATTACTCATAAATTTTTAAACGAATCAATTTAATTACTTTATTATAATTGAGTCATACTAATCAAGTTTCGAATATGTTTAATTCAATATATGGTAGTTTAAGATCTTTTTTCCACTACTTCATCTATCAAGCCAAATGATTTAGCTGTTTCAGCAGTCATAAAATTATCTCGCTCAAGAGCAGATTTAATTTCTTCAACAGTTTTGCCTGTATGTTTTGAGTAAATTTCATTCAGCCTTTTTTTTAATGAAAGGACTTCATTCGCATGAATTTCAATATCTGTTGCTTGACCTTGAAAACCAGCAGAAGGTTGGTGTACCATTATTCTTGAATTTGGAAGAGAAAATCTTTTTCCTTTTGTTCCAGCAGCAAGTAAAAATGATCCCATAGAGGCCGCTTGACCAATGCATAAAGTTGAAATATCTGGTTTGATATATTGCATTGTGTCGTAAATACCTAAACCAGCAGTTACTAAGCCACCAGGACTATTTATATAAAGATAAATTTCTTTTTTTGGATCTTCTGCTTCTAAAAACAAAAGTTGTGCAGTCACTAAAGAAGCGACATTATCATTTATTTGTCCTGTTAAAAAAATAATTCTTTCTTTCAACAATCTTGAATAAATATCGTAAGCTCTTTCTCCTTTACTTGATTGCTCAACAACCATTGGCACTAGACTGCTCATGTGTTCAGATAATTTATTTGTCATAAAAGTGATTCGTACTACTTATACAACTTGAGATTACTTTTTGCTAACTTTTTTTGTTTTTTTCTTAACTGTCTTAGCTTTTGTAGATTTGGTCACTGTTTTTTTGGGACTTACTTTTTTTGTTTCGGTCTTTTTTTGTTCTTCTTTATTTGTATCTAACTCTTGCTTCTGTGAATCTTTAAGAATTTTTTCTGCCTCATCTTTTGTAATTTCCTTTTTAGAAGATTTTCCTTTTTGTTTAATAGAATTTAAAATTTTTTCTTCATAAACAGTACCTCTTAAGCTGGCTAGTGCACTTGGATTTTTTTTATAAAAATCCATTACCATTTTTTCCTGGCCTGGCATCATTTGTATCTGCTTTTGTACTTCCATTTGAAGCTCTTGTTCTGTAACTTTTATCTGATTTTGTTCACCAAACTCGTTTAAAATTAAACCAACTTTAATTCTTTTTTTTGCTATTTCCTCAAAATTACTTTTACTTTTCTTAGCATCTTCCTCTGACATTCCTTGAGAAAGTATTTTTACCTCTTCAGCAAGTAAATTTTCAGGTATTTCAGTTACCTTAAATTTTTCAATTTCTTTTAATATTTGGTTTTTAGTTAATCTATCTAAAGAATTTTTATATTCATCATTGATCTGTTTTGATATTAAAGTTTTAAGATCATTTAAATCTTTTGCTCCAAGATTTTTTGCAAATTGATCATCAATTTTTACTTCATCTGGATTTTTTACAGCTGATATTGAACATTTAAATTTTGCTTTTTTATTAATTAATTCTTTTTCAGGAAAATTTTCAGGTAAAACTGCCTCTACAATTTTTTCATCACCTTTTTTTGCTCCAATTAGTTGCTTATCAAACCCTTTTAAAAATAAATCTTTACCAAGTGTTAATTGAGTATTTTTTCCTTCTCCACCTTTAAAAGTTTTATCATCAATTGTTGCGTTATAATCAAAAACAATAAGATCCCCTTCTTTTGCTTTAACATTATCTGCAGCATCTTTGAAACTTGGTTGATTTTTTGCTATCTCACTAATTCTTTTGTCAGTTTCTTTTTGATCTATTTTGACTGTATATTCATCAAACTTGATATTTTCTATTGATTTTAATTCTACTTTAGGAAGTTCAGTTACAGACAATACATATTCTAAATCTTTATCTTCACCATATGTTTTAAGATCTAATTTAGGTTGACCAGCTGGTTTAATTTTATTTTCCGATAGTGCTTTCGTTGATGTTTCTTTTAAAACTTTATCTAAAACTTCTCCAAAGATTGCTTTACCAAACTGTCGTTTTAAAACTTCTCTTGGAACCTTGCCTGGTCTAAAACCCTTTAGATTAACAGTGCCTTTAATCTCCTCATATTTTTCATCCATGTAATTATTCATTGTCTTTTTATCGACAAAAACTTTTACATCTTTGTTTAAACCTTTTTTATTTTCTATTGTGACTTTCATACTATTTTAATGGTAGGGCGAAAAGGACTCGAACCTTCACAGATTGCTCTATCGGTTCCTAAGACCGACGCGTCTACCAATTCCGCCATCGCCCCACAAATTATGTGGTCTTATATATTATTGAAACTATTTGTCCAACGACAATTGTTGCAAAATATATTATTTTTCCTTTATAATATTCACATGATAATTTCACCATGTATAAGTATCTGCAAAACAGATCCTAGCACAGGATATTGCTACGGATGTGGCAGAAGTAATGAGGAAAAAAGAATTTGGAAACTTGAAGATACAACCGATGATTGGAAAAAAGAAAATATCGAAATTATAAAAAAAAGATTAACTGGTTGGCAGTTAGAAAGTTTCGAGGAGTCATATACATATAAAATTGAAAATGGTATTTCTTTATTTAAAAAAAGTTTAAAAAATGAGTAAAACTTCAATCGTTATTATAATTTATATTATTGGACTTATTTTTGGTGCCTTAGTTCTTAAAATCTGGAGTGCAGATACTAGTATTTTAAAAGGTCTTTTAGGTTTAGGCTGGACAGCACTTCTTTTAATAGGAATATTTTTTGCTGAAAAAAATGAAAAAAATTAGATATTTTATCTTTCTTCTTTTTATTATTTTACCGTTTCAAAGTTTAAAGCCTGAAATAATTATTATGAGTGCTTGTGATGATAAACAAGATGAATATTTGAAAAATGAATACATACTTAATCTAAACGAATTAATAATGACAAGAAATTACGTTTATAAAGAAAAAACCTACCAAAAATATAGGTTAACAGACCTAAGTGTTAAAAAATCTAATACTTACGTTAGAAATATATATGAAGAGAATGGAAAAATTTTAACTCATAAACATGGCTATCCTCAATTTTATACTCAAATTTTATTTGAAAAAGATAAAAAAGAAATCTTTATAAAAACAGTTTTGAATGATGAGGAAGGAATTTCCAAAATTTCAACTTGTAAAAAAATAGAAAAATTTGAAAAAGAAAGTTAATTTTTTTTCTTACTTTTTGGCAAATTTCTTTTTATTTTTCCAAATCGATTGTTTGTAATATTACTTCTATGTCTAGCGTAAGCTTGTTTTTGCGCTTGTTTCATCGCTCTCTTTGATGACATCTTTAATATTTTATTTCTATATTACCTTTTTTTTTGAATTTTATATCAGAAATTACAATTTCACCAGATCTAGGAGCATAATTTAATACTTCAGTAATCAATACATAGTGCGTAACTAAAACTAAATTCTTATTTCTATCCCATCTATCTATATATTTATTTAAATCTTCAATTTGTTTTGTTCTATTTTTAGAAAATTTTTCGCTGAAAAATGAATTAAGAAAATCTTTTGTTTCAAATCTTTTAAATGCTATTTTGGCTGTTTCTTTGCATCTACACCATTCACTTGATATAACTTTATCGATTGGAATTTGATTTTCATGAAAAAATTTTCCAATTTTCTTTGCTTGCTCTCTACCTGTCTTACTTAAATTTCTTTGAGTCGAACAATCATTTAAATCAAAATTATCTGGATCTCCTCCACCTGGTGCATAAGCATGTCTTATAAAAATTAAATTTCCACCATTTTTAAGATTTTTTAAAACCTGTGTCTCTGTATCTGCTTTAATTCCATTTGTTAAAATTAAAAATATAATTAGAATAATATAAAATAATCTCATTAATGAATATTAAATTTAAAAAATTAAATAAAACAATAGTAAATTGTAAAAAATGTCCTCGATTAACAAATTTTATAAAAAAAATTTCAATTGAAAAAAGAAAACAAAATATTGATGAAAAATATTGGGGTAAGCCCGTAACTGGATTCGGTGACTTAAGTGCAAAGCTTATGATCATAGGTTTAGCACCTGCTGCTCATGGAGGAACTAGAACAGGTAGAGCTTTTACAGGAGATAAATCTGGAGATGTTTTGTTTAAAAGTCTTCATTCAGCAAATATATCTAATCAAAACTTTTCAAAAAACATGAACGACGGTTTGAAATTAAAATCCTCATACATCACTAATATCTTAAAATGTGTACCACCCGGTGATAAACCTATGAAGAATGAATTGTTGTCATGCTCAAATTATTTTGAAAAAGAACTTGATTATTTAAAAAATCTAAAAGTTATAGTAGCTCTTGGGAAAGTTGCTTTTGATAATTGTCTTAAAATCTATAAAAAAAGATTTAATGTCAGTAAGAAAATTACTTTTAAGCATAACAAAAAATATTTATTACCTGATGGTAGAATACTAATAGCGTGCTATCATCCAAGTCCTAGAAATATTAATACTAAAGTTGTAACTTCTTCAATGATTAATCAATTATTTCGTAAAGCAAAAAAAATTGCTAATTTTTAATTGAGTCACAAAAATATGGTTTAAATTTTGAGTAAATTTCATCTGGTATTTTTACAGGCTTACCCTCTTTATTAACAAAAACCAAATGAACTTGAGCCTCAACAACAATTTCTTTGTCTTTTGTAATAATTTGATTCATAAAAAATGAGGTTTTAGTTATTGATTTGACAAATGATCTAATTTTTAATTCATCTTCCAAATGTGCAGGTTTTTTATACTCAATATTACACGACTTAACAATTATTAATGAATTATAATTCTCCTGTACTTTTTTATTACTAAATCCGATTGAAAATAACGCTTCAGTTCTAGCTCTTTCTAGAAATTTTAAATAATTAGCATAATATACTACTCCTCCAGAGTCAGTATCTTCATAATAAACTTTTAGATTATGAAAGAAATTTTCATGCATATTATCATTATATCAAAAAATTAATCATTTTACAGAAACTAGGATATAAGTAGATCAATGAATATATTTATATTATGGTTGATATTGGTTATAGCTTGGAATTATGGGTATCCTCAAGCAAGTCCATTGGAAGATGTGATTGTCGCTATAATTCTTTCTTTATTTAGTACTATTTTAAAGAAATATTTGAAAATTTAACTACTCCGCTGAAAAATAAATATTTTGATAATACGCTATTGCTTCCATCTTAGAATTATCAGTATCTGACATAATTGCCAAGCCATCTAATTCATTCACATCTAAATCGTGAAATTTTTTAAAATCTTCCTTAACATTGGCTTTTACCGTTATCCAAACATTCAGATTATCTTTTGTAGTTGCTAATACATTGTCTATTGATTTTTTTGTATAAGGGCTTCGCCAACTCTGGCCAACTACACTATTGCTTGAAAAAACGTAATTAATTGCTCTATTTGAAAGTGGTGTTGCTCCTGTTTTTTTTACTGCAAAAACTCTAGCAGCAAAGTCATGACCTTTTTTTGAATTCTCAATAATACCTTGCAAATCTTTTTCAATTTTCCATGTTATGTTAATAAATGGTGTCTTGTTTAAGTCAATTTTAACCTCTTTTCCAAGGCCAGAAGCAGCGTTATCAGCTACTGCTTTTAAAAAATTACCATTTTCATTTGATCCAACTGTATAGATAGTTTTATTATCTGCTCCTCTCACCTTTCTTATCTCAAGTTCAGAAAGTTCAGTCTCTGAAAATTCAAATACTTTTATCTCTCCCGCAAAACTTGAAGATAAAAATATGGACCAAAAGAAAAAAAGAAAAATTAAAAATCTCATAAAAAAAAATTGTTAATACATTATTTTGACAAAATTTAAACATTCAAAAATCAATATTTGCCTCTATATCATAATTATGAAGACAATCTCGATATTTATACTCCTTATTTATTGGTCAATCATGATATTTGCACCTGTTATGTCTAAAGATATTAAATTTAGTAGAGCTAAAATAAATATCACCAAATTAGTCGAATTAAAGCCTAGAAATTAATAAGTCGATCTACCACCACTAATATCAAATACAGCAGCTGTAGAGAAAGTATTTTCTTCTGATGAAAGCCAGCAAACTAAAGACGTAAACTCCTCAACTTCAAGAAATCTACCTCTTGGGACTTTAGATAGCATTCTTTGAACATGTTCTTTGCTCATTTGGTCTAAAATTCGAGTTTTGGCTCCAGCTGGAGTTACAGCATTTACAGCTATATTTTTATCAGCCAACTCTTTACCAAGTGATTTAGTTAAACCAATAGCCCCTGCTTTTCCTGAGCTATATGCACTAGCATTTGCATTGCCGTCTTTACCAGCTACAGATGCAACATTTACAATTCTACCATAATTATTAGCGATCATATTTGGCACTATTGCTTTGCAACAATTAAAGGTACCTAATAAATTTATTTTTACAATTTTATTCCATATTTCAACATCATATTCCCACAACGGCATAGTTGGTCCTGTTATACCTGCATTATTGATTAGAATGTCAATTTTAGATTTTTGAGTGATTTTAGATACTTCAGACTCAACTTCTTGATAGTTTGATACATCAACTATACTGGAACTCAAATTAGAATTATTTGTCTCTTTTTTTGCTTCTTCAATCAATTTAGGATCAATATCCCAAATTATTACTTTTGCTCCGGATTTTAAAAATCTTTGAGCAATATCAAGACCAAATCCTTGAGCACCACCTGTGATTACAGCTGTTCTGTTATTAAAATCGAATTTAATTTCGTCCATTTAATTAATCCTTAGCTAATAAATAATAAGCAACACCAGCAATAAAAGCTCCTATAATCCAAGAATATGGTTGTAAAAACATTAAATTGGAATTCCAAATAGTTGATGCTGAAAAGATGAAACCTAAAATTATAGAATACACTCCTTTTAAATGCCATCCACCAGAATAATAATAAGTTCCATTAGTTTCTAGAGAATGAATATCTTTATTAATTAAATTCCCTTTTCTAATCGAATAAAAATCAACAATAATTACACCAAAGAAAGGTCCAAAAAATGAACCGAAGGTATCTATAAAAGATAAAATTCCAATTTGACTTAAATAAGTTAGCCAAAAAATCCCAACTAAAAAACCAATTATTGAAATAATATAACTAGCACTTTTTAAAGATAAATATGAGGGCATTAAATTAATAAGTGAATATTGAGATGGAATAAAATTTGCAATTAGGTTAGTTGAGGCTGAAGCAATTATAATAAAGATCAAAGCCAAACAAGTAATAAGAAGGTTATTCAATTTTCCAATAATATCGGTAGGATGAGTCAAAATTCTTGATAAGTTATCAGGTTCTAATTTAAAAAAAGCATCGATACCTGTTACTATAAATAATGCGAGAAAAGAAAAGATTAATAAGTTTAAAATTAAACTTAAATTTCCTTTATTTAACTCACTATCATTTTTAATAAATCTGCTAAAATCTCCATAAGCTGTAATTATAATTGAAAAGTAGGCAAAAGTCGTTCCAGCCACTGTTAATAAAGGTATCAAATTATCTAAATTAATAAAATTTTCAAATTGTAAAGAGTTTTGAAATGCTACAGTTGTGAATTTTACATCGTTTAAAAGGACAGAAAAAAAGAATAAAAGCATTCCTAGATAAATTGAAATAGCTGAGAATTGAATTAATCGTTTATTAAAAATCATTCCACTACTAAATAAAAGAGTTTGGATAATAATAGATATAATAATTGAGAACCAATCGATTATATTTAAACCCAAAATGAATGTTAAAAAAATATCATTATCTAAGTAAGATTGATCATAAGAAAAAATACATATTCTAATTAAATAACCAAAAGCTTTTGATAGAAAATAAGTTTGAATACCAAACATAAAAATACCTACCAAACCTCTAATTATACCAAAATATTTTGAACCTCTTACACCTAAAGGAGATCTCAATAAAACGACAAATGGTAAGCCATATTTTTGAGAAGGTTTACCAATCAAATTAGAGAAAAAATAAACTAATAATGATCCTAGTAATGTTCCAAAAAATACTACTAGAGTATTTAAGTCATAGATAAGATAAAGGGATGTAATTAATGAAAATCCAATAACATTTTGAATATTCACCCCCCAAAAACAAAAAATATCTTTCCAATCCCAATTTTTATTACTGGGATTAACTGTAACTAAGTCCCAATTTATAATTGTATTTTTTGATTTTTGTTGACTCACTTAGACAATATAAAACTTAAATTTTCTACTGTCCATACAAGAGAGTTGGAAGCCAAAGAGCAATTTTAGGAAATATAATAATTAAAATAAGACCAATCACCTGCAATACCATAAATTGCATCATTCCATAATATATGTCCTTTAAATCCCATTCTGGTACAACACCTTTTAAAAAATAAGCAGATAAAGCAACTGGTGGTGAGAGCCAAGCGGTTTGTAAATTAACAGCTACTAATATAGCAAACCAAGTTAAATTAAATCCTAATGCCTCAATCAATGGTAAGATTATTGGAACGATAATCATTACTATAGGCACCCATTCTAAAGGCCATCCTAATAAAAATATCATAACCATAACCATTGCTAAAATAAGATATTTGTTCATTTCAAGACCTAATAAAAATTCAGTTAATAAAGTTGGTGTCCCTAATCTTGCAAAAACTGCCCCAAAAAAGTTAGATGCAGCAACTAAAACCATTATCAATGCTGTTATCTCTAATGTTTTGACCAAGGCTTCTTGTAGTTTTGAAAGAGTTAATTTTTTGTAAGCTAGTGAGAGAAGTAATGCGCCCATTGCACCACAACCTGCTGCCTCAGTCGGTGTAGCAAATCCAAATAGAATACTTCCTAATGCAGCAAATACTAAAGCCGCTGGTGGCACCAATCCTAAAAAAAATTCTATCCAAACATCTTTCATGCTAGCTGCTCTCATGTCCTCAGGTATCACTGGTCCTAATTTGGGATTTATCATACATCTAATTGTAGTGTAACCTGCGTATAGACTCGCAAGAAGAATTCCAGGTAAAATAGCAGCAGCAAATAAGTCTATTACAGGAATTTCCATTATAGGTCCCATCACAACTAACATAATACTTGGTGGAATTAATATTCCTAAAGTTCCACCAGCTGTAATAGTTCCTGCTGCAAGCCTAACATCATAGCCTGATCTGTTCATAGATTTTGCAGCCATAATCCCAAGAATTGTTACTGAGGCTCCAACTATACCAGTTGCTGCTGCAAATATTACTGAAACAAATAAAACTGCGTAATACAGAGAACCTTTTACTTTCGCTAACATCATTTGAAAAGCTGAAAATAATCTTTCCATAAGTCCAGCTTGTTCCATCATAATCCCCATAAAGACAAAGAGTGGTACGGCGGCAAGTGTTTGTTCAGTCATAACCATGGAGAATTGAAGAGTCATTAAATAAAAAACTAATTTTCCAAATCCCAAATAACCAAATACAAAACCTAAAAATATTAAAGTAAATGAAATTGGAAAGCCTACAAAGATCGCAAAAAGCATTACACCGACAAGAATAAAACCTAAAATTGCTGGATCTATAAACTCAGCTATCATTTAGTTTCTCCAGGCCACTCACCTTTTTTAGCTGCCCAATAACTTTTGAATAATTCAGAGATACCTTGAATAAGTAAAAATATTATACCAATAAGTAAGCAAGTTTTAATCGGCCACATATAAGGCATCCATGTGGTATCCATGCCTCTCTCTCCTCTTTGAATTGACTCTCCAACAAATCCTATTGTCATATAAAGAAAAACAATAAGACCTGGAAAATAAAATAATAGATATAACCAAAAATCTATCAGACCTTGGTTCTTAGTTTTAAAATTTCTATATAAAAAATCTGCTCTTATATGAACTCCTCTTGAGAGAGCATAAGCAGCACCTAACATAAAAAGTGCTCCATATAAAAAACGACTTATGTCATAAGCCCAAATTGTTGGAGCTAAAAATAATTTTCTTGCAAAAACTTCATATGTCATTGCAAAGATTAGTGGCATCAATATCCAACAAACAATATTACCAATCCACCTGCTAAATTTATCAATTCCTGTAATAGATTTTGCCATCCATAATGGCATATCATCAGGCATTTTCCCCGAACCACCTCGCCTTTCGGCAATCATTTCATCTGATATATCAAGTTTACTTGGTTCGTCTGCCATAAAATTTTAGTTAAAAAAATTAGAGCGGACTTTAAAGTCCGCTCTAAATAAATCAAAATTAATTACTGATTACTTTAATGTTGCTGCGTGAGCCATTCCTAGCTTCGCATTTGACATTTGAGCACCACTCCAGAATGGAACAGCTATATCAGCAAATTCTTTCATCGAATTATAAACTTCGTTAAAGAATTTATTTTCTTTAGCATTCTTATTTAAAGAAGCTTTTGCTGCAGCCATATATTCTGTGAAATAATCTGAAGGTGTATCTTCTAAAATTACCCCATGTTTAGTAGTAAGCTCTTGTAAAGCTTTTCCGTTCTCATAGATTCTGTAACTTAAAGATTTAGCTAATGAAGCATTAGCAGCAACTTCAAGAGACTTCTTCTCATGATCACTCATAGCATTATAAGTTTTTCCAGTAATATAAAAGTCAGCATTTACCACTACTTGGTGTAAACCTTGTAGATAATAGTGCTTTAATACTTTTTGGAAACCAAATGTTAAATCTGGTTTTGGACAACACCATTCAGCAGCATCAATAGTTCCTGCTTCAAGAGCTGGTAGAATATCTCCACCACCCATTGCAACAGATGCTATACCAATATCTTTGTAAGTTTGTCCTGGAATTCCTGGAGGTGTTCTGAATTTATATTTTCTAAAGTCAGCCATATCTTTAATTGGTTTTGGAAACCATCCTAAAGCCTCTGGTCCAACTGGTTGAATCATAAATCCTTTAATATCTCTTCCCATTTCTTTCCAAAGTTGGTCGTATAACTCTTTACCACCACCATATTGAAACCATGATAAGAAAGCGATATTATCAATACCTACACCACCACCAGCTACTGGCGAACCAAATAACATAGCTGCAGGGTGATCTCCTGACCAATAGTGAGTCCATGCGAAACCACAATCAATCAGACCTTTGTCAACAGCATCTAAAGTTTCTTTAACACCAACAACAGCTCCAGCTGGTAGAATTTCAAACTTAAGAGATCCACCTGTTAAAGTTGTTACAGTGTCAGTAAAATCTTTTAACATTTTTACTTCATCTGCTTTAGTGTTAAGCACTGTTTGACATTTAAGTGTTTTTGCTGCATTAGCACTTGATGTAAATCCAAGTACCATTACAAACGCAAACAACATAGAAATGATTTTTTTCATTATATTTCCTCTAGTTAGTTAAATTTAACGTGCTGCATACAATCAGAAAAACTATGTTGACACAAGTGACAATTGATAAATATGAGTGTAAAAACTTTAAATAATTAAAACTAAAAAACGATTCAACTTCTAATGGAAAATTTTGATTACATTATTATTGGAGCAGGATCTGCTGGCTGCGTTCTTGCAAATAGACTTTCTGCAAATCCATCAAATAAAGTTTTGTTAATCGAAGCTGGCGGTAAAGATAATTACCCATGGATACATATTCCAGTTGGATATTTTAAAACTATGCATAATCCAAAGGTTGATTGGTGTTTTAAAACTGAACCTGATGAAACAATGAATAATAGATCGATTAGATATCCTAGAGGAAAAACTTTAGGTGGTAGCTCTTCTATTAATGGACTTTTATGGATTAGAGGCCAAAAAGAAGATTATGACGTATGGAGACAACTGGGTAATACAGGTTGGGACTGGGAAAATGTTTTGCCTTATTTTCTCAAATCAGAAAATAATGAATTAGGGAAAAGTGAATTTCATAATGATAGTGGCCCAATTACTGTAGCAAATAAAAAAATTAACTTAAAATTACTTGATGAATTTCAAAATGCAGCTGAAGAATATGGAATACCTAAAACAAATGATTTTAATACTGGAAATAACTTTGGTGTAGGTTTTTTTCAATTTACTACAAGCTTTAATAAAGCAGGATTAAAACTTAGATGTAGTGCTGCTAAAGGATATTTAAATCCTGTAAAAAAAAGATCTAATTTAAAGATTGTAACTAAAGCACATGTTCAAAAAATAAATTTTGAGGGCAAGAAAGCTGTAGGTGTTAATTATTTTATTGGAGAAAAGATTAATACTGTTAATGCAAATAAAGAAGTAATTTTATCAGCAGGATCAATTGGATCTCCTCATATTTTACAAGTATCTGGCATCGGCGAAGCTAACAAACTTAAAAACTTAGGTATAAATATTGTTCACGAGTCAAATGGAGTTGGTAAAAACTTACAGGATCACTTAATGTTTAGACCAGTTTATAAAATCAAAAATTTAAAATCACTCAATAGAAAAGTTGAAAGTTTATTTGGAAGATTTTTAATGGGGCTTGAATATTTGGTTAATCAAAGTGGGCCTGTAACTATGGGAGCCAGTCAAGTTTGTGGGTTTGTTAAAAGCGATCCGTCAAGAGCTACTCCTAATTTACAATTCCATGTATCGCCTGTTAGTACAGACATATTAGGTGTAACTCCGATGCATGACTTTGAAGGAATTACTCCAACTGTTGCAAACATTAGACCTACAAGCAGAGGTGAAATAAATATAGTTAGTAATGATAGTAGAATTTATCCTAAAATTAAGATGAACTATTTGTCTACTGATGATGACAGAAAAGTTGCAGCTCAAGGATTAAAAATTGTTAGAAAAATAATGTTAGAAACAAATACATTCAAACAATATGAGCCAGAAGAATATAGGCCAGGAGTTCATATCACAGATGATGAAGAATTAGTTAAAGCAGGTTCAGATTATACTCAAACAATTTTTCATCCTGTTGGTACTTGTAAAATGGGACAGGATGATATGGCAGTTGTTGATGAAAAACTTAAAGTTAAAGGTATTAAAAACTTAAGAGTAATTGATGCTTCAATTATGCCAAACATCACATCAGGAAATACAAATGCACCCACAATAATGATTGCAGAAAAAGGTGCTGATATGATACTAGGAAATTAATGTTTGCTGAATTATTTACGCCAGAGCAATTAACAATATTAACTCAAATTATTTTAATAGATTTAGTTTTGGCTGGAGATAATGCAATTATAATTGGAATGGTTGCATCAAAATTTCCATTAGAACAAAGAAAAAAGATTATTTTTTTTGGTATTGGCGGAGCAGTTATTTTAAGAATTATTTTAACTTTGCTCACAGCATACTTGCTTCAAATAACTGGCTTAAGACTACTTGGTGGAGTTCTTTTACTTTATATTGTTTATAAGCTTTACACTGATGTTATTAAAGGATCTGATCATGAAGAAGATGTAAAGGTTGATAACTCAAGTTTTCTAAAAGCTATTTGGACCATTTTATTAGCTGACTTTACAATGAGTTTAGATAATGTTTTAGGAGTTGCTGGGGCAGCAGGTGATCATTATAAATTATTAGTATTTGGATTGATTTTATCGATTGTGCTAATGGCTTTTGCTGCAACATTGATTTCAAATTGGATAAAAAAGTATAAATGGATTGCATGGGCAGGTTTATTAGCAATATTAATTGTTGCTATTGAATTGATTTACACAGATATTCAAATATTATTTTTATAATGTACTTAAAGAATTATAATTTAAAAAATAAAACAGCTGTTGTAACTGGGGCTGGTAAAGGACTTGGTAGAGCTTGTGCAATTGCTTTTGCTGAAGCAGGTGCAAATTTAGTGATTATCAGTAGAACCCAAAAAGACTTAAATGAAGTTTCAAAAAAAATAAAAAAACTTAAAGTAAAATGTAAGTCTTATGTTTGTGACATTACAAACTACAATGAAATTAAAGATATCATCAATAAGCAACCAAAAATAGATATTTTGGTTAATAACGCTGGAAACAATATCCCAGAACATTTCACAAAAGTTAAAACCAAAAATATGGAATACCTTGTTAAGATAAATACTATCGCCACATTCAACCTTGCACAATTATGTGCACTTAAAATGATAAAATCAAAAAATAGAAAAAAAGTTGGCGGTGCTATTATTAATATGTCCTCGCAGATGGGACATGTAGGTGGTCCAATTAGAAGTGTCTACAATATGACCAAATTTGGTTTAGAGGGTCTAACAAAAGGTATGTCTATTGATCTTGCCAGATACAATATAAGAGTAAATACCGTTTGCCCTACATTTGTTGTAACTCCTATGACAAAAAAATTTTTAAAAAGCAAAAAGTTTAAAAGAGAAGTTCTGGGAAATATTCCTCTAGGAAAATTTGCAGAACTTTCTGATGTTGCTAGTGCAGCTGTTTTTTTAGCCTCAGATGCGGCATCTATGATTACAGGCACTTCTTTATTGGTAGATGGTGGATGGACTGCAAAATAATATCTAGATTATTCTTCTTAATAATCTTATTTACTGCGACACAATTAAGTGCAATAGAATTTAAAGGTAAATTTTTGCAAGGTCATTTTATTGTTGGTATTACTGATCCAGCAGCAAAAATTATTGTGGGTAAAAAAGAAGTTAGAGTTTCAAAAGACGGTTATTTTGTATTTGGAATTGATCGGGATAGAAAATTTGACATTAGTATCACTAAAATTATTAGTGGTAAAAAAGAAATAATAACTAAACAAGTTTTAAAAAGAAAATACAATATTCAAAGAATTGATGGTTTAGAAGAAAGCAAAGTAACTCCACCTGAATCTGTTTATAAAAGAATTAAAGAAGAAAATAATAAAATTGGAGAAGCAAGAGCAATTAATTCCGACTTACCTTTTTTCAAAAATCAATTCATTATGCCAGTAGAAGGTATAATTAGTGGGGTTTATGGAAGTCAAAGAATATTAAATGGAAAACCTAGATGGCCTCATTACGGAATTGATATTGCTGCTAAACAAGGCACTATGATTAAATCTTCTGGCTCAGGTATTGTTACTATGGCTGAGGATGATCTTTATTACACTGGTGGAACAATTATCATGGATCATGGTCATGGTATTTCGACAATATATTCTCATCTTGAAACTGTAATGGTATCTGTAGGTGATAAGATTAATCAAGGAGATGTTATTGGAACAGTTGGTTCTACTGGAAGATCAACTGGTCCTCATTTAGATTTTAGAGTAAATTGGTTTCAGACTAGACTGGATCCTATGTCTGTAATAAATTAAATCATGCAAACATTAATTCTGTTAGCTTTAGTAATTGTTATTGTGTGGGTATTATTCAGACCTATTACGAAAAAAGAGCTTGATAGATATAATGATAAAGATTGGCCTGATATGAATTTATAACAGGACACTTAACAACAAAAAGCCCATTTAAATTTCTGATCTAGCTCTTAATCTTTCGTACATTAGCATTGCTTTAACACCTAGATTTAAAAAAGGTTGAGGTGGTAACCACGTTGGTTTGTTTCTTGATTCAATTGTTTCTATTTCTTTTGAATTTTCATTACTTGCTTTAACGGCAATTTGCTCGCCAAATAAAGTGCCAACTCCAATACCTGAACCATTATAACAACCCGCAGCAAATATATTTTTATCTATTTTTTCAAAGATTTGAGAACTATTTCTAGTTCTTGAAACAATACCTGACCAAGAAGACTGAATAATATCATTAGGTAATTGTGGAAATCTTTTTTTAATTCCAATTTTTTGTTTGAATGATCTTTTGTTTAACTCATTTTGAGACATTTGATAAGGATTATAAACCTCAGCAGTGTTTCTAATCAAAATTCTCCTATCCTTAGTCATTCTGATAGTGGCCCCCATGGGTCTAACTGGTAATACTCCCCACTCTTTTGGTTGACCTATTGAATCGAACTCTTCATCTGTTAATGATCTGGTCATACTTGCTGTTAAAGTAATTGGAAAATTGTAATTAGATTTAATTCCTAATGATTTTAGAAATCCGTTCGTAGCAAAAATAATTTTTTTGGCTTTAACAGATCCATTTTTAAACTGACAGATGATTGTATCATTGACCTTTTTCCAATTTAATAATGATGAGTTTTCATAAAGACTGACATTTTCTGGCAATGTATCAATCATAGCTCTAACCAATTTACCTGGATGTAACAAAATTCCTCCCTTTGTATGAAGAGCGATGTTATAAAAATTACTACCTAATTTTTTTTCAAGATCTTTATTAGATAACAAATCATGTTCAAAACCTAATTTAGATAAAGTATCAGAGAAATTTTCTAGAATTTTTTTGTCTTCTTTTTTAGAAGAAGCAAAATACTTTCCACATTCATTCCAATCACAGTCTACCTGATGTTCTTTAATAAACCTTTTAACGGCTTCTATTCCCAATTTGTAGATGTCTGTTTTTTTTTTATAATTATCCAATTCTTTATTGGAGCTAAAGCCATCGTTAAGTGTTGAGTCGACTAGATAACCTGAATTTCTTGAGCTAGCACCCTCACCAGCTAACTGAGCATCTGCTAATAATATTTTCTTATTTGGATACAATTGACCTAATTTTCTTGCAGCAGATAATCCTGTGTAACCAGCACCTATAACTAACCATTCACAATTTAAATTTGATGTAACTGATTGGATATTGTCTCTTGGAGAGAGATCATTAATCCAGCTGCAAGTGTTATCATTTACAACTTCCATAAGGGAAGATTACGATAATTAACTACTATTTGAAAGATCTTATGAAACTAAACCAAAGAAGGTTGTTTCTTCATATCTGCTTTGTTGATCCCAGCTACTTTAACTGGTTTCTTCATAGCATCTCTTCTAAATGGTTCACCTAATTCTTGGTTTAAAATAACTTCTATAAAAGTTGTGATCCCTTTTTTTTGATCTTCGCAAGATTCCTTGATAGCTCTAGTAGTTTCTTCCATAGTTCTTACTGTCACTCCTTTTAAACCACAAGCATCAGCTACTTTTGCATAACTTAATTCTGGATCTAATTCTGTTCCAACAAAGTTGTTATCAAACCAAAGTGTTGTATTTCTTTTTTCAGCACCCCACTGATAATTTCTAAAAATTACCATCGTAATTGCAGGCCACTCTTCTCTTGCACAAGAACTCATTTCATTCATGCTTATTCCAAAAGCTCCATCACCAGCAAAACCAATAACTGGGGTATCAGGACAACCAATTTTTGCACCTAAGATTGATGGAAAGCCATATCCGCAAGGACCAAATAAACCTGGTGCCAAATATTTTCTTGGTTTTTCAAAAGTAGGATAGGCATTACCAATCGCACAGTTATTTCCAATGTCGCTGGAAATAATTACATCATCTGGCATTCCAGCTTGGATTGCTCTCCAAGCTTGTCTTGGTGACATTCTATCAGCGTCTCTTTCTCTTGCCTCTTTATTCCAAACTGTTCCTTCATCATCATCTTCATGATCTAAACTTGATAATTTTTGTAACCAAGCTGATTTAGTTTGATGAATCAAATCTTTTCTCTTTTGTCTATCCGTATCCCCTGCATTAGAAGATAATTTTTCTAGAATTTGTTTAGCTACTAATTTTGCATCTCCACTAATACCAACAGTAACTTTTTTAGTTAAACCAATTCTGTCTGGATTAATATCAACTTGAATAATACTTGCTTTCTTTGGCCAGTAATCAATTCCATAACCGGGTAAAGTTGAAAAAGGATTTAATCTTGTTCCTAATGCTAAAACAACATCTGCTTTAGAAATTAATTCCATTGCTGCCTTTGATCCATTATATCCTAAAGGTCCAACTGCTAAAGGGTGACTTCCTGGAAAACTATCATTGTGTTGATAGCCAGAACAAACAGGTGAGTCTAATTTTTCAGCAAGTTTTTTTGTTTCTTCAATTGCTCCACCAATTACTACACCTGCTCCAGATAAAATTACTGGAAATTTTGCTTTTGATAATAAGCCTGCTGCTTTTGAAATTGCATCAGCACCTCCACCTTGTCTCTCTAATCTTACAATTGGGGGAAGATCGATGTCAATTACTTGACACCAGTAATCTCTAGGAACATTAATTTGTGCTGGTGCCGAACCTCTAATTGCTTTTTCAATTACTCTATTTAATACTTCTGCCATTCTTGAAGGGTCTCTAACTTCTTCTTGATAACAGACCATATCTTTAAATAAATTCATTTGCTCAACTTCTTGAAAACCACCTTGTCCCATTGTTTTATTTGCAGCTTGTGGAGTGACTAATAATAGTGGAGTGTGATTCCAATAAGCAGTTTTTATTGGTGTAACTAAACCTGTTATACCAGGTCCATTTTGTGCAATGACCATTGACATTTTTCCTGTAGCTCTTGTGTAACCATCAGCAATTAATCCTCCGTTTGTCTCATGAGCAACATCCCAAAAAGTAATTCCTGCATCTGGAAAAATATCGGATATTGGCATGAACGCTGATCCTATAATTCCAAAGGAGTGTTCAATTCCATGCATTTGTAAAACTTTTACAAAAGCCTCTTCTGTTGTCATTTTTGTCATTAATAGAACCTTTCTAAATTATATACGAATTTTTTAAAAACTAATTGTTAATTTTTGCGATTAATATATAAGATTTTAGAAAATTCAAACAAACAAATCGACACTATATATATGGCAACCGATATTATAATCCACGATCAAAAAGATAATGTGGGAGTGGTTGTTATTGAAAAAATAACTCCAAAACAAGACTGTAAATGCTGGATTATGGAAAATGACAGCTCTGTCAACATTCAATCAATGGACGAAATTCCTTTAGGCCACAAAATAGCAATGATTGATTTAAAAGAGGGAGATACAATTCTTAAATATGGTCATGATATAGGTAAAGTTGTTAAAGCAATAAAAAAGGGTGAGCATGTACATGTTCATAATGTGAAAACGAAGAAGTGGTAATTATATGGAAATCCCAAAAAGTTTTTTAGGTTACAAAAGAGAAAATGGAAGAGCTGGAACAAGAAATCATGTAATTATTCTTCCTGTAGATGATATTTCTAATGCTTGTGCAGAGGCTGTAGCAAATAATATTAAAGGAACTATTGCTCTACCTCACTCATATGGAAGGCTTCAATTCGGTGCGGATCTTGAATTACATTTTAGAACTATGATTGGAACAGGAAGTAATCCAAATGTTGCGGCTGTAATAGTAATTGGGATTGAGCCTAAATGGACAAAAAGGATTGTAGATGGAATTGCTAAAACTGGAAAACCAGTTGAAGGTTTTCACATTGAAAGAACAGGTGATATTGGCACTGTAATGAAAGCATCAAAAAAAGCTCAAGAATTTGTTATGTGGGCATCAGAAAAACAAAGAGAGGAATGTCCAATTAGTGATTTATGGATATCTGTAAAATGTGGAGAGTCTGATACTACATCTGGTTTAGCAGCAAATCCTACTGTTGGAAATTTAATGGATAAACTTGAGCCTCTAGGTGTTCATTTGTGTTTTGGTGAAACCTCAGAACTTACTGGTGCTGAAAAAGTTTGCGCTACTAGAGGAGCAACAAAAGAAGCTTCTGATAAATTTATGAAAACTTGGAGTTCATATAATGATTTTATTTTAAAAGAAGCAACAGATGATTTATCAGAAAGTCAACCTACAGCTGGGAATATTGCAGGTGGTTTAACAACTATTGAGGAAAAAGCTTTTGGAAATTTTCAAAAAATTGGAAACTGTAAATTTGTTGACGTTCTTGAACCTGCTGAAGAACCTAAAAAAGGAAAAGGTCTTTATTTTATGGATACATCATCAGCAGCAGCTGAGTGTGTAACTCTACAAGCAGCAGCAGGATTTAATATTCATTTATTCCCAACAGGCCAAGGGAATATTGTAGGAAACCCAATAGAGCCTGTAATCAAATTAACAGCAAATCCATTAACAGTAAAAACAATGGGCGAACATATTGATTGTGATGTATCAAAAATTCTTTCAAGAGAAATGAACATGTCTCAAGCTGGTGACGAACTTATTAAAACAACCTTAAGAGTAGCTAACGGTAGACTTACTTGTGCTGAAGCTTTAGGTCATAGAGAATTTGTTATGACTAAGCTTTATCGAAGTGCTTAAAATTATTTTGCTACTTTAACAAAATATTTTTTTCTTAATCCAGATATAAATCTTCTTATAAATGCTGCAGCAATTCCAAGTATAACTGCAAACATAATTGAAAATAAACCATAAAAGAATGGCATATCTTTTAAAAACTCTTTAATAAATTTTGAGAAAAAATTTAATTCAGTACTTGATTTTACTTTTGCTACATTTGAAATTTCCTCTGCAAAAAAAGTATCATAAGCTATGGCAATACCGACGATTAATAATAAAATTGCCAACAATGCTTTTAGACCAGAGCTGTCGATTTGTTCTCCAAGTTTTTGACCAATTTGAACTCCAATAATCGAGCCAACAACTAGCATTAAAACTAACATTAAATCTATCGAACCATAATTAATTGAATGTAAAAAAGTAACAATTACACTCACAAAAATTGTCACAAATAAAGATGTTCCAGGAACTAATCTAGTAGGCATTTTAATAATATAAATCATTGCAGGCACCAAGATAAAAGCTCCACCTATTCCCATAATTGCAGCAATAAAACCAACAACTAATCCAATTATTACAGGCGTAAAAATACTTTCGTATAACTTTGATTTTGGAAATCTCATTCTAAATGGAAGGCCATGTATCCAATAATGAACATGTAATTTTTTTCTTTCAATTACATTTTTTTTCTTTTTATCAATTTCACCAAGGCTCTCGACCAACATTAATGTGCCTATTATTGCAAGTATGTACATATAAGCTAAAGAAATAACGGTATCAATTTTTCCAATACCTTTGAAATAACTAAAAGTATAAATACCTAGTGCAGTTCCAATAGAACCACCTATTACTATCATAAAACCCATTTTGTAATCCAAAGTATTTTTTAACCAATGAGTAGTAGATCCTGATACAGAAGTGGCTAAAATATTGTTAGCTTCATTTGCAACAGCATAAGCAGGTGGAACCCCTAGAAAAATTAAAAAAGGTGTCATTAGAAATCCACCACCTACACCAAATAAACCTGATAGAACTCCGACTAATGCACTTAATAAAAGAATTTCAATTGGATTAACAAATACTTGAGCTATTGGTAAAAAAACATCCATTAAAAATAAAAAAACTTAAATTTATTTTATTTAAAAGTTAAAAAAGTTCCAAACAAAATTACACCCCAGCAAGCAGCAATAGCTGAAAAAATCCCAGTTTTAATAAATGTTGTTTTCTTATTATTTATTTTTTGAAGAATTTTTATATTTGCCAAGCGCATATATATTCCTCAATACACCTAGTGGAAAAATTGTCAAATTATAATTTAGTAGATCGTTGCTCCAAATACCTTGATCTCTCCATCTTCTACCCCAAGAACTAACCTACCTAGAAACTCACCTGGTATCTTCTTATTAGTTTGTTTGATGAGTACAGTAATATGTTCTCCTCGTCTTAAAGTACCAAAAGGTTCATAGGTCTCATTAAGATTTGTAATTAGTTCGTTGTTAGCCCACTGCTTTCCAAGCTCAACCTCATTTGCTCCAAACAACATTTGTGTTGAAAAATCTCTAGTAAAACCACCATAATCTTTGAGATTAGAGGATTTAACCAAATTTTCCCAGAATGGTTTACCTATTATAAATATCTCTTCGTCAGATTTAGCTAAAAGATCCATTAACGATTACTCTTTATATGTATATTAAGAGGCCTTCTTTTTCTCGTTCTCATCTACTATATGATACACAGGCACTTTTTCCATTGTGAATTTTCCTGTTTTTGGGTCTCTTCTTGAAACTGTTAAACAATGCCAATTTTCATCATCCAACTTCATATGATCCCCTCTGTAGTAGTATCCTGGCCAACGAGTTTCTTCTCTAAATAAAGTATGTTCAGTTACACATTGAGATGTTAAAGCTCTATGTTTTAATTCCCAAGCTCTCATTAATTGATGATAGTCTTCAGCTCCTACTTTTTCCAAGTCTTCTTGAAGCCAATCTAAAAGCTCAAGAGCTCTTTTTAACATATTTCCGTTGGTCATATAATTTGATGTGATACCTCCAACATATTCATCCATTATTTTTTGAAGCCTTTGTAAGCCTTGAATTGGAGAAATATAACTAGGAGAAACAGTTCCTCCTGTGATTTCGTTTTGAGCAACTGTGTAGGTTTCTAAAGGTTTGTATACAGCAGTTTTAAAATCTTCACATTGTTTGTCAGAAACATTGATACCTTCAGCTTTTTTATCTTCTATATATTTTACAGCAGCTTTTGCTGCTAGTCTTCCTTCGGTAAATGAACCTGATGAGAATTTATGTGCACTTCCACCCACTGTGTCTCCTGCACCAAAAAGTCCATCAATAGTTAACATTCTGTTATATCCCCAGAAATATTCTGGTGGTGATAAATCTTCTGGACCACTTACCCAAGCTCCTGAACAAGTTGCATGAGATCCCATTACATATGGTTCAGATGTAGTTAACTCTGGATTTGTGTGTTTAGGATCGATATTTTGAGAAGCCCAAACTACGGCTTGACCAACTGTCATACCTAAAAAGTTTTCCCAACCAACTGTTTCTAAGTGTGGATCTTGAAAAGCCTCTTTTGTTACCATATGGATAGGTCCACCACCTGCTGCTACTTCTTGAATAAATGCATGATTTCTCAAACAAGTTGGTGTTGGGTGATGATCAATATACTCACCAACTAATTCTTTGGTTTGATCGTACCATTTCTTCTCATAGTTTTCACCGTTTGCATTTTGTGTATAAGTTTTTAAATGCAAGAAATATGCACCAACAGGTCCATAGCCATCTTTAAATCTACACAAAACAATTCTGTTTTCCATTTGAGTCATTTTTGCACCAGCTGCTATAGGTAAAGCATAAGCTGAACCATTACTCCAAGGTGCATACCAAGTTCTTCCCATACCTTCACCAACAGCTCTAGGTTTAAAAATATGTGATGCTCCTCCTGCTGCAACAATTACAGTTTTTGCTCTAAAGACATGAAAATCTCCTGTTCTCATGTTAAATCCAACAGCTCCACCAATTCTATTTTCTTGAGACTCATCCATTAATAAATGGGTAACCATTATTCTATTATAAATTTTATCCGCAGATTTTTTAGCAGCTTCTGCAACAATTGGTTTATAGCTTTCCCCATGGATCATGATTTGCCATTTACCTTCTCTTAAGTATCTTCCTGTCTTTTCATTTTTCATCATTGGAAGACCCCATTCATCAAACATATGAACTGTTGAGTCTACATGACGAGCCATGTCGTATCCTAAATCTTCTCTTACCATTCCCATTAAATCATTTCTTGCATATCGAACATGATCTTCTGGTTGATTTTCATCCCATTGCATTCCCATATAACAGTTAATTGCATATAGTCCTTGAGCAACAGCTCCACTTCTATCAATGTTTGCTTTTTCAACGCAAATGATTTTTAAATCTCTTCCCCAGTGTCTAGCTTCAAATGTAGCACCAGTTCCAGCCATTCCACCACCAACAACTAATACATCACATTCTTCAAAATGAGTTTTGTGTTTTGCCATTAATAATAAACTCCCTTTTTAAAGGACTCTTTAGGGACTGAGGGCAACTCTTGATTAGTGTTTAATCCCTCTGGCTCACTATATAATCTTTGAGAGTTTATTTCTCCTTGGTTAGGAGTATCACCGTCTGCAAGTTTTGGAATAAATTTTCCCCACGGTTTGGTAGTAATCGGCGATACAAAATTTTTTTCAGTTCCGTTTCTAAATTTAATTTTCCAAGAAATTGTTCCTTTTTCTTCTTCTCTTCTAACTCTAACGCTATGACCCATAGGTGCAAAATCAGCGTAACCTCTTACATCAATTGCATGATTTGGGCAGGCTTTAACACAAGAATAACACTCCCAACAAAAATTTGGTTCAATATTTTTTGCTCTTCTTATATTTTCATCAATGTGCATTATATCCGATGGACAAATATCTACACAGTGCCCACAACCATCACATCTAGTCATATATACAAAAGTTGACATAATTTTAATTTTCTCCCTTTTTAGTTATCATATTAATAATGTTTTGGCTCTTCTCTTTTTATACCCAGGCCAAATTGCTCAGGCGCATCAGCTGGGGGAGGAAGATTGTCTCTAGATCCGTCAGCTTCAGCTAAATTTTTTTGTATTGCAGCTCCAGGTTTATAAAACATATGAGCAAATTTTGACCAATAAACCCCACCAAATAAAATTAAGTTTGAAGCTACAAATAAAGTCAAAAATAAATAAGATAATCCTGCTTGACCATTGAATTGTGTAAACGACCAAGCTAACCCAAAAGTAGAACAAGCTAGCAATGCTAACACAAATAAATCTGCTTTAATAATTCTATACCAAGGATGAGCTTCTGCAGAAACGTCTACTCTTAAAAAAAACCAAAACCAAAACCCACCTAGACAAGTCAAAATAGCTCCAACGTGCCAAAGCATCGACCAAGTTTCAGAACTCGATTTACCTGCACCAGTGTAACAAAAAACTAAAACTGCAGATGATAACCAAAATAAAATTGTACCATACATACCAAGAACATGCGCAAGTCTTCTCTTACCAAAACCTAATTCAGAAGTTGTTCCAATATCTACAACAGTAGTTTTCGCTATAATTGACGCCTTTTCTCCAACTCCTAATTCTTTTGTTGCTGAAAGTTTTGCTTTTTTGGCGTTATTAAAAAAGTAAGTTAGATTTTTATGGTGTATCATTTGGATGATTGTTCCAATTGCTATTAATAATATCATAGCAATTATAAAATATTGCATCGCAAGTGGTGAGACTGTCTCAGCTAGAATGGAAAAAGGATTGTTACTTAACATTTCCGGTTTTAGTTAATTTTTTGAATTAATTTTTGTAGTTTTATATATAGTTGAATTAATAGTTCAACCTCAAACTCTGGTCAATTTGTCTTTAATAACAGGCTATTTCTTTCTCTCATAGTGTTGTTTATTTGGTATTACAGACCTAACTCCTCCTTGAGGATTCTCTACATCTCCTTCTCTTCTAGGAATTAGATGTATATGACAATGAAAAATTGACTGACCTGAAACTTTGCCAATATTTGTTCCAATGTTAAAACCTTTAACTGTTTGGTCTTTTTTTAATATTTCACTTTTAACAATTTTGATTAGTTCATCACATGCTATTAATTCTTTTTTGGACAAATCAAAATAATCTCCTATATGTCGTTTAGGAATTATTAGACAATGATCTTTAGAAACAGGATAAGAGTCGTAACTTGCATAAGCAAAATTATTCTCATGTGCAACACCACTTTCTCTAGTATTACAAAATAAACATGGATTATTTGGATCTCTCATAAATTTAAAACTTGTAATTATTACATTTCTTCACAGCTAAACGGTAATATTTAGAAAACACTTTAAACTTGTTTAAACTTTTTCTTTTCCAATTAATTTCTTGAATTGATTTTACGGAGGTAACACCCTTACCTGAACCAACTAATATTATTTCTTCAAAATTATCTAAATCTTTAATAAGGATGTCTTTTCTTGAAATTTTTTTTATTTTTGACTTTAAGAACTTATAAGTATTTCCCTCATAATAATTTTTTATTGGAGTAAATATTTTTTGTTTTTTTACAAATAAAAGATTTGAAGTTCCTGTTTCTAAAATCTTATTATTCACTACAAGACCTATATCTGATCTAGAATTATCTAGTTTAACAAGGTGAGATAAAATTTTTTTATATTTTAAATTTTTATATTTTGGTTTTTCTCTTCGTAAATTTACTAATTTTAAATTAAAATTTAATTTTGGTTTAACTCTTTTTCTTAAAGATATTGATATAACTTGTTTGTTTAAAGCAACTCTCAAAAGATGATTATATTTTTTATCTTTCGATAAGTTGGTATTTATAATTTCGATAATATCTTTTTTAAGAGATTTCTTTGATATTCCGTAACTTTTAAGTGATATAATTAAATTTTTTATATGGTTTTCAAAAAATAAAATTTTTGCAGGTTTTCCGTAAATCCACATTGTAGTGAACACACCATGGTCACCCCATAAATCTTTAAACTTAATTTCTTTTAAATTTTTAAGCTGATAAGATTTTTTTAATAAATAAGTTGCCATTGATTGTTAAAAAAGATTCTGGGTGAAATTGAAATCCATATATTTTTTCTTTACTATTTTCAAAAGACATTGCAACTTTTGATTTTAAACACCTCATAGTTATATCAAAATTATTTATTTTAAAAGGTTCTTTTAATCTAAGCGAGTGATACCGTCCTACTTTGAATATTTTTCCTTTTTTGAATAAAGATTTATCGTTAACGACTTTAATATCTGATTGAAATCCATGATAAATTTTCCTTTGTTCAATAATTTTAGCTCCTTCACAAAATAATATTTGTTGAAAACCTAAACAGATTCCAATTATCTTTTTTTTTCCTTTAAATTGTTTGTAAATCTTAGATGTTGTTGGATAATTTTTTGGATTACCAGGTCCAGGAGAAAAAACTAAAACTTTAGCTTTTTGAAGTTTTGTTTTATTTATTTCGTTATAATTATCACATTCCACTTCATCAAATAATGAAAATTGATGAACTACATTATGAGTAAACGAGTCATTGTGATCTATTACGTAAATCATTTAAACAAATCTATTAATGCTTTTGCTTTAATATAATTCTCATTGAATTCATGTTGAGCATTGCTATCAACAACTACTCCTGAAGCGACCGATATTTCGGAAATATTCTTAAAATTTAAAATTGATCTAATAATAATGTTAAATCTCATATCTCCATTGAATTTTATATATCCAAAGCTGCCTGTATAAATATTTCTATTCTCTTTTTCTTGTTTATTTAAAAGTTTTAAAGTACTTATCTTTGGACAACCAATTACAGATCCTCCTGGCATCATAGCTTTAATAATATCTTTATTTTGAACATTCTTTTTTAATTTACCCTTTATTAAACTTACATAGTGAAAAAGATCTTTATATTCCTCTACAGTTTTTTGTTTAGATAATTTTACCGAGCCAGGTTTGCATATTCTAGATAAATCATTTCTCTCCATGTCAACAATCATATTGTGTTCTTTTGTTTCTTTAAGATTTTTTCTAAAATATTTAAGCGCCTTCCTCTTATTTAAGGATTTGGTTTTTTTAACCGTTCCAGCTATAGGCTTTGTAAATATATTGAGACCTTTTTTAGTTATTAAGTTTTCTGGTGAACAGCTTATAATTGAATAATTCTTATCTCTAATCATGAATGCTTCTGGAGCTAAATTAGTTTTTGATAATTTCGAAAAAAAGCTTAAAGGATCTACCTTTGATTTTGTTTTATATTTAGTACAAATCTTAATTTGATATGTTTCTCCACTTATAATTCTCTTTTTAAATTTTTTAAAAATTTTAGTGTAAGACTTCTTATTTATATTTATTTTAAAAGCACTGTTTTTATGTTTATCTTTATTTTCATATTTAAAATTATTACTTAAACTGATCTTCTTTTCAGGTTTATAGAAAATTCCTTTTGGAAATTTAATACTTTTTTGTTTTGGAATTCTAATACCGATTAAGTTATTAAGTATTTCATAACCAAAAAAACCTATGTATAAATTGGTATTTCCAGGTATGCTTTTATGTTTTTTACTTAAAAAACTACCTACATTATTATTGTTAAGAATAATTTTTTTAGAAAAATTAGTATATAAATCAAAACCTTTTTTTGATTTATAAATAATGTAAGATTTTCCTGAATTGTGAATATCCGATAGTTGATCTTTTTTAATCAATTTATTCTGTTTTTAATCTTAAAACTGGTTCTTCCTTAATTGGTAAGTGTATTATTGCTGCGAAAACAGATAAAGCAATTGCTAAATACCACGCATAATCATAAGAGCCATATAAATCATGGAATAGGCCTCCAAGATACGCACCAAAAAAAGATCCTATTTGATGACTTAAAAATACAATTCCATACAACATACCTAAATATTTAGTTCCAAATAAATGTGCAACTATTCCACTTGTTGCAGGAACTGTTGAAAGCCATAAGAAGCCAAAACTTGCTCCAAATAAAAAAGCACTAATGTTACTCGCTGGTGTAAATATGAATAGAATAATAGAAATCCCTCTTAAAAAATAAATTCCACTTAGAATAATTTTCTTACTCATTTTTGCTGAAAGATAACCACTTAATAACGAGCCAAAAATATTAAATAATCCTATCAATGATAAAATTGCAGCTGCCGTCCAGTCCTCTAAACCTCTGTCAATAACATACTTAGGAACATGAGTTCCAACCAAAGTAATATGAAAACCACAAACAAAAAATCCTGACACAAGTAAAATATAACTTTTAGTCTTGAAAGCTTCTGCTAAAGCTTCTTTAAATGATTGATGTGAAGTTTTCTCTATTTTTTCAGTTTCAGATGGTGACCGTACAAAATAAGCAGCAACTAAACCTGTTATTAAAAATAAAGTAAATACAAATAAAGTATAATTCCAACCATATTCTTTTAAAGAATAAGTAGTAAAAATTGGTGAAAGAAAATAACCAAAAGATCCAATTGCGGTGACAATACTCATTGCAATTGTTCTTGTTGATAAAGGGAAGTGTTTACCAACAATTGACATTGGAATACTTATAGCCGTACCACCTAAACCAATACCTATCAATAAACCCATATGAATTTGAAAAAATATACCAGTGTTTGGCCCTGTGTATAAAAAGTAAATACCAAGTGTGTAAAATATAAATGCAGAAATAATAGCAAAATGTCCACCATAACGATCTGCAACTGCTCCAAAAATTGGACCAGTTATTCCCCACATTAACATTTGTATTCCAATAGCAAAACCAAATGCAGTATTACTTATATTTAAACTCTCATTAAAATCGATAAAGAATAAACCAAAAACCTGTCTTACACCTAAAGAAATCAAAACAACAAAACATGCAGCAAATAAAGTTATGATTGCTGTTCTAGATTTAAAAAAATTCTCTGATATCATTTTAAATGTCTTAATGCTTGTTTAATATCTGCAATTAAGTCATTTGGATCTTCAAGACCAATATGTAATCTCACAAGATGTTCATCTTTAGCTAGATTCATATATTTTCTTTTTCCTGTTTCTCTAAACTCTTGATGTAAGGCTAAACTTTCAAATCCACCCCAGCTATATCCATAACCAAATAGTTTAAGTGAGTTAACAAATTTTCTAACTGAATTTATGTTTTTAGATTTAATTTTCATTCCCATTAAACCTGAGGCTCCTGTATAATATTTCTTCCACATTCTAAAGTTATGTGAGTTTTTTTTATATGGATAAAGTAATTTAAATTTTTTATTTTTTGATAAAAAGGATGCGACTTTTTTTGCATTCTCTCTGTGTCTATCCAATCTCACATCAAGTGTTCTTAGTCCTCTTGTTATCAGATAAGCATCATCAGGACCTAGCCTTAGCCCTGTAATTCTTTCAGCTTCTTTAACTTTCGGAAAAACCTTTTTATTAACAGCTAAACTTCCACCCATTACATCAGAATGTCCAGAATAATATTTTGTTGCGGACACTATTGCCATGTCGAAACCAAGCTTAATAGGTTTAAGATAATATGGTGTGCCCCAAGTATTATCTATAGCTGTATAAATTTTATTTTTTTTTGCAATTGAAATTATTTTTCCAAGATCTTGAAAATCAAAAGTATTACTGCCAGGATTTTCTACAAAAATAAGTTTTGTTTTTTTTGTAATATTTCTCTGTAAAGTTTTAAGATCAGTGGGATTATAAAAAATAGTTTTAATGCCAAATTCTCTCAAGTAATTCTCTGTTAATAATCTTGTAGGGCTATAAATAGGATCTGCAGCTATTATTTCGTCTCCAGGTCTTACAACGCTAAATATAGCCAAAAAAACAGAACCAAAACCTGTTGGTGTTGTAAATACGTGGTAACTCTCCTCAAGTTTAGTAAGTATCTTTTGCAATATGTAAGTTGTTGAGGTTCCTTGCCTACCATAATCATAATGACCACCGGTAGGATTTCTTTGTGCTTTTGCTTGAGTCTTTCTTATGTGCTGCATTGATTTGAATATTATTGTAGAAGCTCTAACCACTGGTGGATTTACTGACTGATTATGAAAATCTTTGGCAGTATGTTTTAGAAATGTCTTAAAAGATTTAGCCATAAAAAAATTGATAACTTTAAAAGACAATGCTATATCCCAAGCATAATTTCAATTAAATTATAACTAAAGGAAACAATGGGTTACCCAAAGAAACATAGAGGCCGGAGAAAAATGGGCTCTAAAAAAAGAAGAGCTAGAAAAAAAAATAAGAAAAAATAACTAGTTATGGATCAGATTAGTAAAGTCAAATCCATAAGTATTTGGATATTCATTGTTCCATTTATTGCAGTAAACACTTGTCTAATTTTAATCACTCAATTTCATGAACTTTTCCCTAATCAAGGAGACATTATACATAATACAATCCCATATTTTGATGGAGGCGCATCAATCAGTAGAACAGCTAGACCTTATCCTTCTTGGTTAGTGTTTAAACCAGCAATGTTTTTTACCTCATACCTTTTAATTAAATATTGGCTATACAATAAAGAAATTATTAAATCATTTAACGCAAATCATAAGTACATTAATAAAGTAGTTTTTTTTGGAGTAGCTTCAGCTATCGCATTAACTATTCATTCTATATTTTTAGGTATTAAGTTTGACAGTGATTTATATAAATTATTTAGAAGAGTAGTTATGTTACTTTTTATAATTTTTGAAATAGCTGCACAGGCATATTTAGTTACAACATTCTATTCATTCAAAGAAAAACTATCCAAATTTATTAATATTAGAATACTAAAACTTAAGATAATTTTAGTCTCAATATTGATTATTGTTGCGGTGATAAGTATCCCACTAATAAGCTTACCTGGTAATAATGTTTTGGGATTTAATGTAAAATTCTTTAAACATGCTTTAGAATGGGATTATTTTATAGGTGTTATAACTTTTTATTTACTTACTTATTTTATGTGGAAAAAAAATTAACTTTTGATCCACCCACCACCAAGTACCTTATAACCATTTTCATTTTCTTTATAAAATACACACGCTTGACCAGGTGAAATACCATCTTCAGCATTTTTAAGATTAACTTCAGCTTTTTTTTTATCTTTTAATTTAATTTTAGCCTCTAAAAGTTTTCCTGTAGACCTTACCTTTACAAGGATTTTTTCTTTAAATTCAGATTCATCAACTAATAAATTCAAATTATCTAAATTGATAACTTTTTTTCCCAATTTTTCTCTAGGTCCTACAATAATTTCATTTTTATTTGAATTAATTTCAAGAACATAAAGCGGTTCTTTATCAGAAACTTTTATTCCTTTTCTTTGTCCAATAGTAAAATTTATTATACCATTATGTACACCAATAACTTTACCATCAAAATTTTTAATATTTCCTTTCCTTAATGACTCTGGTTTAAATTTTCTAATTACAGATGCATAATCTCCATTAGGTACAAAACAAATATCTTGGCTGTCTGGTTTATCTGCCACATTAAGTTGGAGTTCTTTGGCTATTTTTCTTGTCTCATCTTTTAACAAACTGCCAAGTGGAAATCTTAAATAGTTTAATTGATCTTTTGTTGTACTAAATAAAAAATAACTCTGGTCTCTATTCTCATCAATAGCTCGATACATACTTGTATCATTTCCTATTGTAATACTTTTTACATAGTGGCCTGTAATCATTGCATCAGCATTAAGTTCTTTAGATACTTGAAATAAATCTTTAAATTTTACTGTTTGATTGCATTGAACACATGGTATTGGTGTCTCACCTTGTAAATAACTATCTACAAAATTATCTATAACACCTTGTTTAAATTTATTTTGATAATATAAAATCTTATGTTCAATTCCTAGTTTTTGAGCAACTCTTTTAGCATCCATAATATCTTGACCAGAACAACATTGTTTAGAGGCTGCAACTTCTTTTCCATCATCATAAAGTTTTAAAGTAATACCAATAACTTTATAACCTTCTTTTTTCATCATTGCTGCAACTGTAGAAGAGTCGACCCCACCTGACATTGCAACAACAATAGTTGTATCTGAAGGCTTTTTGTCTAATCCAATAGAGTTTAGTCGATTATTCATTTAATGGTATTTATACTGTTTTCTAATATAAGTTAAATTAAATGATTTTAGATTTTGAACCAGGTGACAAAGTTTTCTGTCCTGAAAACAAAGATTGGGGAATTGGACAAGTTCAATCAATAATTAAGGAAAAAATAACAGTTAATTTTCAAAATGTAGGAAAAAAAGTAATTTATTCAGATAATATTAAATTAGAAAAAATTAATGACTAAAATTGATATTAAAAAAGTCGTAGAAAGTTTAATCAAAACATTTTTAAATGCTGGAGAGATTTCACTCGAGTTAAGAAAAAAAGGTTTAATTAAAAGTATTAAATCTGACAACACACCTGTTACTAACGGTGATCTCGAGGTAAATAAGATAATTACAAAAAAAATAACAGAGTCAACTCCTACTATTCCAATAATATCGGAAGAAACTTCTGATAACAAATCTTTAGACGATCTAAAAGATTTTTGGTTGATAGACCCAATTGATGGTACATATGATTATATTAATAATCTTGATGAATTTACAATAAATGCTGGACTAATAATTAATAAAAAACCTGCTGCAGGATTAATTTATGCACCTGCAAAAAATAGAATGTTTTATTCTTATGGTGAAAATCAAGCTTTTGAATTAATTAATGGAGATGAAATTAAATTAGATGGCACAAAAAAATTTGATAAGAATGAAATTAAATTTGTTTCTTATTCTAATCATATAAAACCTGAAATTAATAAAATTCATAAAGAGTTTAATGTTAAAAAAATAGTTCGAATGAAAAGTTCATTAAAATTTTGTGTAATTGCAGCAGGAGAATATGATGGATATGTAGCTGAACCTAGAGCTTGTGAATGGGATATAGCAGCAGGCCACGCAATTCTTAAACATGCAGGAGGTGATATATCAGACTTTAATGGTAACGAAATATTATACGGGAAAAAAAATTTTATAAATCCCAGTATAATTTTAAAAAGTAAAAGTATTTTACAATGGATGAACAGCTAAGAATTATACTTATAATCATTGTTTCAGTTTCTATATTTGGTTTACTTGTTTTTGTGTTTGTAAGAAATTATATAAAAAATAAAATTGATTATTTAGTCAAAGAAAAAAATAAAAAATCAAAGTAATTTAACAATTTTCAAATAATCTTCTTTTTGAATATCCATTACTTTTTTTGAGGTTTCAAAATCAAAACCATTTCTTGCTAATAGTGATATATCTTTTTTATAAAAAAGAGGTCTATTATCTTCTGTTCTTGCTGGTCCAATTCTTTTTTTTTTACAAATTTTTATTGCAGAAAAGAAATCTTGATCTGAATTGTTATCTTCTATCTTACTGACTGTCTCATTAATAAATTTATCATTTATTCCCTTGCCGATAAGGTAATTTCTAATCTTATTTATTGAACTTCCTCTTTGTATCATGCTTTTGGCTTTGCTTTCTGAATAAAATTTATCATTCACAAATTTACTTTTTTCAAGATCAGATAAAACAATATCAATCAAATTATTTACGTCTTGTTTTTTTACATTTGGAACTGAGATTCTAAGGTATTTTTTTAACAGATACGTTTTTAGTTGTTGTTTTGAAGGTGCATATTTTTCAACATAAGCTAATGCAAAATCTCTCATTTCATCAACTGTCACTTTAAGAGTTTTTTTTTTATTTCTTATAGGAATCATGAATAGATTTAATATAATATATTTATAAATGATCGAACAAATTTATAATTATTTTACAATAGAGATACTTTATTACTGGGTAAATTTGGGAGTCCTACCTTTTTGGTTAATATTAATTTTTTTCCCACAATCTCACATTTGTAGATATTTAGTTACTTCAATATTCCCTATTTTTCTTTTAGGTGGTGCTTATGTTTTTATGCTCTATAAATCATATGTTGGTTCTTACGATTTTGATGGGAATTTTGATCTTTATCTAGGAATAGACAACATATCAGATTTATTTTCGGACAAAACTTTTCTAATGATGTTTTGGATTCATTTTATATCGATCAATCTTTTTACGGGTGGTTGGATCGTGAGAGACTCTCAGAAACTTTCAATTAATAAAATAGTTATTATTTTTCCACTCTTAATTACTTACTTAATTGGACCAATTGGAATATTTATTTATTGGTTAATAAGAATATTTTATGCCAAAAGCATAAATCTGTATGACTAAATCAATCGATTTTTATTTTGATTTTATAAGTCCCTACTCATTTTTAGCTTATAAAAGAATAAAAGAAATTAATAAAAAAGAAAAATTGAAAATTAATTATAAGCCTATTCTTTTGGGTGGTCTTCATAAACTTGGTGGTATTATTGCACCAGCATTTAATTTACGAAAAATGAAAAATATGAAAAACGATTGTGAATTAGTTGCACTTAAATATAAAATCGATTTTAAATGGAATACTAAATTTCCAATAAATACTCTTTATTTGATGCGTGGTTATTTAGTAATTGATGAAAATCTCAAAGAAAAATTTTTTGATGTATGTTTTGACGCTTATTGGAAAGAAAATACTGATATTTCTGATGAAAAAAATTTTGATAAAATTTTAGACTTAGTAAAAATCGATAAAAAAAAATTTTTTGAAGATATACAAGATATTAAAATTAAAAATAAATTGAAGGACTTAACAAACGCTGCTTTTGAAAAAGATATTTTTGGAGCTCCTACATTTATAGTAAATGATAAAATTTTTTGGGGTCAGGATAGATTAGATTATGCTATAGATGAATATAATTCTTAAGTTACTTTGAATTTACTTTGTCTTAATGCACCAAAGCCACCATCAATATGTGAAACTTTTTTAAAACCCATATCTTTTAGAGTTTTTGCTGCTAAAGCAGATCTTAAACCTCCTGCACAAAATAAAACCATCTCTTTATTAAGGTCAAGTTTTCCTTCTTTAAAATATACACTTTCTGGGTCTAACCAAAATTCAAGCATACCTCTTGGAATATGATTTGCTCCCTCAATTTGACCTTCTTTTTGAAGCTCACGAATATCTCTGATATCAATTAAATTACATTGATTATCACTAACCATTTTATGCGCTTCATCTGTAGAAATTGTTTTTATTTCCTTTAGAGCTTCAGAAACTAGAGTTTGAGATGATTTAATTGTCATAATAATGTAAATATTTATACCATAGATTAAAAAACAAATGAAAAAACTTTTCATTCAAATTTGCAAATTATTTGGGCTAGAACTTATTGATCAAAATAGATTTTCATCTCCAACATTAAATAAGGAATTAAATCAAGATCTTTCAATAATTAATAAAAAATCAATAATATTACCACTTGGTGAAGTTAAGATTACAAGAAAAGTTAATTCAATTTTGATAATTATTAGAATGAATACTGAAATAGAAATTTGGGATCAAAATAAAAAAAGATTATTTGAAAAACCAAAAATAGAATATTCAGCACGTTCAATAAAATCTTTAATTAAATCAGTCAATTTTTGCAAAACAAAATACCCAAATTTGAAAATAAAAACCTTAATTATAGATGATAATTCAAATAGTGAGAATTTGAACCTAATTAAAGGAATTGTAGAAAATGAGGATTTTGAGATTATTTCTTTAGATCTCAAAAAATTTGAAGCAAAAATAAAAAAACAAAATAGCAATGAAACTTATTCTAACTTAGCAAGTTTATTACAAAGTTTTGAAATAGGTAAAGATAGAGGTGATGATCTTATATTTTTTGTTGAAGATGACTATTTACATTTCGAACCTATGTTAGAAGAAATGGTTGCTTCTTATGAGAGGATATCATCTCAAATAGGTAGAGACATATTCATGTGTCCCTCTGATTATCCATATTTGTATATGACAAATGAAAAAACTAATATTTTGATTGGTAATAAAAGACACTGGCGTACAGTTAATAAAACTCTTTGTACTTTTATGACCAGCAAAAATTTACTTGATAAATATTGGGATAATTTCAATAAAACATGTCAAGATCGCCATGATCCTTTTGAAAAATATATTAATGAAATCTATGAAAAAGAAATCTGCATTTCACCAATTAAAAGTTTATCCCTTCATTTGACTAATATAAATTCAAGCTATGGACTTTCACCATTTATTGATTTTAAAAAATTATGGGATCAAAATAGTTAAAAGCCCTCTTGAGGGAGAGGGCTTTTATAGTTTAACTAACTAGAGAGAAATTTTTTTAAGGGGCTCTCCGTATGAGTAACGTTGCGGATACACAGAGAGCGGAGAACCCCTTTATTGTTAACAATTAGTCACGTATTGCATATGCAATCACACCAGTTTCAGTGACATCAGTACCTTTAGTTTCACCTTCCTTACTTAACCTTAGGCCAATAGTTGCTTTAATAGCGCTAAACACTATGTAAGCGACTATAAACACAAATATGTTTACTGATAACACACCAATTAACTGAGTACTAAAATTTGCACCAGAATTTGTAGCAGGTACAATTAACGTGCCCCAAATTCCAGCAAATAAGTGTGCAGGTATAGCACCAACTACATCATCAATTTTTAATGAGAATAGTAGTTTCGTACCATAAACTACAATTAGACCACCTACAGCACCGATTAAAATAGCTGCAAAAGGTGATGGAGCTAATGGTTCGGCAGTTACTGCAACTAATCCACCAATACATCCATTTAACATTTGGACAACATCTGTTTTACCAAAATGTAATCTTGTGATTATAGCTGCACCAATTACTCCACCTGCGCCTGCTAAAAATGTATTCATGAAAATAGTTGATACAGCAATAGCATCAACAGCAGTTCCCATAGCTAATTGCGAACCACCATTAAAACCAAACCAACCTAGCCATAAAATAAATACACCAATTGTTACTAACGGAATTGATGAGGCTGCGAATGGCTTAAGCGGTGCTGGAGCACCAGACTTTGTAAATCTTCCAAGTCTTGGACCAATAATCATTGCACCAGCTAAAGCTGCTGCACCACCAGTTGAGTGAACTAGAGTTGAACCAGCAAAATCGGAAAAACCTGCTTCTGCTAACCAGCCTCCACCCCACTGCCAACCCATTACGATTGGATAAATAATTCCTGAAAGAACTGCAGCGAATACGAAGAATGGCCATAACTTAATTCTTTCAGCCATTGTTCCAGAGACAATAGAAACTGTAGTCGCACAAAAAACCATCTGGAAATACCAGTCTGATCCATCTGAGTAACCTGTATCTACTGAACTTGCGTCTGACCATGGTATAAATTTACCGATATAACCTCCTTCTGGTATACCGTAGGCTAAATTATAACCCACAAGCCAAAACATAATTCCTGCAATTGAAAATAAACCTATATTTTTTGCACAGATAACGGATACACTTTTTGATGTAACCATTCCTGACTCCAACATTGCAAATCCTGCAGCCATAAACATGACGAGGAAACCACAAATAAGGAATAATAAGGTATTAAAAATAAAACCAACTTCAGCAGAAACTGTAGTCTCTGCCATTCCTGCACTACTCATGTTTAATAAAAAAATTAAACTAATAAATGGTGCACTTATTTTCTTTAATAATTTAGTCATAAGACCTCCCTGTTAAAGGGGTTCTTATATTTTTATTAAATTTAAAAACTAACGCTGATTAGGAAAATTGGGTATGCAATTTTTGCATATAGAAACAGCCTTAACGCAATTAAGCATTAAGGCTGTAAAAAGCGTGTTATCTATTGAAAACTTCTTTTAAAGCTTTTGCTGGTAAGAATTTAACCTTTTGAGATGCAGCAATTTGAATTTGCTCACCAGTTCTAGGATTTCTTCCAACTCTAGCTTTTCTCTTAGCCACTTTATATGTACCAAACCCAGCAATTTTAACTGAATCATCTGCTTTTAAAGCGTCTAAAATAGTATTGGTAATAGTGTCAAAAGTTCTTTCGGCATCAGCTTTACTTAAATTTAAAGCGCCTGAAAGTTTGACTACTAATTGTTTTTTATTCATTTTAGCTCCGGTTTTATTAGGTTATTTACTATTTTTATCAAAAGTGTTGATAAATCAAGACTTTTTTTAGTGTCTAAAAAAAAGTTATACACAATATATTGTAAAATTATTGATAAACGTTGATTTTACTAGCTTTTTGAGCTTTAGGTTTATTTTTATTATCTAAATAAACCTAAGTCTTTTAGGTCATTAAACGTTGTAAAAAACATTAATGATAGCAATAAAAACAAACCGATTCGAAAAAAACCCTCTTGAGTTTTTTGTGATAAGGGACGACCCAAAACTTTTTCAAAAGCATAAAACATCAAATGTCCACCGTCTAACATTGGAATTGGAAATAAATTAACCAATCCTAGACTAATAGAAATATATGCCATCATACTAATAAAAGCTAAAATACCAAATTCGGCAACTTGACCCGAAATTTTAGCTATTCTAATTGGACCGCCAAGTTGAGAGGTGTCAGCTTTACCAAATATCATTGCACCAATATATTTTAATGAAGAAATACTCACATAATAAACTTCATTTGCTGCATGATAAATTGCTTGTGCTGGTCCCAATTTTACATGATTAATTTCATTATTATAAGCACCTAATTTAATACCAACTATTCTTTTATTAATTTGATTTCCAAGATTATCCTCGCCTTTGACTGTTTTAGGTTTTATCTTTAATGATAATTCTTCATAAGAACGTTTTACTTTGAAATCTATAATTTCATCTGTTGACATTGTTATATATTTAGAAACTTCCATGATACTTTTTACTTTATTCCCATCGATTTCTAAAATAATATCATTTTGTTTCAATCCACCAACCATTGCAGGGCTATCTTTTTGAACTTCATTAATTACAGCAGGAGTGAAATCTTTACCAACAAAGGTATAAATTGAAAAAAATATAACTAAAGCTAATAAAAAATTTGCTAATGGGCCACCAAAAACAATTAAAACTCTTTGATACAAAGGTTTTAAAACAAATAATTTTTCTCTATCTTCCTCACTATATTTTTGAATAATTTTTTCTTGATCAGCTTGAGAAAAAACATTTCGATCACCAAAAAATTTTACATATCCACCTAAAGGTATCCAGCATATTTTCCATCTTGTACCTGATTTATCATTCCATCCAAAAATTTCTTGACCAAAACCAATTGAAAAATCAGTTACACCTACACCATATTTTTTTGCAAAATAATAATGTCCATATTCATGTATAAAAACCACAACAAGTATGAGTAAGATAAAAGGTAATATATAGCTCAACATTTTTATTACTAATTCTTATTAATATTATCCAACCAATTTTTTAACTCAAGCATTCTTTGCAATTTATTTGATACTAAAATTTCCTCTTTGATAAAAGATATATGATTTTTTATCTCTGTCTCATTTTTAAAAGCTTTTCTATTTTCAATTAATTTATCTTTTCTAAATTCAATTAAACTTATCATTTTTTCATAAGTGATTTCTGGATGATATTGTAATCCCCAAATTCTTGTATCCCCTACATTAAAATATAAACTTTGTACCTTATTTATTTTATTTGAAGCTAGACAGACACCATTGCTAGGTAACGTAACAACTTCATCAAAATTAAAAGCTGGTGAGTTAAATCTATTATCTTTATCTCTATATAATGGATGATTTAATCCATCTTTACTTAACATAATTTCATTTGCTATACCTATATGAGAGTTGGTGGCTTTTTTTACTTCTCCTCCTGCAGCTGTAACAGCTACTTGCATACCCCAACAAATAGCTAAAATATTTTTAACTTTTTTTTGACACTCTTTCATAAATTCAATCTGTCTCTTTATTTCAGGTGTATTATTATAAATATTAAGACTGCTTCCACCCCAAATTAAACCATCATAATTTGAAAGTTTTTCACTAACTAAACTTAAATTTTCATCTGACGATGGATTTACAACATCAAAGTTTAGGCTGTTAGTAAAATGATTTAAACTATCTTTTAAACTTTCAGTATGAGTTTGAATACCTACTTCAGAGAAATTTTGGTTTTCTTCTCTGAGATTTCCCTCAACAATCAAAATATTTAAGTTGCTCATTAAAATAACTTTCCTGACATGCTATGTTGATACAAAATTTTCATATCTTTTTCAGTTAATTTTTTTGGATTTCCTCCTGTTGAAGGATCATTTAAAGCCATTTTTGATAAACGATCTAGTTCCAAATTTTCTTCTTTAATTACTTCAGACAGTTTATGAGGTATATTGAGTTTTTTTCTTAAATCCAAAATCCATTTTAAAAAACCATCAAATGATTTTTCATCTATTTCTAAATACTCGCAAACTTTTATAATTTTATTTTCAATAGCTTCTTTATTAAACGTTAAAACATAAGGCATGAATATCGCATTTGATAAACCGTGATGAATATTATTTAAAGCATTTACTGGATGACTTAAAGAGTGTATAGCACCCAAACCTTTTTGAAAAGCAGTAGAGCCCATGCTAGCAGCAGTCAACATGTTCATTCTTGCTTCGACATTTGATCCATTATTTACTGCTTCTAATAACCATTTCTTAATCAACTTCATTCCCTCTAAAGCTATTCCATCTGCCATTGGATGATAACCTGGAGCACAATATGCCTCTAAATTGTGAGCTAAAGCATCCATACCTGTGGCTGCTGTAATTTGTGAAGGAAGTCCAACAGTCAACAAAGGATCTAAAATTACAATTGATGGTAAAAATTTTGGATGAAAAATTATGTTTTTTACTCCTGTTTGCTCATTTAAAATTACAGAAGCTCTTCCTGTTTCTGATCCTGTGCCAGCTGTAGTTGGAACTGCAATAATAGCTGCAATTTTATCTGAGTTGGCTTTCGTCCAGTTATCTCCAACATCTTCAAAATCCCATATAGGTAATGTTTGGCCAGACATAAATGCAACAGCTTTGCCAACATCTAAACTACTACCACCTCCAAAAGCTATAACGCCATCACAATTTTTCTTTTTGTAATAAACAACTCCTTCATCTACATCTGTGCCAGTTGGATTGCCCATAATATTTGAATATATATCTGTACTAATATTTTCATTATTTAATTTCTTTAAAGTTTTTTTCAATATTTCTGAATTAGCCAAACCGCTGTCAGTAATTAGCAAAGGTTTTTTTATATTTAATGTTCTGCATGCTAAACCTATATCTTTAATTCTATTTTCACCAGCCCATATTGTTGTTGGGTAATTCCAGTTAAATTTTTTCATTATTATATTGATTGTTGTTTAATTAGTTCCTTGATCTCTTTTATCATAATTTTCGGTGATTTCATTGTAGGATATATTTTTTGTGCTTTTTCATAACTCATAATAGCTTTTTCATAATTTTTTAATTGAATATTAACCAAACCTTGTCCAGCAAGTGCACCAAAATGTCTTTCTTCAAGCTTTAAAACTTTATCTATATCATTTTGTGACTTTTGAAATTCTCCCAATAAATATAAAACTGTTGCACGTTTATTCCATGCTTCTGCCCAATTTGGATCAAGTTCGATTACTTTTGTAAAAATTGTAACAGCTTCATTAAGTTTATCATTTTTAACTAAAGCAGAACCCTCAGATAGCATTAGAGTAAGTTCATTTTTTTTTGGATGTGTGCTCCAAATTTTCCAGATTTTTTGCTCTATCTCAAAAGTTAAAACTGGATTATTCATTTTTAATTCACTAAAGAGTTTATCTAATTGTTTTTTTCTCTCATCTGCAAAAACCTCAGATAAACTTAAAAAGGAAAATATGAAAATAGTAAAAAATTTTTTAAATTTCATTTAAATTTTTTAATTACTTTATACTCAAAATTCTGAGTTGTTTCATTTATTTGTAAAAGCTTTGCACCGTTTCTTAAGTGAAATTTAGTCGCCATATCTGTTAATGGGGATAATGTTATTAATCTATTAAGATGATTTGATTTTTTAATTTTTTTAAAAACTTCTTTTACAATCAATTTTCCTCCTCCCTTTTTTTTGGACCAAACAGTGTAAGCAATTGCTATCTGACCACCAGCTTGATCTCGCATAGCAGTTTGTAAAAATGCATCGGTACTAAGTTTTTCTAGTTCTTCAACACTTTTTGGAATTTTATTTGTATAAGCAAAACACATAACAGCATGAATTTCTCCCTTGTATTCAACTCCAAAAATTTTTCTTCCGTGACCTGTTCTAAACTTGTTATCTAGCTCTGGTCTAACAGGATCTTCATCGGTGTTACAACTTTTAAGCTCAACAAGTTTTGCACCCTTAACCCACCCAAAAAAATTATCGATATTTTTACTTAAAACTTGTCTATTTTTTCTTAGCCTAGCTTTAATTCTTGGATTAAATTTTTGTTTCATAATTTAAGTAGATTATTTAACCATTTATTTAAAATTTAGTATGTGTAAAAAAATCATATAAAATAATCATATAAAAGCTTTGTGCTTGTTACGAAAATTAAAGCATATATAAAATTATAAAACATCTTTTCTTCGATAATTTTAATTAATTCATATCCAATTAAAATTCCCAAGAGCGCAACTGGAAACAATACTACTGAATGATTAAAAGACTCTAAATTTGTCATAGATAAATTAATATACAATGGTAATTTTATTAAATTCACAAAAGTAAAAAAAAATATTCTTGTTCCTACATAGATTTTTTTTTTCATTCTAAGTGGAAGCAAATATAGACTGGTTGGAGTCCCTCCAGCATGCACACAAAAACTTGTAAAACCTGCAATTACTGAACATGTTCCACCTTTTAAAAAATTTTTCTCTGATTTTTCATCTTTATCTTTTTTAAAAAAGAAATAATGACCTGCAAACAAAAAGCCCATTAATCCAATTATAAATTTTAACAAGTCTTCTGAAAAATATGAAAAGGTCAATGATCCAATAATTATACCAATAGCCGCAAATGGAACCATTAATTTCAAAGTTCCTAAATCAAATTCTTTTCTATATTTATAAACAGCAATAAAATCTGAGAAAATTAAAATTGGTAAAATAATTCCTAAAGCTTGATTTAGTGGCATCACTATTGTCATTAACGGAACAGAAATTAAAGTCATGGAGCCGCCTAGGCCTGATTTTGCAATTCCGTATAAAATTATAGCTGGAACAACTGTTAAAAAAAATAATAAGTCTATTTCCATTCATTTAATGATCTTAATAACTTTGATCCCAAAGGGCTGATTGGTTCTTGAAGTACTATTTCTTTTCCAGTTTTTTGTTTTACTAATTGTAATAATTTATTTGCTACACCCTGTTTTCTAAAAATTGGATTTACAAAAATATACTCTACTTCACCTTTCTCATTAAATCTAACAAAGCCTATTGTTGTATTGATATTCTTAAGTATAAAAATACTATCTAACTCAACTAATTCAAAACTCTCTAAATCAAAACTCTTCATTGAATGTTATTTTATCTTACCTGTATCAAATTCATTTTTTAAAATTATTTTTTTCTTATCACCATTACCAATTGATAATTTTAATAACTCTAAATTAGAAACTACTTTATTTACTTCATTAATTTTAATTGCGTGCTCATTATCTGGGAATTTAATTTTTTCATTTGTTTTAACATAGAAAAAGAGCGACTCTGGATTGTAAATTTGCGCATAATATAAAATTTTTAAATCAGGTGAATGAAGTCCAAAAGCAACTCTATTCTTATTAATCACTTTTTTCATACTAGAAAGAGCTTCTAAATTTATGTCTTCATATTTATGTGATAGTGAAGTATGAATAAAAACAGCTTTTTTTTTAAAATTGTTATCTAATTTTTTAATTTCTTTTA
>CACGBP010000005.1 GCA_902571375.1 uncultured Pelagibacteraceae bacterium
CGTTCAGAAATACATTAATGCTAAAGATAAAAATGAGATTGTATTCACCAAAGGAGCTACAGAAGCCCTGAATTTAGTGGCAAATACACTGGGTCAATCAATTTTGGAACCAAATGACGAAGTTTTAATTACAGAACTAGAACATCATTCAAATTATGTTCCTTGGCATTTTCTTAGAAAATCTAAAAATATCAAAATAAAGTTTGCTGAGATTAATGAAGAAGGAGATATTCCAATTGAAAATATAGAGAAAGAGATAACAGATAAAACTAAAATAATAGCAATAACTCATCTATCTAATGTTACTGGTGCAGTATTGCCAATCAAAGAAATTACTCAGTTAGCTCACTCAAAGGGTATTGTTGTTGTAGTGGATGGTTGTCAGGGAGGACCACATTTAAAATTAGATATGCAGGACCTAGATTGTGATTTTTATGCAATCTCTTGTCACAAAATGTATGGCCCAACAGGACTTGGTGTTTTATACGGTAAAAAGAAATGGCTTGAACAACTTCCACCTTATCAAGGTGGTGGAGGAATGATTAATGAAGTCAAAAAAGATAGAATTACTTATGGTGATCTTCCAAATAAATATGAAGCAGGAACAATGGCTACAGCGCAAGTTATTGCTTTTGATCAGTCTATAAAATTTCTTGAAAGTATAGGTATTGAAAATATTATTAAACATGAAAAAGAATTAATTGAATATGGGCAAGAAATTTTACAAAAAAACAATTCTGTAAAATTAATTGGAAACCCTAAAGAGAGAGGTGGAGTATTATCTTTTACTATCGAAGGTGTTCATCCACATGATATAGCAACTATTTTAGATGAAACTGGAGTTGCAATAAGAGCTGGTCATCATTGTTGCCAAATACTTCATGACAAATTAGGTATTCCTGCAAGTGCAAGGGCTTCCCTTGGTATTTACAATACTAAAGATGATTTAGATAAATTGAATGAGGGAATAAATAATTGTAAAAAAATTTTTGATTTAAAATGAATTTAAAAGAATTATATCAAGAAATAATCTTAGAGCATGGAAAAAATCCTAGAAATTTAGGAAAGACAGAAAATTTTAACAAAGATGCAAAAGGAAATAATCCCTTATGTGGGGATAATGTTCATGTGTACCTAAAATTAAATGAACAAAGAAAAGTTGAAGATATCTCATTTGAAGGAAGTGGATGTGCAATATCTATGGCATCAGCTTCAATAATGACAGATTTAATAAAAGGTAAAAGTGATAATGAAGCCAAAGAAATTATTGAAGATTTTCTAGGAATGATAAAAGAAAATCCTGAACTTAAAAATAAAATCTTAAAAGAAGATGATAAAACAAAATTAATGTGTCTTTCAGGAGTTAAACAATATCCTATGAGAGTTAAATGTGCTACATTATCATGGCACACTTTAGTATCTGCAATGGAAAATGATGGAAAACAAGTGAGTACAGAAGATTAATAATTATGGAAATTAAAGATAAAATTATAGAAGAAATAAGAAAGATTTATGATCCTGAATTACCAGTAAATATTTATGAACTTGGTTTAATTTATGATATTCAAGTTAAAGGTCGAAAAGCTGAAATTAAAATGACATTAACTACCCCTAATTGCCCAGTTGCTGAAAGTTTACCCAAAGAAGTTAAAGAAGGAGCAATGCAAGTAGAAGAAATAGATGATGTTGATCTCCAATTAGTTTGGGAGCCACCTTGGACTAAGGATATGATGTCAGATGCAGCTAAACTGGAGTTAAATTTGTAATGAACCCAATAATTAAATTAAGTGATAATGCTGCAAATAGAATAAAAGAAATTATGTCTAGTGCTGAAAAAAGTGCATTAGGTGTGAGAGTTTCAGTCAAATCAGGTGGTTGTGCAGGAATGTCTTATGTGATGGAATATTCTAAAGAAATTAATCCTAATGATGAAGTTATTGAGGATAAAGGAGTAAAAGTATTTATAGACTCTGCAGCTGTTATGTATTTATTAGGTACAGAGATGGATTATAAAAAAGAGGAATTTTCATCTAGCTTTGTGTTCAACAATCCTAATGAAACAGAGCGTTGTGGGTGTGGAGAGTCCTTTAAAATAAGCTAAATTAATAGTATCCCGTAAGTTGCATAGCAGTATTGCGTAAAATGCATAACTAATGTATAAGATTTATATGAATAAGTTTGAATTTAAAAATCTTGTTAAAGGCTTAAAAGATTCTTTAAAAGAAAAAACTTTTTTTAAAGATCTACGTAAGGAAGTTGAAACTGGTGCTAATGGCACACAGGATTACGTAGTAAAAAAAGGCGTTAATAAAGATACAATTGCTACGACAAAACAGTAATTATTAATTAACTACTGTAATACATCTCAAACTCTACAGGATGAGGTGCGTGTTCGAACTTATGGATTTCTTCAAACTTTAGAGCAATATAAGCATCTATTTGATCATCTGTAAATACGCCACCCTGAGTTAAGAATTCTCTATCTTTATCTAAACTTTCCATCGCTTCTCTTAACGATCCACAAACAGTAGGAATAGACTTAACTTCCTCTGGAGGTAATTCATACAGATCTTTGTCAAAAGACTCACCTGGATGAATTTTATTTTTAATTCCATCTAAACCTGCCATTAACATAGCTGCAAAAGTTAAATAAGGATTACCCGATGCATCTGGAAATCTAATTTCACATCTCGCACCTTTTTTACTCAAAGTAATTGGGATACGGCATGAAGCTGATCTATTTCTAGCTGAGTAAGCTAAAAGAACTGGAGCTTCAAATCCTGGAATTAATCTTTTGTAACTATTTGTTGTTGAATTTGAAAATGCATTAATCGCTTTTGCATGTTTTAAAATACCACCAATATAATGTAATGCTGTTTCAGATAATCCTGCATAAGCATCCCCAGAAAATACAGGAGTATCACCTTTCCATATTGATTGATGAATATGCATTCCAGATCCATTATCACCAGCAACTGGTTTAGGCATGAAGGTTGCTGTTTTTCCAAATGAATGAGTTACCATTTGTACAACGTATTTGTAAAGTTGAACGTTATCTGCTTGGTTTACTAATGTACCAAAATACATTCCAAGCTCGTGTTGACTTGGTGCTACTTCATGATGGTGTTTTTCAACTTTGATACCAACTTCTTTTAAATTTTTTAAATATTCTCCTCGCATATCTTGTTCACTATCAACTGGAGGTACTGGAAAATAACCACCTTTAATTGGAGGTCTATGACCCATGTTGCCATTTTCATATTCTTTACCTGAATTATATGGACCTTCTTTACTATCAATTTTAAATCCACATTCATTCATATCATTTTTGATTCTCACATCATCAAAAACAAAAAATTCTGGCTCTGGTCCAAAAAATGCTTTATCACCAACTCCTGAAGCTTTTAAATATTCTTCAGCTTTTTTAGCAACACCTCTTGGGTCTCTTTCGTAAGGAGTTTTCTTAATAGCATCTAAAATATCACAAAATAAAACAACTGTATTATGAGATGTAAAAGGATCTAAAAAAAATCTTGATAAATCAGGTTTTAAAATCATATCTGACTCATTAATAGCTTTCCATCCAGCAATTGATGAACCATCAAAAAACACACCATCGTTTAGCATACCATCATCAACTGCAGTGGCATCCATAGTTAAGTGTTGAAGTTTACCCCTTGGGTCAGTAAATCTTAAATCAACGAATTCAGCTTCTTTATCTTTTATGAACTTTAAAACATCTTTTGCACTCATTTAATCTCCTATGTAATTCCGTGGTTGTAGTATCAAAAAAAGGCTGATAAATAATGCTCTTTTAATTAATAACACCTATGCAATTTTCACATAAGTGTGTATTTTGCAAGATAAATAACCAACAATTTTAAGTTGAAATAAGTTGAAACATGTCTTTGTTAGAAAAAGAACCAGTTAAAAGAGTGGAGAAATTTTTAAAAGATTTTGATGCTGATTTAAACATTATTTCATTAGATACATCTGCAAGAACAGCAATGGAGGCAGCTTCATCGTTAAATTGTGAAGTAGGAGCAATAGTTAAAAGCTTACTTTTTAAAACAGAAAATTCATTCACTTTATTTTTAGTTGCTGGAGATAAAAAAGCGTCTCTAAATAAGATTAAAAAAAGCTTGAATATAAAAGATGCCTCAATGGCTTCAGCAGATGAAGTCAAAAATACAACAGGATTCACTATTGGAGGAGTTTCGCCAATAGGACATTTGAATAAAATTAATGTCCACATTGATAATTCACTTAAAAGGTTTGATGATTTATATGCAGCAGCAGGACATCCTAATTGTGTATTTAAGATTAATTTTGCAAAACTTCAAAAAATTACTAATGGTTTAATTAACGATATTACTGAATGAGACAACCAAAATTATTTGATTATTTATTACTTACATTGTTGGCACTAATTTGGGCCTCTGCCTTCTTTAATATAAAGATAGCAACTTATTCTTACGGGCCGGTTACAATAGCTTTTTTAAGAGTTTTTTTTGGAGCAATTCCAGTTTTATTACTTTGTTATTTTAAAAATATTAAAATCGAAGCTTTTTCAAAAGACTGGCATTGGTTTGCGATGATAGGGTTTATAAATTTAGTAGCTCCATTTTTTCTTATAGCTTACGGAGTTAAATCTGTACAAAGTAATTTAGCTGCAATATTAATGTCTACAACTCCTTTAAGCTCAACAGTTCTTGCACATTTTTATACAAAAGATGAAAAATTTAATTTTATAAAAACAATAGGTATTTTAATTGGATTTTCAGGTATCATATTTTTATTTTCTGACAATCTTTTGATTGATGAAAATAATTTCACATCAGCTCTTTTAATTTTATTGGGATCTACATGTTATGTTGTTGGAGGCGTTTTAACTTTAAAAATTAGTAAGAAAAAAAATGAGAATGTAACAGGATCAATTTTAATTTGGGCCACAATTATTCTTATTCCACTTGTAGGTTTTATTGAACAACCATGGGAGTCGATACCAAGATTAGACTCAACTATTTCAGTTATTTATCTTGGTTTAGTTTCAACTGGAATTGCATGGTTACTAAGATTTAGAATTTTAGTTAACAATGGATTAATTTTTCAATCACAAGTATCTTACTTAATACCAATTTTTGGAACAGTATTAAGTTATATTTTCTTGAAAGAATTAATTACTTTTAAAGTGGTAATTTCTTTAATAGCAGTTTGCATTGGTATTTACTTTGTAAGAAAAGCAGATTACCAAAAAGTTATTTAAGTTTCGAAAAAGCTTTGATATGTGATGGTCTTGTTTCACAACATCCACCCATAATAGTTGCACCAGCATCATGAAATCTTTTTGCAAATTCAGCCATCTTATCTGGTGTTAAGTCCTTACGTTGACCTAAAAATTCATTTGGATTTCCTGTTTTGCTTTTTTTATAGGCACCAGTGTAATTTGGTTTTGGATTAGTTTTTATAAAACCATTTAATTTAAATCCAAATGGAATATTTAAATTTTTTATTTCTTCGAGATTTAAATCATAATTTTCCGGTGAAATACAAGATAAGATTATTCCAAGTAATTTATCATGATTGATCTTTGTGATAATTTCAGAAATCCTCTCACCACTTGGTAATTTTGTTCCCTCAGAAATATGAGCTCCAATTAAATACGGTTTATTAAATTCTTTAATGCATTCAATAGCAATTTTAAATTCTCTTACACTACTTAAAACATCAAAATAAAAAAAATCTATATAAGGATAGAGTATTTTTGCCTGACTGTAAAAATCATCTCTTATTTCATTTTCTGATCTTGTGTCAGCTTCATAGGTTAAATATTGAGGTGGTAATCCACCAGCAATTAATATTTTGGGATATAGTTTTTTTGCTTTTTGAGCAATTTCTCCAGCTTTGTTATTTAAATATTCGAATTTATCTTCTACATTATTGTCTTTCAATCTTGTCTTTCTAGTAGTAAACGTGGTTGTTACAATCACCTCAGCACCAGCTTCTATAAAGTCCACATGAGTATCTAATAAAAGTTGATGATACTTATCCTGAAGTAATGCATTTGCACTCCATAAAGTTCCATTAGGCTCCATACCTCTTGCAAGAAGTTCTTGACCCATTCCACCATCTAAAATTCTTGTTTTCTTAAAAAAATTTAAATCCATAACAACCTCACTTTTTTAGTACTTCAGCTTTATGCTAGGTGTACAATATAGTTTAAATACCTACAGATTGATTATTATGGGAATTCCATTTTAGCTGTTATGCCCGCAATAGGATCAAATCGGCAATCAAACTATATTTTAAATTTAAGATCTAATCAAACATAATTTATAAAAAAATTCTTATACCCATTCTTATCGATACAAACATAACTAACATAGCAGTTAATATAGCAAGAACTCTACTAGTGAAAATTTTTATATTTAAATAATTGCCTAAAAGTCCCCCAATAAAAACACATATGAATAAGGGTATATAATTTGATATTTCAGCTATAATATTTTCTTTTGTAAGTTGCCCAAATACTCCTGAAATAGAATTAACTAATATAAATAAAGAAGCTGTTGTAACAATTATTTTTGGTTTTTCTGCTTTAAGTAAAAAAAGAATTGGACTTAAGAATATTCCACCTCCAATACCAACAATACCAGAAATTAGTCCTAGAATCGAACCAATGATTAAAGAAATAAAGAAATTTAATTTTTTTATTATTAAATTATTGTTTTCATAAGATTTATTATTAATTAGTAATAAAATACCCGCAATAGAAAGAACAAAAAATAGAAGAATTTCAAAAATATCTTTCTCAATTTTTAATGTTCCACCAAAAAAAGCTAAAGGAACAGATCCAATTAAAAAAGGAAGTATTAATTTAAAATTATGATTTCCAGCACGTATGTAGTTAAAAGAATTACCTGAAACTACTATAATATTGCACAAAAGTGCAATTATTGGAAAAATGAAATAAGGAATATCCCAGACAAGTAAAAGAGCCAAGTAAGTGGACCCTCCACCAAAACCAACACTAGAATATAAAATTGCTGTTATAAAAAATAATATTGATAATATAATCATACAAAATTTTTTTTATGAAAGTAAATATAGCACTTTTAACTGTAACAGATACCAGAACAATTGATAATGATAAATCTGGTGGAATTTTAGTAAATAAAATTAAAGAATCAAATCACAATCTGATGGATAGAAAAATATGTAAAGATAATAAAGATGAGATAGTTATCATTTTGAAAGAATGGTTAAAGAATGAAAAAATTGATACAATAATTACTACTGGAGGAACGGGACTTACTGGCAGAGATATTACTCCAGAGGCATTAGAAGAAGTAGCTGAAAAACATATCCCCGGTTTTGGAGAATTATTTAGATATATAAGCATTAAAACTGTTGGAACTTCAGCTATTCAATCTAGAGCTTGTGCTGTTTTAGCAAACGGTAAATATATTTTTGCGTTGCCAGGATCTTCAGGAGGAGTAACTGATGCTTGGGATGAAATTTTAAAACATCAGTTAGATATTAATCATAAACCTTGTAATTTTGTTGAATTATTTCCTAGATTAAAAGAGAAATAATTATTATTTTTTTTTAATAAACGCTATTTCTGAAACATTTCTATCATTTACAATATAATTTCCTCTTAATATTTTTACCCACTCAATATCTTTAACTAAACTTAAAATATTTTCATTTTTAATAAATGTTTTAATTTCAGATGGTTTATCCTTAATTATATACAAAAAATTTCTAATTTCTGACTCATTATTATCTAAGTTTTTATTATAGCTCTCCGGAAAACTTTGAAATATATCTAATTCCTCAATTACATATATACCTTTACTTTTAAGCACCCTAAACATTTGTACAAATGTATTTAGTTGATGATCTGGAATATGACTAGCATCATCTATTATTATATCTATTTCTTCTTTAAGATATTCTCGAAGAAGATGAAGTGAATATTTATCAGATACGTCACAATATAAATATCTTATTTTTTTGGAAAAAAATTTTTTGATATATGGATTTTTATCTACACCAATTATCACTGAATTAGGAAAATATTTTCTAAACGAAGCTTGCGAAGCACCAAAATGAATTCCAAATTCTAAAATTTTAATCTTAAGTTTTTGAAAATTTTTAAATTCATCATCATAGAATTTATTATATCCATGAACTAAACTGGATTTATCACAGTCAAAATATTTAAAATATTCGTCTAATGAATTATTTTTAAAATCAATTTTATCTATATTTTTATTTAAAAAAATATCTCTAAAAATTGAAATTAAGTATTTATAAGGTAATAAAAATAATCTTTTAATTAAAGAAAAATATCTCTCTTGTTTAATTAAAGAAAAAAGACAAGATCTGTAATTGAAGATAAAATCATTAAATTTCATCAAAAATTATTTTTGATATTTTTCTTTCCATTCTGAATAGGGCATTCCATACACATGCTTTCTAGCATCAGGATCAGAAATAGTAATTCCTTTTTTTTCAGCTTCTTCTCTGTACCATTTAGATAGACAGTTTCTACAAAAACCGGCAAGATTCATTAAATCTAAATTTTGAACATCTTTTCTTTCTCTAAGATGTTGAATTAATCTTTCAAAAGTGGCTGATTGTAATTCTTTTTTTGTTTTATCATCCATAAGATTTTATATATAAACATAATATGAAACTTTCTGGATCCTATCAAATTAATTTATCTAAACAAAAGGTATGGGAAGCATTGAATGATCCTGAAATTTTGAAAAAAGCTATACCTGGATGTGAGGAATTTAAGAAAAATTCTGATACAGAATTTACAGCAACAGCTACAAATAAAATCGGTCCATTTAATGCGAGTTTTACTGGAGATATTGAACTAACAGACCTTGATCCTCCAAATAGTTATAAAATTACTGGTTCTGGCAATTCACCAGTTGGTTTTGCGTCTGGAGAAGCAACAGTAAAATTAGAAGACAATGAAAAAGGAACGAATCTTATTTATGAGGTTGAAGCAAACGTTGGTGGAAAGATCGCACAAGTTGGATCTAGATTAATAGATATGACAGCAAAGAAAATGGCAGATATATTTTTTGGAAAATTTTCAGAATTAATTTCAACTGAGAACAGTTCATCTAGTGAGCAGATATCTGAGAAAAAAATTGATCAAACAATTGAAGCTAAACCTAAAAAACAAAATCAAAAAATTTTAATCTATGCTGGTGTTGCGGCAATCTTAGCAATCTTGATTTACTCATTTATTTAAAAACATAGAAAAATCAAAAAAAATATAATTTAGATTTCTACTAGGAGTAGAAATGTAACAAAATTAGTAATTGCTTCTCAAAATTACTTGTGATGTACTTAGAATCTATTCAGGAAGGAGACACTTGATGACAAAAGTAACATTAGAGGTAAATGGTAAAAAGGTCAGCAAAGAGGTTCCGGACCATACACTTTTATCAGTTTTTTTAAGAGACAATTTAAATTTAACAGGCACACACGTTGGTTGTGACACTAGCCAGTGTGGAGCATGTGTTGTTCATGTTAATGGTAAATCAATAAAAAGTTGTTCTACATTAGCAGCAGATGTTGAAGGTTCTAAAGTAACAACTATTGAAGGCTTAGCTAAAGATGGAAAACTTCATCCAATGCAAGCAGCATTCAAAAAAACTCATGGATTACAATGTGGATATTGTACACCTGGCATGGTTATGAGTGCAGTTGATCTGTTACAGACAAAGAAAAATCCAAGCGATCAAGAAATTAGAGAATGGTTAGAGGGTAATATCTGTAGATGTACAGGTTATCAAAATATAGTTGCTGCAGTTAAAGAAGCTGCAACAAAAATGTAATTTAACAAAAGGAGAAAAAAGAAATGGCAAGTTTAGTTGGATCAAGAGTTGAAAGAAAAGAAGATACAAGATTTTTACAAGGAAAAGGTAGATATACAGCAGATATTAATATAGCAAATCAAACCTACGCTGTGTTTGTAAGATCTCCGCATGCAAGAGCAAAGATTAAGAGTGTAGATACTTCAAAAGCTTTGAAATCGTCAGGTGTAGTTGGAGTTCTTACTGGAAAAGAAATTGCAGAAGATAAAATTGGTGGTCTAATTGCTGGATGGGCAATTAGAAGTGAGGATGGATCTGAAATGAAAGTTCCTGCAAACCCTCCATTAGCGAAAGATTTAGCAAACTTTGTAGGCGAACCTATTGCAGTAGTTTTTGCAGAAACTTTAGATGAAGCAAAAGAAGGTGCAGAAAAAGTGAAAGTTGATTACAAAGTTTTAAAGGCTGTAGTAGATCCAGCAGAAGCAATGAAGAGTGATGCTATTCATGATGGTGTAGATAAAAATCTTTGTTACGATTGGTTGCTTGGTGATAGAAAAGCAGTTGATGAAGCTTTTTCTAAAGCTGATAAAATTATTAAAGTTGATTTAATCAATAATAGATTAGTTCCAAATGCAATGGAGCCAAGAGCATGTGTTGTTGATTACAATACAGCCTCAGAAGAAATCACTTTATATACAACTAGTCAAAACCCTCACCTATCAAGATTAGTTATGTCAGCGTTTGGAGGTGTTGCACCAGAAAATAAATTAAGAGTTGTTGCTCCAGATGTGGGTGGTGGATTTGGATCTAAAATTAACGTTTACAATGAAGAAATAGTTTGTAGTTGGGCTTCAAAAAAGATTGAAAGACCAATTAAATGGGTTGCGGAGAGAACAGAGTCTTTCCTAACGGATACTCATGGAAGAGATCATGTTACTCATGCTGAACTTGCTGTGACTAATGATGGTAAATTTTTAGGATTTAAAAATGAAACAATTGCAAATTTAGGAGCCTACGCAAGAGTATTTGGGACAGTTACTCCAACTTATTTATTTGGCCCTTGTGCAACAGGTGTTTATGTAATTCCTGCTGCATACTCTAATGTTAAAGCTGTATATACTAATACAGCACCAGTTGATGCATATAGAGGCGCTGGAAGACCAGAAGCAACTTATACAATAGAAAGATTAGTTGAAAAAGCTGCAATGGAATTAGGTATGGATAAAACTGAAATAAGAATGAAAAATTTTCCAACTCAGTTTCCATTTAAACAAACATTGGTTCATACAGTTGACTCTGGTGACTACGTTGCTGGATTAGAAAAAGCGAAACAAATGGCAGATTATGCTGGCTTTGAAGCTAGAAGAAAAAAATCAGAAGCTAATGGAAAATTAAGAGGAATAGGTGTTTCATCTTACTTTGAAGCTTGTGGTATTGCTCCATCAGCTGCAGTTATGTCATTGGGTTGTGGAGTTGGTCTTTGGGAGTCTGCTGAAGTAAGATTTAATCCAACAGGTCAAATTTCTGTATTCACAGGTGCACATAGTCATGGACAAAGTCATGATACAACTTTTGCACAAATAGCTGCAGATGAGTTGGGTGTTCCAATGGAAAACATTGATGTTGTTCATGGTGATACTGATAAAGGAACATTTGGAATGGGCACTTATGGTTCCAGATCATTAACAGTTGGCGGTATTGCAATCGTGAATGCTTGTAAGAAAATTGTTGCTAAAGGCAAAAGAGTTGCAGCTAAAATGCTTGAAGTTAATGAAGATGAAATTGAATTCAAGGATGGAGAGTTTGTAGCTCTAAAATCTAATAAGAAAAAAACAATTGGTGAGGTTGCTTTTGCTTGCTATTTACCAGGTCAAAGAGATGAAATGAAATCACCAATTCCAGAAGGGGATGAACCGGGTTTAATAGAGTCTTCATTTTTTGATCCTGCGAACTTCTCATTTCCAGCAGGCTCACATATTTGTGAAGTAGAAATTGATCCTGATACTGGAAATGTAAAAGTTGAAAAATATACTGCAGTTGATGATTTTGGAAGAATAGTAAATCCAATGATTGTTGAAGGACAAGTTCATGGGGGAATTGCTCAAGGTATAGGTCAAGCTTTACACGAAAATACCCAGTATGATGAAACAGGTCAGTTAATGACAGCTTCTTATATGGATTATACGATGCCAAGAGCTGATAATTTTCCTGAGTTTAATTTAGGCTTTACTTGTACTCACGCAACATCTAATCCTTTAGGAGTTAAAGGTTGTGGAGAAGCAGGTGCAATCGCTTCACCACCAACAGTTATGAATGCAGTGATTGATGCATTAGGTGGTCAAGAAATTTCAATGCCAGCTACAGCTGAAAAAGTTTGGAAGGCTTGTAAATCAATGAAAAAATCTAACGCTAAAGCAGCATAGGAGGAAAATATGAAATCATTTAATTATCACGCACCAAAAGATGTTAAAGATGCTTCTAAGTTAGCCTCTTCTAGTTCTGCTTTCTTAGCAGGAGGAATGACAACTATTCCTTCCATGAAGTTAGGATTAGCAAGTTACAAAGATGTAATTGATATTAAAAATATCAAAAAATTATCAGGCATCAAAGTTAGTGGAAAAACTGTAACAATAGGTGCAACAACAAAACATGTAGAAGTTGCTACTTCAAAAGATGTTAAAAAGGCTATCCCAGCTCTTGCTAAGTTAGCTGGAAATATTGGTGATGCTCAAGTAAGAAACAGAGGAACAATTGGTGGATCAATTTCAAACAATGATCCTTCAGCTTGTTATCCTTCAGCTTGTATGGCACTTAATGCAGTTATTCATACAAACAAAAGAAAAATAGATGCTGAAAAGTTTTTTACAGGAATGTTTGAAACTGCTTTAAAGAGCGGAGAACTTGTTGAAGCTGTTGAGTTTCAAATTCCAGAAAAAGCTGATTATCAAAAACATCCAAATCCAGCATCAAGATATGCAATCATTGGTGTATTTGTTGCAAAACATAAAAAAGATGTAAATGTTGCAGTAACAGGTGCTAAGTCTTGCGTTTATATTGATAAAGATTTATCGAAAAAATTAAGCTCTAGTTTTTCAGTATCAGCAATTGAAGGCTCTGAAGTAAAATCTTCGGGTATGAATTCTGATATGCATGCATCTGCAGAATACAGAGCTAATTTAGTATCACTATACGCAAAAAAAGCTGTTGAAGCTTGTTAGTTAAGATTTATATTTCACCAAATGAAAAACTCATTTGATGAAAAAATTCTAGAAGAAGCAAATGACTGGGTAACAGCTAATCAAAAGGTTGTTTTAGCGACAGTAATTCAAACTTGGGGATCCTCTCCAAGACAAGTTGGTAGCAGAATGATAGTTAATGAGAAAGGAGACTTCTCAGGTTCTGTTTCAGGAGGATGTGTAGAGTCTGCAGTTGTTAGAGAATGCATTAGTCTTATAAAAGATAATAAACCTTGTAAAAAAATAGAATTTAAAGTTTCAAATGAAAGTGCTTGGGAAGTAGGTCTTGCTTGTGGTGGAGAAATTGCTGTTTATTTAGAACAAGTTAGTTAATGAAATTACAAACGTTAAAATCCATTATTGAAAAAAAGAAAAATAAATCTGAGTTTGCAATAATCACCAATCTTAAAACAGGAGAAAGTGAAATTTTTGAAAAAGATAGACCATTAAGTAAAGAAATGCAGATTTATTCAAATCAAATTAATGAATTTTTCAAATCAAAAAAAAATGGAGTTATAGAAAATTCTGAAATATTTGTTGAAACATATATATTACCAATAAAAGTAATTGTTATTGGAGCAGTTCATATTGCCCAATACTTAGTAGATTATGCAAAGAGTTTAAATTTTGAAATTTCTATAATTGACCCTAGAGGTTACTTTGCATCCGAACAAAGGTTTCCTGATATAAAAATAATCAATAAATGGCCCGATGAAGCTTTTAAAGAAATAGACACAAATGAAAACTCAGCATTAATTGCTTTAACACATGATCCAAAAATTGATGATCCTGCATTACAACATGCTTTAAATAAAAAATTTTATTATATCGGAGCTCTTGGGAGTAAAAAAACTCATGAAAATAGATGTCAAAGACTAAAAAAAGCTGGTTTTAGTGATGAACAAATTAACTTAATACATGGACCAATAGGAATTAAATTAGGTGGAAGATCAGCGCCTGAAATAGCTTTATCAATAATTGCTCAACTAGTTTCGGAAACTTATAAAAAGTGATTAGTGCAATCTTATTAGCAGCAGGTCAATCGAAGAGATTGAAATCTGAAAACAAATTAATAAAATTATATAAAAATATACCATTAATAAATCATTCATTAAAAGTGTTACAAAAAAGCAAAGTTAATAAAATTATTATTGTTCTTGGTCACCAAAATAAAGAAATTAAGAAAGTAATTAAGACAAATAGGAAAAATGTTTTTATTTACAATAAGGATTATAAAAAAGGCATGGCGACATCTATTAAAGTTGGATTAAAAAAAGTATCAAGAAATAATAAAGGTTTTATAATTGTTCAATCAGATATGCCATTTATAAAAGTATCAGATATTAATAAAATTTATAATTCAATAAAGCTTAAAAAGTATTTAGTCTGTGCTTTAAAGTTTAAAAATAGAATAGGTAATCCAATAGGTTTTGATACTTCAATTATGAAAAAATTTCAAAATATCAAAGGTAAATTTGGTGCAAAATTTATGGTCAAAAGACTTAAGAATAGAACTAGATTTATAAAAATTAGTAGTGCCAAATCTTTTAAAGATTTTGATAAAGCTTCAGATTTTAGATCTTGATTTATTAAAATTAATTCTAATAAGTAAAAGAATAATTAAAATCATTAAAAAAATGAGTGGTTTAAAGAATATAGTTTTAGATAACCAAATAAAATGTAATACTCCAAAAATTGCGATTACATAAACTAATCTATGAAGTTTTTTCCAATTGTGTTTTAAAAGTCTTGCCATTTTATCTGACGAGGTGATTGCTAAAGGAATTAGTAAAAGCCAAGCTGAGAAACCAATAAACACAAATTTCTTTTTTAAAACATCATCTATCAACGGTTCAAAATTGAATCTATAATCTAGCCCAACATAACTTAACATATGTATTGATGCATAGAAGAAAGCAAACAATCCAAGCATTCTTCTAAATTTAATCCATTCTAAAGATTTTGTAATTTTTTTAAGGGGTGTCATTGAGAGAGTTAAAAAAATGAAAATAAGTGTCCACTCACCAAAATGATTTATGATCCTGTCGACAGGTTCAGGTCCTAATTGATCGTAAATAATTTGATAAGAAATTATATAAATTGGCCAAAGAGATATTAAAAAAACAGCAGGCTTAAAATAATTTTTCAATTTATTTTAATAATTCTTTTTTAAATCCATACCACTATAAAGATGAGCAACTTCATCTCCATAGCCGTTAAATATTAAAGTTTTTATCCTTGGAGCTAAAATACTTTCACCAATTACTCTCTCAGTAGCTTGTGACCATCTTGGATGATCAACTTCAGGATTTACGTTTGAATAAAAACCATACTCTCTTGGTGAAGCATTCTTCCAAGCAGTGTTAGGCATATTTTTTGTTAATTTAATTCTAACAATTGATTTCGCACTTTTGAAACCATACTTCCAGGGTATAAATATTCTTAAAGGTGCTCCATTTTGATTTGGTAAAGTTTTACCATATAAACCTGTAACAACAGTGGTTAGAGGATGCATAGCTTCATCCAATCTTAAACCCTCAATATAAGGCCAATTTAAAACAGGATATCTCTGACCAACCATTTCCTCTGGGTTATACACTGTTTCAAATTCAACAAACTTTGCAGCTGGTTTAATTTGAACTTTATTCAACAATTCACTTAATGAAAAACCTATCCACGGTATTACCATTGACCAACCCTCAACACATCTAAGTTTTAAAATTCTTTCTTCAGATTTAATTGCTAAAACTTCCTCAATAGAAAGCTCCAAAGATTTTTCGACCTCACCTTCAATTTTAACACTCCAAGGTCTTGTGGTAAAATTTTTTGCTCTTCTGTGAGGATCGCTTTTACCAGTGCCGAATTCATAAAAGTTATTATAAGTTGTTATGTCCTCATAACTATTTGGTTCATTCTGATTATTGGCTTTAGCATTAATTAATGGAACTGAGCTTAATGTGAGTGCACCTAATCCATAGCTCATAGATTTAATGAAAGATCTTCTATCATTATAAATTTTTTCAGGAGTGATTTCTGAATATTTATACTTTTTCATTATTTATTGGATTTCCTTTTAACCAAGCACTATCTTCATTTTCGTAATGTTCTTTTTTCCATATCGGAGATCTTTTTTTAATTTCCTCAATTATATATCTTGATAGTACATAAGCTTGATCCCGATGTTTGCAAGCGACTGCGATAATTATACTTATCTCACCTAATTTTAAATGTCCTCTGGCATGTTCAATAAATACTGCTTTATCTTTGATATTTAGTTTCTGATCTGCTTCATTGTAAATTTCTTCAAAACTTTTAATCACCATTTCGTCATGACTATCATAAGTAATTCCAGTCACTGTTTTATTATCATTGACATTTCTTACAGTACCTAAAAAATAGATTGATGCTCCAAACTTAGAATCTTTTATAAATTTTTCAGCGTTTGAATTAAGTATTTTTTCTTTTTTAGTATCTACTATTTTTGTGTGAAGCATTAACCTCCTCCGATAGGAGGTATAATACCAATCTTTTGATCTTTTGTGATTTTATAATTGTCGCTAATAATTTCATTATTTTCTGAACAAAATGCTGAAGATTTTACAACTTTGATAAAGTTTTCATTACCTTGAAAATTTTTATCTATATATTTAATTATTTCATTTCGTAAATCATCTATTGAAGCTTTATTTTGAATCTCAATTTCTAAGTGATCTTTATCACTAAAGTCTCGACTTGCTCCAAACAATTCCAATTTAATTTTCATTTTTTAAGTTTAGATGAAAATTTTAAGTTTTCATAATCAAATTGAGATTTATTTTTATCAATAAAATCATTCATTATTTTGATTTTTTCTTCCTCAAATTCTGCAACTTTTCTTTCATTAAGATCTACATACAAAGCTAGAATTTCAATTGTTGAGGCTAAAAATTTTTTCTTTTTATGTATCATTTCCAATTTATATTGAAGTCTCTTTTTATCGTGATCAAAATAAACACAATTGATATCAACCTCATCATTTAGCTGAAGTTCTTGATTATAAGTGATATGAGACTCTACAATCATAGTACTTTTCTTTGTTGTTTTTGCGGAGTGTTCGCCCATTTGAAAAATATTATTTAATGTATCAGCACCATATTTATCAAACATTAATAAATAATATGAAACATTCATATGATCGTTATAATCAATCCAATCTTTAATCACTTTTTGAGAACTCAAATAAACCGACATTAAATATTAAAAAATATTTTTTAAGAATTCAGGTAGGCCATCTGGATTTTTCCATAATCCACTTTTACCACCTTCTTTGATTAACAACTTGACGTTATCAATTTTTAGATGGGGATTTACTATTTTACTTAAATCATAAATAGTTATTAAAGCAGCGTTAACACCCATAATAGCTTCCATTTCAACACCAGTTTTTGCAACTGCTGAAACCACACAGAAAACTTCCAATGAGTTATCAACCTCATTCATTATAATTTTCGTTGCAGTATGATCAATTGGAAGTGGGTGGCATAAAGGAATTAGTTCACTTGTTTTTTTAACTCCTAATACAGCTGATACCTCAGCTAAAGTAATTGGGTCTCCTTTAGGCATTTTTTTGTTTTTAATTAAATTAAAAACTTCTTTTCCTACATAAATTTTTCCAGAAGCTAATGCTCTTCTGAATGTTTCTTTCTTAGATGAAACATCAACCATATTAAAAGAGTTCTTATGAAATATTTCTTTTGCCCAATCTTTAAGTTCTTTTTGATCAATAATCTTTAAATTTTTCATTTAACCACCAGTTTTTGAAAGATTCTTTGTTAAACCAGTTTCACCGAGTTCGAGATAATGAGATTCTTTTTTAAACTTCATTTGCCCCAAAATTAAATCTTTCAACTCTTCAGTTTGATCATCTTTTTGTAGCAAATGTCTTATACTTATTCCAGTATTTCCGAATAAACAAAGTCTTAAATCACCTTTTGATGTAATTCTAAGACGATTACATGATTTACAAAAATCTTTAGAATATGGTGCAATAATTCCAAACTTACCTTTGTATTCTGGATTTATATAGTTTAATGAGGGTCCTGCATCTTGACCAAGAGTTTGATAAATCCACTTATTTTCATTTAAGTAATTTTTAAATATTTTAGATGAAATATGATATCTATTAAAATAATCCAAATTATCTCCAGTTTGCATTAATTCAATATATCTAAAATTAACTTTATTAATTTTTATATATTCAGCCCAAGAGTCAAAATCTTTTTTAGAAGAATTTACTCCATTTAAAAGAACTGCATTAATTTTAATATTATCAAAATTTAAACTTTGTAAAATTTCTATACCTTTAAGGATTTCATGCAACCTGTCATGTTTAGTAATATTTTTAAATGTCTCTCTATCCAAACTATCAATGCTAATATTAATTCCATCCAAACCACTATCAATAAGCAACTTCGCTTTTTGATCAAGATGATAGCCATTTGTTGTAATGACAATTTTTTTGATAGATGTTTCATTTTTTAAAATTTTTACAATTTCGTAAAAATCTTTTCTTACAGTTGGTTCTCCACCTGTTAATCTTATCTTCTGAACTCCTAATTCAGAAAATCCCTTTGCTAATCTTCTAATTTCATCTATGTTGAGAAATTTTCTATTATCACTTTTATCTACTTGATATCCATTGGGTAGACAGTATCCACATTTAAAATTGCATACCTCTGTAATAGACATTCTTATGTAAGGAAATTTTCTACCAAAATTGTCCTCTAAATGTTTCACAGAATAAACTTATAATAGAAATTAAGATTAATAAATTTAAATGATTGTGCATTTTCTTTAAAAATTAACTATTTCAACTACTGATTGCAAAACTTTTGATTGAACAATTTTTTTTATTTTACTTTTTCGTCACAGTCTTTTTTGATAAAATCATTTTTTGTAGGGGGGTCTAATGAAAAAAAGAATAAAAAAATTAAATTTATCTAGAAGAAATTTTTTAACTGGAACTGCCACATTAGCAGGAGTAGCTGCTACCGCTTCTTTTGTTCCGATTACAATTGCAAAAGCAAATCATTCAGAGGGAAAAAAGGGCTTACCAGATTTTATTAGTTGGAAAGATAGGGACGCCTTAATAGTTCATTCCGATAAAGGAATTGAAACTCATAGAAGCGCTATTGGCGAAAGTTTAATCACTCCAAACAGAAATATTTATATCAGAAACAATATGCCTACAATGACCGATGAGCAAATTGGTAATAGAATGGATTGGAAAGTTTCGATAGAAGGTGTCAAAAATCCTAAAACCTTTACATTAGCACAACTTCAAAAACTTGGTCATGAGACGATGGCAACAATTTTACAGTGCTCAGGAAATGGAAGAGGTTTCTTTAAACATAAGCCTAGAGGTTCTCAATGGAAAACAGGTGCAGCAGCATGTGTATTATGGACTGGAGTCCCAATGAAAACAGTCGTTGAAGCATGTGGTGGAATTAATGGAGATACAGTTTTTATGACCTCAGCTGGTATCGATCATCAGCCTACAGGTTTAGATCCTAAAAAAGCAATGATTGAAAGATCTGTACCAAAAAAAGTTTTTAAAGATGCTATGCTTGCGTGGGAAATGAATGGTGTTCCATTACCGAATGCGCATGGAGGTCCTTTAAGAATGGTAACTCCAGGTTATTTTGGAATTAACAATGTAAAACATCTTGGAAAAGTTGCATTCACTACAAAAGAATCGTCTGTTAAATATATGAAATCAAGTTATAGAATTTCACCGATTGGAAAAAAAGGATCTCAATATCCATCTTGCTGGGAAATGCCAGTTAAATCTTGGGTTACAAGACCAACTGATGAAACTGGAACTGTCAAGGCAGGAAAAGTTCAAATTGTTGGAGTAGCCATGGGCGGAACCAAAAAGGTAAGAAGTGTTAAGGTATCTGTGGATGGTGGAAAAAGTTGGAAAAAAGCAAAATTTATTGGTCCAAATCTAGGTAAGTACGCTTGGAGACAATTTGTTTTAGAAACAACTTTAAGCGCAGGAACATATAATATCGCCAGTTTAGCCTCAAACGGAAGTGATAAACAGCCAGAGTTAAGAATGGAGAATAGAAGAGGTTATGCCCATAATGGTTGGAAAGATCATAGCGTAAATATTACTGTAGTATAAAATAATAAAAAGTTTTACTATTAGTTAATGAAAATTTTAAAATTTTTATTAATTGTATTTTTCATTTCATTGAGCGGTAATTTTGAATCATTTTCTGATGAAGCAATGATGAAAAAAGGTTTGGAAATATTTAATGAAACAGCTGCATGCGCTGCATGTCATGTTTTAAAAGCTGCAGGGTCTGAGGGAAATATAGGACCAAATTTAGATACTGTTACTATGACGGTCGAATCTGTTAAAGAAATGGTCACTTATGGATTAGGGGTAATGCCTGCCTTTGGAGAAGGTGAGATTTTAACAAAAGAAGAAATAGAAATAGTTTCACAATACGTAGTAAATGTAGCAAATAAATAAAGCTATTTACTTTTCTAAAATCCAGGCACGGTGATAAAAATCATCAATGTTTCTTTGAATTAGTGATTTTGCGAAAGCCTCTGCCTCTTTTTTATTGTTAAATGGACCATGTTCTTTTCTAGAATCTTTATTAATAGTTTCTATTTCATTAGGATTTTTATGCGTTCCTTCTACTACAATGTAATTTATCATAATGGTTAAATAATAAATATTTCATAGTTTTAAATGTGTCATTTTAGTAATATGAAAACGAAATGAAAAAAATTTTTCTTATTTATGGTCATTACAATGATCAATCATTTAATGCAGCTATCAGAGATACTTTTATAAAAACAGCAAAAGAGAGGGGTCATTCTGTTGATACTGTTGATCTCTATAAAGAAAAATTTGATCCAGTTTTTGCGGGTGAAGAACCTGATAAAATTGTTTTAGATCATAGAAAAAGAATTGATGCTTGTGATACTATAGTTTTAATAGCACCAATCTGGAATTTTAGAATGCCTGCAATTGTTGAAGGTTGGATAGATAAAGTTTTGGCTCCACCTTGGGCATTTAGATTTAAACAGCTGTGGGGTAATTATGGATATCCAATTGGGAACCTGAGAGATAAAAAAGCAATTATTTTTTGTACCTATGGTTCTCCTAGGCTAGCTATTACTACTTTTTTTCTTAATCTTCCAATCAGAAGACTTAAAAGAGGTGTTTTTCATATGTGCGGCATTTATAATATCAATTACAGAAGATATTTTGCTGTACCATTTGTAAGTGAAGAGAAAAGAAAAAAATTTCTTGATGACGTTAAAAAAACTGCTCTTAACGTTTAGTGTTATCTTTTTATATTTTTTAGGTACAAATATTTCTAATGCAGATCTAATTAATCCAAAGAGCTCAATTAAACCTAGAGAGGTAGTTGAAATTCAACTGACCGGACTCATGAAAAACAATGAGAAATTTGAAGATAGTGGAATAGAGCAAACTTGGAATTTTGCACACCCAGAAAACAAAAAAAATACTGGACCTTTACCTAACTTCAAAAGAATGATTAAAGGAAGATCGTATCAAATGCTTATAAATCATGTTAGTCACTCAATTACAGAGGTTGGTAGTAGTGACAAATGGGCTCAATTTGAGGTCATTATACTGGACCAAGAAAAAATTTATCACAAATTTAATTGGCAGGTTGAAAAATATACTGTTGATGGTCCTTTGAAAGATTGTTGGTTAACTACAATGGTTTCCAGTCCAATTCCTCTGGGAAGCTCAATTTGATAATCTTTAATACAATTTTGTTTCGTTATGAATAAAAATTTAGTAGGAATCTGCTAATGAAAACTAAAACAAAAGTAGTAGTTGTCGGTGGGGGAGTAGTAGGTGTCAGTGCTCTTTACCATCTCGCAAAAAAAGGTTGGTCAGATGTAGTTTTAGTTGAAAGAAAAGAATTAACATCAGGTTCTACTTGGCATGCAGCAGGTTTGTTGCCTCTCTTTAATATGAGTTATTCAGTAGGACAACTTCATAAGTATGCAGTAGATCTTTATAAAAAATTAGAGGAAGAAACTGGAAAAAATGTTGGCTTTAGTGTTGTATCGAATATTAGATTAGCAAGCACTAAAGACAGAATGGATGAGTATCATCAGTATGCGGGTGTAGCAAAAACAATTGGAGTTGATGTAAAATTTTTAAAACCTGAACAAGTAAAAGAAATTTGGCCACTATGTCATACTGACGATTTAGTAGGAGCAATTCAACATCCAGAGGATGGATATATTCAGCCAGCTGATTTGACACAAGCACTTGCAACAGGTGCAAGAAATATGGGTGCCGAGATTTATAGAAATACAACTGTGATTGCAATGAAACAAACTAAAGATGGATGGATTGTAGAAACTGACAAAGGTTCTATTGAATGCGAACATGTGATTTCTTGCTCAGGAAACTTTGCAAGGCAAACTGGAGAGATGGTTGGTTTAGATATTCCAGTTATACCTGTTGAACACCAATATATAGTTACTGAACCACATCCTGAAATTCAGAAAAGAAAAAAGGAAGGCCTGCCTGAGATGGGCGTGTTAAGAGACAGTGATAGCAGATGGTATATGAGAGAAGAAGCTGGTGGATTAATTCTAGGTCCTTATGAAGATGGAGCACCTGCTTGTTATGTTGAAGGGCCATCTAAAAATTCAGAATACGAATTATTTCAAGAAGATTTAGATAGACTTGCACCTCATATTGAAGGAGCAATTCATCGTGTTCCTGCTTTTGGTGAAGTAGGAGTTAAGAAAGTTTATAATGGAGCAATTTGTTACACTCCAGATGGCAATCCAATTGTTGGTCCTGCTTGGGGGTTAAAAAATTTTTGGATCAATGAAGGCCATAGCTTTGGAATAACAGCTGCAGGTGGAGCGGGTTGGCAATTAGCTGAATGGATTGTAGATGGAGAGCCCACTATAGATATGCTTGGTGTTGAACCAAGACGTTATGGTAATTACGCAACAAAATCTTATTTAAAAGCTAAGAACGAAGAAGCTTATAGTCATGTATTTATTGTCCATTATCCAGATGAAGAAAGACCAGCGGCAAGACCTTTGAGAACCTCTCCTTGTTATGAGAGAATGAAGGATCTAGGAGCTGTTTTTGGACAAAAATTTGGATGGGAAAGACCAAATTTTTTTGCAACAGATGGTATGGAGCAAAAAGATGATTGGTCTTTTAGAAGATCAAAATGGTTTGATGCAATTAAGAAAGAGTGTGAGAATGTAAAAAAAAATGTTGGTCTTTTAGACATGACAGCATTTGCTAAATGTAGAATTAAAGGTTCAAAAGCTGAAGAGTTTTTAGATTATTTAGTTGCAAATAAGATTCCTAAGAAAATTGGTAGAATTAATTTGTGTCATGCTCTTAATACTAAAGGAGGAGTTCATTCTGAATTTACAATAATGAAAGAAGCAGAAAATAGTTATTATCTTGTTTCAGCAGGAGCTAATTTAAGACTAGATCATGATTGGATACAAAAATGGATGCCTACTGACGGTTCAGTAATATTTGAAGATTTAACAAACAGTACCGGAGTACTTGTCGTGGCAGGCCCAAAGGCTAGAGAATTAATGCAAAAAGTTTCAACAGATGATTTTTCTAATGAAAACTTTAAATGGTTAACTGCTAAAAATGTAAATGTTGGATATGCTCCTGTTAATGCCATGAGGGTAAATTTTGTGGGAGAACTTGGCTGGGAACTGCATCACCCAATTGAATATCAAAATCATATCTTTGATAAGTTGATGGAAGCTGGTAAGGATTTGGGTATTAAACCTTTTGGAATTAGAGCTATGAATAGTTTAAGAGTTGAGAAATCTTATAAGCTTGTTGGAACAGAATTATCTATTGAATATTCTCCTTACGAGTCTGGATTAGATAGGTTTATTCATCCAAATAAGGGTAACTTTATAGGTTTAGAAGCTTTAAATAAATGGAGAGAAAAAGGTTTTGATAATAAATTAGTAACGCTTGAAGTTCACAATACAACTGACTCAGATGTATTAGGGAATAATCCGATTTACAAAGATGATAAAGTTGTAGGAAGAGCAACAGGCGGCGAATATGGATTTAGATTAGATAAATCTATAGCCTTAGCAATGGTAAAACCAGATTTAGCAAATGTAGGAGAAAAACTTAAAGTTGATATTCTTGGAAAGATGTACGAAGCCACAATTCTTGAAGAAAGTCCTTATGATGCTGAAAATAAATTATTGAGAGCTTAATGAAAATCTTAGTCGCAGTTAAAAGAGTTATTGATTATAATGTTCAAATAAGAGTAAAAGAGGATGGGTCAGGTGTTGTCACTGATAATGTTAAGATGTCAACAAATCCGCCTGATGATAACGCTATAGAAGAAGCTGTAAAAATAAAAGAGTCTGGGAAAGCATCAGAGGTAGTGGCAGTTTCAGTTGGTGAGGAAAAAGCACAAGAGACTGTTCGAAAAGCTTTAGCTGTGGGCGCTGATAGAGGAATTCTTGTAAAGGCTGATGGAATTATTGAACCACTAGCGGTATCAAAAATTTTACAAAAAGTTGTTGAAAAAGAAAAGCCAGATTTAGTTTTTATGGGCAAACAAGCTATTGATGATGATTGTAATCAGACTGGACAGATGTTGGCAGCATTATTGAATTGGCCGCAAGCAACTTTCGCCTCTAAAATTGAAGTTAAGGATAAATCTCTGGAAGTTACTAGAGAAATAGATGAGGGCTTAGAAACTATAGAGGTAAATGTTCCTGCAATAGTTACATGCGATTTAAGATTAAATGAGCCCAGATATGCTTCTTTACCAAATATTATGAAAGCTAAAAAAAAGCCAATTGAGCAAATTACAGCGTCAGATCTTGGTGTAGACACAAAACCAAGAATAGAACAGATAAAAGTTGAAGAACCACCAAAAAGAAAAGCAGGGATAAAAGTCGCAAGTGTAGAAGAATTGGTTCAAAAATTAAAAAATGAAGCTAAAGTAATATAATGTCAGTTTTATTAATTGCAGAGCATAACAATAAAGAGTTTAAACCTTTTACATTGAATGCTATTTCGGCAGCATCTCAAATAAATGAAGATGTACATGTTTTAGTTTTAGGTTCAAATTCTGACAGTGTAGCAAAATCTATTTCTGAAGTTCCTAATGTAAAAAAAGTGATACACATAAACAATCCTTTATACGAAAATTATTTGGCTGAGAATTATACTTCAGCGATAATTAAACTTGCTAATGGATACTCACATATAATTTGTTCAGCTAACACATTTGGAAAAAATTTGATGCCTAGAATCGCTGCCTTACTAGATGTTTCTCAAATAAGTGATATTACAAAAGTTGTATCTAATGATACATATGTAAGACCAATTTATGCAGGGAATGCTTTTGCAACAGTAAAAAGTGCAGATAAAATTAAATGTATAACTATAAGACCAACATCATTCGATCCAGCCCCAACCTCTGGTGGTTCTGCAGAAATTCAAAATGGTAATCCTGGAGATACTTTTGATTTATCAAAATTTATTAAAAAAGAGGAAATTAAATCAGATAGGCCTGAGCTTGGAACTGCTAGGGTAGTTATTTCAGGTGGTAGAGGAATGCAAAGTGGAGAAAACTTCAAATTGATTACAGCGGTAGCAGATAAGCTGAATGCAGCAATAGGTGCTTCAAGAGCTGCAGTAGATGCTGGATATATTACAAATGATCATCAAGTTGGACAAACTGGAAAAGTTGTTGTTCCAGACTTGTACATTGCTGTTGGAATTTCTGGAGCTATTCAACATTTGGCCGGAATGAAAGAGAGTAAAGTAATAGTAGCTATCAATAAAGACGGAGAAGCCCCAATATTTAGCATTGCTGATTACGGTCTTGAAGCTGATCTTTTTGATGCCCTCCCAAAATTTCTTGAAGAATTAAACAAATTAAACACTATACAAAAATAATAGAATCTGTAAAAAATTAGATTATGTCCAGAGAGACAATGGAATATGATGTTGTTATTGTAGGGGGTGGTCCATCAGGTCTTTCCACTGCTATCAAACTCAAGCAATTGAATTCAAACTTAAATGTTTGTTTATTAGAAAAAGCATCAGAAATTGGTGCGCATATTTTAAGTGGAAATGTTTTTGAAACTAGGGCATTAGATGAATTGATACCTGATTGGAAAAATTTAAATTCACCAATTAAAACTAAAGTAACAAAAGAAAAATTTTTATTTTTAGGAAAAACAAAATCTATAAGTTGGCCAACTTGGCTTCTTCCTGCAGTTCAGCAAAATCATAAAAATTATATTATTAGTTTAGCAAATCTATGTAGATGGCTAGGTGAACAAGCAGAAGCTTTAGGTGTAGAAATTTTTCCTGGTTTTCCAGCAAGTGAAATTTTGTACAACAATGATGGTTCCATAAAAGGTGTAGCTACTCAAGATATGGGTATAGATAGAGAAGGAAATAAAAAAGATAGCTTTGAGCCAGGTATAGAACTTTTGGGTAAAGTCACAGTTTTTGCAGAAGGTTGTAGGGGTCATTTAGGAAAACAATTAATTAAAAAATTTGAATTAGATAAAGATAAAGATCCTCAACAATATGGAATAGGTTTTAAAGAAATTTGGGAAATTGATGAAAAAAATCATGAAGAAGGTTTAGTAATGCATACAGCTGGTTGGCCATTAGATAATAATACTTATGGTGGAAGTTTTATTTATCACGCAGGAAACAAACAAGTTTTTTTAGGTTATGTTATAGGCCTTGATTATAAAAATCCTCATCTATCACCGTTTGATGAGTTTCAAAGATTTAAAACTCATCCGGCAATAAAAAAAATAATTGAAGGTGGAAAAAGAATTTCTTATGGAGCTAGAGCACTTATTGAAGGAGGTTTTCAAAGTTTACCTAGAATGTATATGCCGGGAGCGTTACTTATTGGGTGCGATGCTGGAACATTAAATATGCCAAAAATTAAAGGATCACATACAGCAATGAAAAGTGGAATAATCGCAGCTGAAACAATTAATGAACATATAAAAGATAATAAAAAGCTCTCAGTTTTTGAGGAAAAACTGAAAAATAGTTGGTTATATAAAGAGCTTTACGAAGCTAGAAACGTCAAACCAAGTTTTAGCTGGGGCTTAATTTTAGGGATAATATTCACGGGAATAGACCAAATTCTATTTAGAGGAAGGATGCCTTTTACGCTTAAACACAAACATGCTGACCATGAAACTTTAAAGTTAGCCAATGAAATGCCTAAAATAGAATACCCTAAACCTGATAATGTTATTACTTTTGATAAGACAAGCTCAGTTTATTTGACTGGAACTAATCATGCTGATAATCAACCGGTTCATCTTCAACTTAAAGACCCTAATTTACCAATAAATTACACACTTGAAAAATTTGACGAACCTGCACAAAGGTATTGTCCTGCTGGAGTTTACGAAGTTCTAAGAGAAGATAATGTAAATAAATTTGTTATTAATTCACAAAATTGCATTCATTGTAAAACTTGCGATATCAAAGAACCTTCTCAAAATATAAATTGGGTAACACCAGAAGGTGGTGGTGGACCAAAATATGGTAACATGTAATTAAGACAAGTCTATTGCAAATTTTTTTAAGGTTTCTATAGAAAGATGTTTTAAAGTATTTTTATGTGTTTTTTTTAAAAATATTGGACAACCTTTTCCTGCTTCTACAGCTTTTGCATACCAACTTGCACATACACACCACCCATCTCCATCTTTTAATCCGGGAAAATCAAATTCTGGATGAGGGGTTATCAAATCATTACCTGCTTCTTTTGACCATTCTAAAAACTCTGTTGTTACTTTAGCACAAACAGTGTGAACACCATGATCATTTTCATCTGTATTACAACATCCATCTCTAAACCACCCTGTTAGAGGATTATTTGAACATTCTTCCAGGTCTTCATTTAATACATTTTTTTGTGATTGAGACTTATTTTTTAACATAATTTGCATATACGTTATAAATATTTTCATCTATGTTCGCATTAAAAGAAATTGATCTTCTTTCATCATCGGTTCCTTTAAATGGATATACGGTATGCATCATATAATTTGGAAAAAGGTAAAAATTTCCTACCTCTGGTTTAATTTGGAACATAGAATTTGATAAAAATTGTCTAGAACCATGTATAAGATTTAAAAATCCACCTTTATATGGTTTGTCTCCTTTATCCTGAACAAAAGTTCCCAGTGTTTTAGGAACTTTTAAAAAACCTGCTCCAGAAATATGCCCACCATGCCAATGAACTGGATTATATTCATTTTTAAATTGTCTGACAACCCATGAGTCAATAATTTGGCATCTTGTTATTTTATTACCTGTCGCTTTTAAAACATATTCATAAGTACACTTACCTAAAAAATCTAACCACCCAATATCTTTTGCAAACTCTAGATCTAATTTAAATTCTTGATGTACATCACCTGCTAAAAATTTACCATGATTTTGTTCTTTTGATTTAACTTCGTCATTTACAAGTTTATTAATATATCCATTTATTCCATTTATAATTTGATCTGGTATTTTTGCTTCTAAAATTTCTGGTCCAAAAGGTTTATAGATTTTAAATTCCATTTTTTAAATTTTTGTAGGATTAGATTGTCCTTTATAAACTTTTTCAGGATCAAATTTTTTTTTGTTTTCGCGAAATTTCATTTCTATCTTCCGTGCATTATCAATTGGACCTAGTGGTATTGATCTATAAAAACAGGATCTATAACCAACATGACAACTTGCTCCATCACCAATATCTACAGTTAACCAAATTGAATCTTGATCGTCATCAATTCTAATTTCTGTGACTTTTTGAATAAATCCACTAGTTTTACCTTTGTGCCAAATTGCATTTCTAGATCTACTGAAATAATGTGCCTCTTTTGTTTCAATTGTTTTTTTTAAAGCTTCAACATTCATATAACCATGCATTAATATGTCTTTAGTTTTAGAACACATGGTAATTACAGGTATTAAGCCGTCATTATCAAATTTTGGCGAAAGAAGATTGCCTTCTTCAATTTCGACTACATTTTCTCTTTTTTTGAACATATACGGTAATTATGTAGCACATATCTAGATATATTAAATATTTTAAAAATGCATAATTATATGTATAAAACTCACAATGAAATTAGTTAAAGATATAGATAACAATCAAAATTTAAAAAAAGTTTCTGACAAAGAGGCTGAAGAAGCCTTTAAGACAATTTTGGCTTGGATGGGTGAGGACCCAAATAGGGAAGGATTGTTAGAAACTCCAAAAAGAGTAGTTAAAGCATTTAAAGAGTATTTCAAAGGTTATAAAGAAGATCCAAATCAAATTTTAGATAAAACTTTTGGTGATGTTGAAGGATACGACGATATGGTTGTTCAAAAGAATATATCTGTTCAAAGTCATTGTGAGCATCATATGGCACCAATTATTGGAAAAGCTCATGTAGCCTATATACCAAAAAAAAGAGTTGTTGGATTAAGTAAATTGGCAAGAGTGGTCGAAGTTTTTTCAAAAAGACTTCAAACACAAGAAAGATTGACTATGCAAATTGCGAATACATTAATGGAGTCTTTAGATGCAAAAGGTGTTGCGGTCACAATAGACTCTACACATCAATGCATGACAATGAGAGGAATTAAAAAAGAGACAGCAACAACAGTTACAAATTATTATTTAGGTCAATTTAAAGAGGATCTTTCTTATCAAAATAGATATTTAAGATTTATCAGTATAGCAAAAGAATAAAAGTGTCTGATCAATTTAAAGCATTAGTTTTAAATCAACAAGGTGAGGACTTTACAAGAGAAGTAAAATCAATAGATAAAAGTTTCTTAAAGCACGGTGATGTAACCGTTAAAGTTGATTATTCTGATTTAAATTTTAAAGATGGAATGATTTTAAAAAATGGCGGAAGATTAGTAAAAGAATTTCCACATATTCCAGGAATAGATTTTTCAGGGACTGTAATAGAAAGTAAAAATTCAAAATTTAAAGAAGGTGATGATGTAATTTTAACTGGTTTTAGAGTGGGTGAAATTTTTTATGGAGGATATTCCCAAATCGCAAAAGTAAATGGCGATTTTTTAGTTAAGAGACCGAAAAACTTAACAAGCAAGCAAGCTATGATTTTAGGAACGGCTGGCTTTACTTCTTTAATGGCAGCATTTGCAATTAAAGCTAGAGAAGAAATATTATTAGGTGAAAAAGTAAAAGATGTTTTAGTAACAGGTGCTACTGGGGGTGTTGGCAGTGTTGCTGTAATTGTATTAAACAAAATGGGCTACAATGTAACTGCAGTAACTGGAAAAGACTCAAAAGCAGAATATTTAAAATCATTAGGTGCAAAAAATGTTGTAAATCGTAGCGAATTTGACAAAGACCCAAGACTAATCGACAAAGGTTTATGGGATGGAGTTGTAGATACTGTTGGTGGAAAAATATTAGCTAATGCAATTGTACAAACAAATCCGAATGGAATTATTTCTGTATGTGGAAATGCTAATACTAATGAGTTAAATACAAATGTAATACCTTTTATGCTTAGAGGAATTAAACTTTGGGGTATGGATTCTGCCAACTGTAGCATAAAAAGAAGAGATTTTATTTGGGGAGAAGCAGCAAACTTAGTTGATTTTAGTTTGTTGGAAAAATCAATTCAAACAGTAAGCTTAGAGGAATTAATTGAAACTTATCCTAAGATATTGAAGGGTGAAATTTCAGGACGAGTTTTAGTTGATTTGAATAAATAATGGACTGGGATAAATTAAAGATATTTCATGCAGTTGCTGAAGCAGGAAGTTTTACTAATGCAACAATTAATTTAAATCTTAGTCAATCTGCAATTAGCAGACAAATACAGTCCCTTGAACAAGATTTAAAAGTTCAATTATTTGAAAGACACGCAAGAGGCTTAACTCTTACTGAAAATGGAGAGTATGTATTTAAAACTGCACATGAAGTAATTAGTAAATTAAAAGAAGTTGAAACGTCTTTAGGTGATCAAAAAAACAAACCAACTGGAAAACTAACGATTACAACAGTTAGAAGCTTTGGAACACACTGGCTAACACCAAGAATTGAAGAATTTATGCGGCTGAATCCAGAGGTTGAAATTGAGCTTATTTTTGAAGATAAAGAGTTAGATTTGAGTACAAGACAAGCTGATATTGGTATTTTTATGAGAAGGCCTAAACAACTTAATTATATTCAAAAAAAACTTATAGATTTGAAATATTACATTTATGGATCAAATAAATACTTAGAAAAATTTGGTATGCCCAAAACTATAGGTGATTTAAATAAGCATAGATTTATTTCTTTTGGAAAAGGTGCTCCATCACCAGTTTATAATCCTGATTGGGCATTAAAATTAGGAATGCATGATGGTAAAAAGCGAAAACCTATAATGAAAGTAAATAGTGTTATGGGCCTTTTGTTAGCTGTAGAAACTGGAGTAGGTTTAGCAGCATTGCCTGAGTATTTAGTAAGCAGTTCAACAAATGTAATAAAAGTTTTGCCAAAATCAGAGGGGCCAATTACAGAAGCTCACTTTGTTTATCCTCAATCACTTAAAAATACTGCTAGAGTTCAAGCTTTTAGAAACTTTTTATTCAGCAAAATAGGCGACTGGAAAGCCTGATTTCTTCCTAAATTCAACTAAAGGGTGCGACATTCTTGCGATTGATAATTATTATCATTGAGAATAATTATCATTCTCAAACAATTATGCGGTAGAAAATGGAGAGATAAATGAGAAAAATATCAATTTTTGCATTAATTACGTCTCTATTTGTATCAACTTTTGTTGTTGCAGATGAAGTCAATATTTTTAATGCAAGACACTATAAAGCTGATGGAGAGCTTTATTCTAAGTTTACAAATATGACTGGTATTAAAGTTAATTTGATAAATGGAAAATCAGGTGCTTTAGAGAAAAGAATTCTTAGTGAGGGTGCAGATTCTTCCGCTGATCTTTATATAACTGCAGACGCTGGAAGATGTGGTGCTATGGATTCTAAAGGTGCGCTTCAAGGTGGTTTATCATCTAAAGCTATCAAAGAAGCTGTTCCTGCAAGCTTTAGAACTAGCAAGTGGGTTGGAATAGCGAAAAGAGCAAGAATAATTTATTATTCACCTGAAAGAGTTACAGGTGCTGAATTATCTGGAATGACTTACGAAGGTCTAGCAGATCCTAAATGGAAAGGTAGATTAGTAATTAGAAAATCTAGCAACATATATAATAAATCTCTTGTAGCATCATTGATTAAAAATAATGGAAAAGCTGCAACAGCTGCATGGGCTGAAGGGGTTGTTGCTAACATGGCAAGAACACCAACAGGTAATGACAGGGCTCAAATCATGGCGGTAGCAGCTGGTGAAGCTGATATTGCTGTTGCTAACACTTATTACTTAGCACTTATGTTGTCTGGTAAAAAAGGTGCAGAACAACAAGAAGCTGCTAAAAAAGTTAAAGCTTTCTTCCCTAATCAAAATGATAGAGGAACGCATATGAATGTTAGTTGTGCAGCTTTAGTAAAAGGTGCGCCTAATAAAGCTAATGCTATTAAGCTTGTAGAGTTTTTATTAACTCCAGAGTCTCAAGAGCATTTTACAAACAATACTTTTGAGTTTCCAATGATTGATGGTGTTTCACCAAGTCCATTAGTTGTAAATAATTTAGGATTAGATTTCAAACAAGATATGAAAACTAAACTATCATCTTATGGAAAAAATCAAGCTGCTGCAGTAGAGGTAATGACAGCTGCAGGGTGGAAATAAAACTGTGAAAGCAAAAAAGAAATTTATGTCTAATATTGATTTAAATAAATCTTCTAAAGCATGTTCCCCATGTCTTTTAGAGTGTAAAAAAATCAATAAAAGAATAAATGACAGAAAACTTTCAAAAATTGAAACTAAGGAGGTTCCGCATATCCTAAAAGTATTTAATTTTTAATTTTTCTGAGTGTCTACGCTTATTAGGCAAGATGTCTCCTTCCTCCTAGCGTAGACACAAATACTTTTTCATTTTTATAAGGCGGATTATAAATTATGAGAATAAATTTTTGGTATATATCTTCTATTTTAATTTCTTTTTTTGTTATAATTCCAATTTTGACAGTCTTTTCAAGTTTTTTTGAAAATACTTCAAATTATTATCAAGTTTTAAAAGATACTTTTTTACTAGAGTATATATTAAATTCATTAATTTTATTACTAAGTGTATTAATATTAACTTTTTTAATAGGTACTGGATCTGCATACTTGGTATCTTTTTTTGAATTTCCATTTAGTAATTTTTTTAAATGGGCATTGATACTTTCTTTTGCAGTTCCTCCTTATATTTATGCCTATTCATTAACTGCTTTTTTTGAAAATTATGGAACTGCTTACACTATTTTAAAAAATTTATTTGGTGAAGCTGATTACAATCAAAACATTCCAAAGTTTGATGGATTATTTGGAGTAATTCTTTCTATTTCTTTTTCTTTATATGCGTATGTATATATTTTAGCTAGAGCATCTTTTTTATATCAACCACAAAATTTAATTGATTTAGGAAAAAATTTAGGTTTTTCAAAATTTAAAACTTTATATTCTATTGTTTTACCTGCTGCACGACCAGCAATAGTTGCAGGTTTGTCTTTAGTGGCTATGGAAACACTTGCAGAATTTGGAGCAGTTGATTTCTTCTCAATAAACACCTTAACTACAGGAATTTACAACTCATGGATAGCATTTGATGATTTAGCTTTTGCTAACCAATTATCCTTTTATTTGCTTTTATTCATATTTGCTCTTTTTATTTTAGAAAATCTTTCTAGAAAAAGAGCTAAATATCACATGAATTCTAGAGGTGGATTTAAACAAAAACAAAAAATTAAACTTTCAGGAAGAAAATCTTTAATGGCTTTCACGTTTTGCTTTTTAGTCTTTTTCTTAAGTTTTTTGTTTCCACTAAGTCAAATGATGTATTGGACAATAAAATTTCCAGAAAACCTGTTTGATTTACAAATAATTAATCTTCTAATTAATACACTTTATTTGGTTGTTTTATCTAGTCTGGTTTTAATAATATTTGCTCTTATTTCGAATTATGGAAATAGAGTTAATAAAGATAAAACTTTAAATGTTTTATCAACTTTATCAATCTCAGGCTATGCAATTCCAGGTGTAATTTTGGCAGTTGCCTTTATTACTTTTATTGCTTGGATTGATGAGAGTGTGATAAAAACCTTTGGTTTCTTATCAATAAAAAAAGTTTTTATAGGTTCAATATTTGGATTGGTTATTGTTTATTTTATTAGATTTTACTCTTTAGCTTTTAATGGAATTAAATCAGGATATGAAAAAATCAATATATCTGTGGATGAAAGTTCTTATTTACTTGGATATTCAAAAAGAAAAACATTTATGAATATTCATATTCCTTTTTTGAGAAATTCATTATTGTTTGTTTTTATATTGATTTCATTAGAAATTATAAGAGAGCTTCCTATAACTTTGATCTTAAGACCTTTTAATTTTGAAACTTTTGCTACTACAGCTTACATTTCTGCGTCAGAGGATTTATTAGAGGCAGCAGCAGTTCCATCATTATTTTTAATTTTGATTGCAACTTCTTTTATAATTGTTACATCTAAATATATTTTAAGAGATCAAAATGAGTAAAAATTTTTTTGAAATTAAAGATGTTGATTTTAATGTTAGTGGTAAAACTAAGGTTAAAGATGTCTCTTTTTCAATAGAAAATGAAGGAGACGTAATATGTCTTTTAGGACCTTCTGGAATCGGAAAAACTACAATATTAAGAACTATTGCTGGATTGGAAAAAATCAACAAAGGATCAATTAAACTTAATGGTAAGTTAATATCATCTGAAAAAATAAACATAGAACCTGAAAACAGAAATGTATCACTTGCTTTTCAAGACAACAGTTTATTTCCACATTATACTGTTGAAAAAAATATATTATTAGGTGCAGAGAGAAATAAAGAAAAAAATGGAAAGAAAATAACCTTAAAAGAAATAGTTGATTTATTAGATATTTTTCACATATTAAGTAAATACCCTCATGAAATAAGTGCTGGTGAGGCTCAACGTGCATCACTTGCAAGATCTCTTATAACGCAGCCAGATCTTTTGTTATTAGACGAGCCTCTATCAAATGTTGATCAAAGTTTTAAAGAAGAAATTCAAGTAAGACTTAAAAAAATTTTAAATCAATTAAAAATTACAACAATTATAGTTACACATGACTCGTATGAGGCATTTTATTTGGGAAATAAATGTGGAATAATTTTAAATCAACAACTTAAACAATTTGATGATCCCTATAAAGTTTATCATTTCCCAAATTCAATTGAGGTCGTTAACTTTTTAAATAGGGGAATTTTAATTCCAGCTAAAGTTACAGGTAAAAACACACTAGAAAATTGGGATTTAGGAACTATTGAGGGTAATTTTATAAAAGAATATCCAAAAGGTGCAAACGTACAATTACTACTTCAACCAGAAGATCTTGAACATGATGATAAAAGTAATTTAAAACTAGAGGTGGTAGATAGGAAATTTAGGGGGACTAACTTTATTTATACCCTTAAAACACCAAGTAATACCAAAATACCAGTATTTGTACATTCCCATCATATTCATCAACATGAGGTTGATGAAAAATTTGGTATCAAAAGACCTATTCATATTGATCATATAGTTTGCTTCTAATAAAAACATTTTAGAAAATGAAAAGTAATCTAAAAGTTTTTTTAAAAGGGATACTTGATGTTAGTCCATTAATGATCCCAGTAGTCCCCTTTGGTCTTATTTTTGGGGTTCTTGCAATTGATGTTGGGTTTAGTCCATTAGAAACAATGGGAATGTCGTTAATAGTTTTTGGTGGGGCTTCTCAGATAGTTCTTTTACAATTATTTTCTGGAGGTGCATCATCTTTGGTAATTATTAGCTCAGTTGGTGCTGTTAACTCACGTCATTTACTTTATGGAGCTGTTGTATCTGAACATTTGTCAGATTTAAGATTAATTTGGAAAATTATTATTTCATATTTTTTAATAGATCAGGCATACGCAATATCAAATGAGTATTTAAAAAAAAATAAAGATAAAAATAGATATTTTCATTTAGTTGGTGCTGGTGCTACTTGTTGGGTAATTTGGCAATCAACTACTTTTTTAGGAATTATACTAGGTGCAGCAATACCAGAAAAACTTGGTTTAAGTTTTGCTGTTCCTTTAACATTTTTAGCACTCCTAGTTAATGACTTTAGAAAATTAATAAATGTAATTGTGATAATTGTTTCAGGATTGGTGGCTACAGTTGGTTATAATTATATTCCTTTCAAAGCCTACGCAATAGTAGCTGGCCTAACAGGTTTATTAGTAGCTATGATACTAACAAAAATGGTTAAAACAAATGAGTAATTGGGCTTTAATAATATATTGTGGTTTGATTACCTATCTTACGAGATTTTCAATGATAGCATTAATTAAAAAGGAAATGTTTAATGATAGAGTTAGACAGGTTTTGTCTTATGTGCCATCAGCAATATTTCCAGCTATTATTTTTCCAGCTATTTTCCTTGATAGCTCTGGATCAATTTTAATTGAGGATAATCCAAAAATTTTGGCAGCATTAATTGCAACATTGATTGGAATTTTCTCGAGAAGTATAATTGCGACAATATTTTCAGGATTAGCTTCTTATTGGTTTTTAATTTTTGTAGTATAAAAAATTATGAAAAAATTTTTTATATATATATTTTTAGTTTTATCATTTAGTTCAGGTGGGTTTACAAAAGAAACAACTTTCAAAAAAGAATTATTCGATAAAGCCCAAGCAGAGGGCAAAGTTGTAATAGTTAGTTCTTGGATTAAATATTGCACATCTTGTGCCAGTCAAATGAAAGTTTTAGATAAAGCTAAAAATGATTTTGATAACATAGAATATTTTGCGTTTGATGTTACAAATAAAGAAATAGCAAAATTGTTTGATGTACAGTATCAAACTACACTTTTAATTTTTAAAGACAAAAAGTTAGTTTACAGAAGTATTGGTGAAACAAGTAAAGATTTAATCTATAAAGCTATTCAGTCTTCAATTTAGATTTAAGCCCCTAATTTTATATTTCTAGACACATTAGACTCAAGTTCAGCTGGTTTTTTTAAATCTAAATTATTCATAATATCAATATATTCATCAACACTCTTAACTTGTAATCTTGGATTTTGTTTCTTTTCTTTTCCAATAGTGCTAAATTTTTCACCTTTATAATCATGTGCAGGATATAAAAGGGTTTCCTCAGGTAATTTTAAAAGTTTATTAAATATTGAATTATAAGCATCTTTAGCATTACCATTTTGAAAATCAGTTCTACCAGTTCCATTAATTAATAATGTATCTCCTGAAAAGAGGTGATTGTTCATTAAAAAACTATAACTATCCGATGTATGACCGGGTGTATACATGGCTCTAATTTTAAGATTGTCTAAATCTATATACTCATCATCTTTTACTTTTATTTCCACTGACTCTGCTGGGGTATGAGCACCCATGATTGTTGAACATTTTGTAATATCTTTTAGTTTAGAGGCACCAGTCACATGATCAGCATGGATATGAGTATCAATTACTTTAACCAATTTTAAATTTAATTCTTTAAGAACATCAATATATTCATTTACATTTTCCAAAACTGGATCAATTATTAAGCCCTCTCTTCCATTACCAGACGAAATTAAATAAGTATAGGTTGAGGATTTAGAATCAAACAATTGTTTAAAAATCATAACTTAATAATAACATATAAGCACAAATTGACCCATTGTTAAAACTTAAATTAATATTAAGTTATTATTATGAAAATAATCACAATTTTATTCACAATCCTATTTTTAAATTCAGTAGCTTATGCAGATAAGAATATGAAAATTGGTTCAAAAGGTGATGAAACTGATGTAACAAGAGTTATAAAAGTTGTTATGTATGATAATTATTACGAACCAAGTTCATTTCAGATTAAAGAAGGTGAAACAATCAAGTTTGAAGTTGAAAATGCAGGTATGCTTGTTCATGAATTTAATATTGCAAACAAAATGATGCACATGAAGCATCAGCCGGAGATGGTAAAAATGGCTGAGAATGGAATTCTTTTAGCCTTCTCTATTGATAAAGAAAAAATGAAGAAGATGGCAAAAATGGATAAGTCTATGGATCATTCACACAGTAACAGTGTTTTGTTAGAACCGAAACAAAAAGGAGATATCATTTGGAAATTTGATAATGCAGTTAACATCGAAGTAGCTTGTAATGTTCCTGGTCATTATCAAGCTGGAATGATAGCAAAAGTTAATATAAAATAATCAAATGGACAACACTGCTGCTACCAATTTTAATTGGTCTTGCAAACACACATGGAAAAGAAGTGCCAAAAATACTGGCTGGTGTTTACTTGGATGTGCAATAGGTGACTTTGGAACGATTTTGTTTTTTCAGTTAACTCTCATTCCATTTCCAGTTTTAGGAATAATGGTACTAGCCATTATCAATGGTTTAATTACTAGTATTATTTTAGAAACAGTAGTTTTAATGAAACAAAATCTAGATTTTTCAAAAGCTTTCAAGACAGCAATGGGAATGAGCTTTATATCAATGATAAGCATGGAAATTGCGATGAACTTAACTGATTATTTTTTTACTGGTGGGGCTATTTTAACTTGGTGGGTTATACCAATTATGCTTTTAGTTGGTTTTTTAACTCCTTGGCCTTACAATTATTGGAGACTTAAGAAATTTGGAATTGCGTGTCATTAAAAAATTGGGATAACAAAACTTGGCTTTCATCCAAAAAATATATCAAATCCTTTAATAATTTTTTATTAAAACAAATAAGATTAAATAGAGACTCTCAAATTTTAGATATTGGTTGTGGGAGAGGTAAAATATTAGGATTTTTATACTCAAAACTAAGATTAAAGATTAAACCTATAGGCATTGATATAGAAATTCATAAAGATAGAGATAAAAGAATTAATTTTAAAAAGATAGATGCAATCAAATATTTAAAAAATAATAATAAAAAATTTGATTTAATTCTAATAAAACAAACAATTCATTTGTTGAATTTTATGGAAATAAAGAAGTTAATTTCTTTATGCAAATCAAAGCTTAAAAAAGGAGGAAAAATTTTGATATTCTCTTTAGAAACTTCAAAAAATGAGATACCGACTTTTTTTTTAATGAAAAAAAGACTTAAAACCTCATTAAATCGTGATAAAAAAATAATAACAATTCTATCGAAAATTTATCCAAATATTAAAAAAAAGAAATTTTCTTTCAAAGTAATAATATCAACTAAGAAATACATGGAAATGATTAAAAATAGATATATCTCAACATTATTAAGTATGAGCAATAATCAAATTTTGAAGGGTATTGATGAAATTGATTTAAATTATCGAAAAATATTAAATTTTAATGACAGATTAATTTGCCTTATTTTGAATAAGTAAAATAATTACTTAAGGGTTCGCTCTTTGGCTCTCCAACCAAAAGAGCTCCCTTAAGTCGCCTTTTTGGCATTTAAGTCCGAATGGACTTTAATTTTTTCGTTTATGTTTTTATGAAATATAAAGCTACCCAGCTAAGTGTCAGGTGGCATTTGATTCATTAAAACTACCTCCTTAATTAAAAGATAAAATTTGAAAAGGTTGTATTCAACAAGTTTATTTTAATTTTATGAAAATATATTTCTTGAATACAACCTGACTGTTTTATAATATCCGCACATCAAAAAAAACTTCACCTAAAAATAGAAATATTAATTTGCATTAAATAAAAATAAAGATAAAGTTTAATTATGAGATATATCACTGGTTTAATTAACCTTATTATCAGTCTAGTAGTTTCTACAATTATAATTTACGCAATAAATTTTATTGCAGGCTTCGCTGGTGCAGATTATTCTTTTACTAATGGTGAAGTATTTGTAATTTGGATCTTGATGGCAATCCTTGTTAACAATTGTTTTAGCAAATAATTTCGTCAATGAGTAATTCAGTTAAGACTGATGATGTGATTTTTAATTTTTTCAAACAAATTTGTGACGAAAAAGACGATAAGAAGTGCGTTGAGCTAGGTAATAGTTGGATTAATGCAATGGAGACCAACTTAAATAAAATGGAAGCCAATTTAGAAGAAAAAGATAAGATTAAGCATAAAGACGATATTCAAAGTAATCGAGATCACCTCAATAGTCTAAAGGGAAAAAATTCCTCTGAATGGAGAGAGTACGCAACCAAATGTATGATTGAAATTATGGATAATAAAGTGTAATTTTAATTTAAGGGGTGTCTTAACAGACTGAGATTAAACCCTAAGAACCTGTCCGGTAATTCAGAAAGGGAAAAATGAATAACACATATTTTATAAGTCAATCAACCTCACTCACACTAGTAATTGTAATTAGTTTTATATTTACTATTTTAGGCATATATCATTCAAAAAAAAATCAAGGGCTCAACAATTATCTAACTGCCAATAGAAATATTGGATTATTTTCATTAACTACTAGTTTAACTGCATCAGCGTTAGGAGCGTGGATTTTATTTGGACCTGCCTCTGCATCAACATGGGGAGGTATAGGTGCTATAATTGGTTATTCTTTAGGTACGGCATTTCCAATGTTTTTTCTTATTTATTTAGGAAAAAAAATAAGAAAAGAATTTCCAAAAGGATCTTCTTTAATTGAGTTTATGAGAAAAAAATTTGGAAAAAGTTTATTCAAACTTATTCTACTAATGACTATTTTTTATATGTTTATTTTCCTATGTGCTGAGGTAACCGCTGTAGCAGTTTTAATTAACTATATATCAGGTACCGAGCTTTGGATAACTGCATTCATAGTATTGTTGTTTACACTTATTTATACTTTGTATGGGGGACTAAGAGCTTCAATATTTACTGACAATATTCAAATGGTTGTAATTGGAATTTTGTTATTTATTTCATTCTATTATATCAATTCATTCACAGGTTCTGAATTTTCCTTTGATTTTATAAATGAAAAAAATCCTCATCTACTAAGTAGATCTTATGTACCAAGTTATACTGCTGGTTTAACATTTTTTATTGCAGTTGCAGCAACAAATCTATTTCATCAGGGAAATTGGCAGCGTGTTTATGCTGCAAAGAATTTTAAAACTTTAAAACAAAGTCTAATTATCTCATTTTTTATTATTATTCCTATCGTTTTTTATATGGGTTTTTCTGGAATGGTTGCTTTTTCAATTGATCCAAATATTAGACCTGATCTTGGTTTTTTTTCATTAATCCTTAGAGAGCAAACTGTTTTTTTATCACTCTTCATAATTACACTAGGATTAGCATTAACTATTTCAACTGTTGATACTTTGATAAATGCAATCTCAAGTTTGATTGTTGTAGATGGTAAAGCGACATTTAATTTTAAAAGGAAAACAAATTATTTAATTTTTTCTAAATATTTAATAATATTTTTATCAGTACTTTCTTTTATTATTGCATCAAAGGGTTTTGATATTTTGTATTTATTTTTATTAGCAGATTTATTTTGTTGTGCTTTTGTTATAACTGTTTTTTACAGTTTTTATGATAAGAGTATTTCAGAAAAAATTGCTTATACTTCAATTACCATAGGTCTTATTGGAGGTTTTTTAATGTTTCCAACTCCAGACTTTTCAAAAAGTTTTTTAGTAGGAATTTTATTACCTCAAGAAACATTCACACCTTTTGTGTCTCAATCGTTATTGTTCTTATCTTTTGTTGTGGCAACTTTTCTACCATTTATCGTTATTAAAGCTAAAAAGTTGTAATTTAAGTTAATTGTATAAATAAAATTAATAGCTATATATCTGTTCTAATGACAGATAATCAAATAGTAATAAATAACCTATCAAAAGTTTATGATAACGGTTTCAATGCCTTAAAAAATATTAATCTAAGTATTAAGAAAGGTGAAATTTTTGCCATGCTTGGTCCTAATGGGGCAGGCAAGACTACTTTGATAAGTATTATTTGTGGGATAGTAAATCCAACTTCAGGGGATGTAAAGGTTGATAATTTTGACATTATTAATGATTATAGAGAAACCAGATCTAAAATAGGATTGGTGCCTCAGGAATTAACTTTGGAACAATTTGAAACAGTATTTAATAATGTATCTTATTCTAGAGGTCTTTATGGAAAAAAACCAAGCCCTAGCCACATAGAAAATATTTTAAAACAATTAAGTCTTTGGGATAAAAAAGATCTTAGACTGAGACAATTATCAGGTGGAATGAAAAGAAGAGTTTTAATTGCAAAAGCTTTGTCACACGAACCTTCAATTTTATTTTTAGATGAACCCACAGCAGGTGTAGATGTTGAGTTAAGAAAAGATATGTGGAAAATAGTAGAAAATTTGAGAAAGACTGGTGTAACTATTATTCTAACAACACATTACATTGAGGAAGCAGAAGCAATTGCTGATCGTGTTGGTGTAATAAATCAAGGAGAGATTATTGTAGTTGATGATACAAAAGAATTATTAAAGAAAATGGGACATAAAAAATTAACAGTAGAATTACAGGAAAATATAAATGAAATTCCTTCATCACTTAGCAAATACAATTTATCATTAGGTGCAAATAAAATGAGCTTAGATTATACCTATAATGTTCAAGCCAAGCAAACAGGTATTACAAATTTATTACAAGATTTAAAAGATGCAGGTTTAAAATTAAAAGACTTAAAAACAGAGCAAAGCACATTAGAAAAAATTTTTGTAAGTTTGGTAAAGGAAAAAAATGAAAATTAATCATTTAGCATTAAAAGCAATTTATTTTCATGAAATGGATAGGTTTAGAAGAACATTGACTCAATCTTTATTATCTCCTGTATTAACAACTTCACTTTATTTTATTGTTTTTGGTTCTGTTATTGGAGGCTATGTGGAAAAGATAGATGGTATAAGTTATGGATCTTATATTGTCCCAGGTTTATTGATGTTAACTCTGTTAACCCAATCAATTAGTAATACATCGTTTGGGATTTTTTTCCCAAAATTTAACGGAACAATTTATGAAATACTTGCAGCACCAATTTCAACTTTTGAGGTAGTTCTCGCTTTTGTTGGAGCAGGAGCAACAAAAACATTAATTGTAAGCATTGTGATATTTATAACCTCATTATTTTTTGTGGATGTTCAAGTTAAGTACCCTTTATTGATGATTTTTTTACTTATTTTAGTGGCATTTACTTTTGCATTATTTGGTTTCTTAATAGGATTGATGAGTTCTGATTTTGAACAAATGTCAATCATTCCAACTTTATTTATAACACCAATGGTATTTCTAGGAGGTAGTTTATATTCATTAGAGATGCTCCCACCTTTCTGGCAAGCAGTTACTTATTTTAATCCAGTTGTTTACTTGATTAATGGATTAAGATTTTCTTTTTATGGTGTTTCTGATTTTAATATTTGGATAAGTATTGGAACGATGATTTCTTTTTTATTGATTTGTGTAACTGTTGTTACAGTGCTTTTGAAAAAAGGTTACAATATAAAATCTTAACTGACCCATTTTTGGGCCAGTTAAAACTACTAATACACAAGAGGAATTGTTTTATTAGAATTGTTCGGACTCTGTAGAGCCATCCATTGCCGTTGTTGAGCTTTTTCCACTACTTATTGTATTAGAAACAGCATCAAAATAAGAAGTACCAACTTCTCTTTGATGTTTTACACTAGTGTAACCATCTTTTTCACGAGCAAATTCTTGTTGTTGAATTCTTGAATAAGCAGTCATTCCTTCTTTTTTATATTTTTCTGCTAATTCAAAAATAGCAATGTTTTGAGTATGAAAACCTGCAAGAGTTATAAACTGAAATTTATATCCCATTTTACTTATTTCTTTTTGGAAAGAAGCAATTTCATCATCTGCTAAATGTTTTTTCCAATTAAAAGAAGGCGAGCAATTGTATGCTAAAAGTTTTCCTGGAAATTTTTCATGAATAGCATCAGCAAATTTTTTAGCTTCTTCTAAATTAGGTGTTGCTGTTTCACACCAAATTAAGTCTGAATATGGTGCATAAGCCAGTCCTCTAGATATTGCTTGTTCAATACCTGCTTTAACATAATAAAATCCCTCAGGAGATCTTTCACCAGTTAAAAATGGTTTATCATTTTCATCATGATCATTAGTTATTAGTTTTGCAGCATTAGCATCAGTCCTTGCTAATATAATTAATGGAACATCAGCTATATCTGCAGCTAATCTTGCAGCTTTTAAATTTTTAATCATAGTTCCCGTTGGAACAAGAACTTTTCCTCCCATATGACCACATTTTTTTTCACTAGCTAATTGATCTTCGAAATGAACACCAGCTGCACCAGCTTTAATAAATTTTTTTGCAAGTTCAAAAACATTTAACGGACCTCCAAAACCTGCTTCACCATCTGCAATAATTGGTAACATGTAATCTACTTTACTTTCTTTTTTCATGTCCCCATCTATTATTTCCATATGTTGAATTTGATCTGCTCTAATCAATGCGTTATTCATAGATTCAACTAATTTTGGTGCACTATCATAAGGATACAAAGATTGATCTGGGTACATTTCACCAGCACTATTTGCATCTGCAGCTACCTGCCACCCACTTAGATAAATTGCTTTTAATCCTGCTTTAGCATGTTGAACTGCATGATTTCCTGATAAAGAACCAAGTGTATTAACATAAGGTTCTGTGTTTAATAAATTCCATAATTTCTTTGATTGATGTTTGCATAAAGAATACTCAATTTTAATTGAACCTCTTAATCTCTCAACATCCTCTGGAGTATAATCTCTTTTTATTCCAGCAAATCTTTTTAAGTCGTATGAGATATTTTCCGCACTCATTTTTACCTTTTTTTTAATTTTTAGAAAACGAATTAAGTTGAACGAAGAAGAATTAGTTTGAGTCGTTTAGGGTCTCAACTAGATCTTTCATTCCACTTGAACCCCAATCACAATGATCATCCCTCATATAGATCCCTCTATTATTATGCTTGGCTAGATCTTCATGTCTTATGATTTGAGCCTCATTTTCGTTGTTTTTTAATTTTTCGTCCATGTAAATTTTATAATTTACAATATTTACAAAATCTATTAAAAAGTAAAAAAACGTTGTAAATTAAGGAAAATTTTTGTAAAAATTAATTTACAAAATTTACAAATAGAAAATATGAGTCAATTAGATTTAAAAATTGGTCCAAAAATAAAGGCTTTTAGAAGACAATTAGGGCTTCAAGCTAATAAGCTTGCAGAAGATTTGAATATTTCACCGAGTTATTTAAACCTGATTGAGGGTGGCAAAAGAAAAATTGATGGAGATTTACTTTTAAAGATATGTGAAAAACTAAATATTGAGCTTTCACAATTAACTTCAAAAACAGATGTAAATTTAGAGAATACTTTATCTGAAATTTTAGACGACAGATTATTTGAAGATCTAGATATTTTAGGACCAGAAGTTAAAGACTTAGTGAGCACTAATCCCAAGATCGGAAAAGCAATAGTAAGATTGGGTGATATTTTAAAAAAGAAAGATCATGAACTGATCAATAAAATTGAAAAATTATCCGGAAAAATTGTTGATAACAGGAAAAATTCATTTCCAGGTGAAGTAATATCAGATTTTCTTCAAGATAATAAAAATTATTTTCCAAAATTAGAGGATTTTGCAAATAAAGTTTTTGAAAAGGTGCAAAAAAATAATCGTACAAGATATATAGCTTTATGTGATTACTTAAAATCAGAATACGGAATTACAGTTAAAGATGTAATTCCTGAGGAAAATAAACCCTTTTCAAAAATTTATATAAAAAATAAAAAAGAATTATTATTAAGTGATTACAGCTCATTAGAAACAAAGAAACTCCATGCTGCTGCACAAATAGCTCAAGAAGGGGCAAGTAAAGAGATAGAAGAATATTTATCTAAATTTTCTTTTCCATCAGAAGAGTCAAAGAAATTATCAAAAGTTGCTTTACTTAATTATTGTGGAGCAGCAATATTGATGCCCTATAAACTTTTTCATTCGGAATGTAAAAAATTAAAATATGATTTAGAATTATTACAAAATACTTTTGCAACATCGTTTGAACAAGTTGCTCATAGAGTTACTTGTTTACAAGATCCAAAATTACCAGGCATACCCTTTCATTTTCTAAGAGTAGATATGGCGGGAAATATTTCAAAAAGGTTTTCATTATCTGGAATAGAAATTCCAAGATATGGAGGGGCGTGTCCAAGGTGGAATGTTTATTCAGCTTTTACGAGACCTGGTGTTATTCAAAGTGCAGTAAGTAAAATGACTAATGGTGAAAAATATGTTTGTATTGCAAGAACAGTTGAAAAGGGAATAGGAAGATTTGGAAGAACAAAGAGTATTTTGTCAATTGGTCTTGGTTGTGATGCAAAATATGCAAAAGATTTTGTATATACAGAAAATACTAATGTAAATGATAAATCAACCGAAATACCTATTGGTGTGTCATGTAGGACATGTGATAGATTGGACTGTTCTCAAAGAGCCTTTCCTCCATTACATAAAAAATTCGATGTAGATATAAACACTCGTGGCGTATCTGTTTATGTAGGTGATAAAAACAATTAGAATATAAAAATGATTAAATTTATTATTCCAGCAATAATTATTTTTTTGACGGTTTTGTTTTGGGAGAAATTGAATTATATAATTTATAAGAGATTTAAAATAAAAA
>CACGBP010000006.1 GCA_902571375.1 uncultured Pelagibacteraceae bacterium
AAATAAATTTCTTGAGAAAGATCTCCATAAAATAGTAATACAAATAAATGGAAAAAAGAGGGAAGTATTGTCGAGCTCTAAAAGTTTTTCTGAAAATGAACTGATAAATGAAACAAAAAAAATTAAAAGTTTACAAAAATTTTTAGATGGAAAACAAATAAGAAAAACGATTTATATAAAAGATAAACTAATCAATTTTATTGTATGATAAAAAAAAATAACTATCTTCTAATTATATTTTTAATATTAATATCTGCTTGTGGATATGAGCCATTAAACAAAAATTTTTCAGAAAGTAATATTAAGATTTCCAAAAAAACTTTCTCTGGGGACACTAAAATTAATCGAACAATATTTAAAAAAATAAATCTAAAAGAGACTGAAGATAAACTTGGATATGAATTGAAGTTAAATTCAAATAAAATAATTGACCCAATAGCTAAGGATAAATCAGGTAATGTTACAAAATATAAAACAACAATTACAATTGTTGTTGAATTAATTAAGAATAAAAAAACTGTTAAAACAAGATCATTTTCAAAAAATTTTAACTATAGTAATTTAAGTAACAAATTTGAATTAAAGAAATTCCAAGACGATGTTGACACAAATTTAATAAATTCAATATCAAGAGATATAAAAATATTTTTAAATTAGAATGATCCTAAAATCCTTTGAAGAAAAAAAAATCAATTTAATTGATCAAAAAATACACCTCTTATACGGCGAAAATCAGGGTCAAATAAATGATTTTATTATAAATGTATTTAAAAAAAATTTTAAAGATGAAATTTTCATATATGATGAAATAGAAGTTATTAAAAACAAAGATTTAGTATATGAAAAGTTACAAACAAAATCTTTTTTTAATGAAAAAAAACTAATTATAATAAATAGATCTACAGACAAAATTAAAAATTTAATTGAAGATATAATTCTAAGAAATTTTGACGATATTAATATCGTTCTTACTTCAAATATTTTAGAGAAAAAATCTAAGTTAAGGTCATTATTTGAAAAAAATAAAGAGTTAGTTTGTATACCTTTCTATAAAGATACTGAGCAAACATTAATAAATCTTGTAATAAATTTTTGTAAAGATAAAAAAATAAATATTTCAAGGCAAAATATTAACCTGATCATTAAAAGATCAATGAATGATAGAGAAAGTTTAAAAAATGAACTTCAAAAAATTGAAAACTTTTTTATAAATAAAAAACAAATTACCGAATATGATATTCTTAAAATCACTAATCTTGCAGAAAATCATGGTATATCTGAATTGATAGATAATTGTTTAATTAAAAATGAAAAAAAAATCTCGGAAATTCTTAATGAAAATAATTTTTCAATAGATGAATGTGTTCAAATAGTAAGAATGTTTTTAATCAAAGCAAAAAAACTACTCTCTCTTTCAATTGCAGCACACGATTTTAAAAGTATAGATAAAGCTATTTCATCACACAAACCTCCTATTTTTTGGAAAGACAAAGATATGATAAAAAATCAATTAAAATTTTGGACTGAACAAAGAATTAAAAATTTAATAGTAAGAATATGTGAGGTTGAATTACTGATCAAAAAAAATTCAACAAATTCAATAAATATTTTACTAAATTTTATTTTACAAGAAACTTCCGTTAAAAACTAATAGTTTTGCTTAATAACCTTAATCAAACGATTTAATTGATCTAGATCTTTATAATCAAATGAGACAGACCCAGAATTATTTTTTCTATTATTAATATGAACATTCATACCTATTTTATCGCGAACATCACTCTCCAAAGACAAAATATTTGAGTCTTTAGAGCTTTTTCTTGAAGGATTTTTTTTCTTTTTAAAAATTTTAACAAAGTTTTCTGTTTGTCTAACTGATAACTTTTTTTCGATTATTTTTTTTGCTAAAAATAACGCATTTTCAAGACCAACTAAGATTTTAGCATGTCCAGCTGATATTTTTTTTTCCTCAATGAGTTTTAATACTTCATCAGGTAAATTCAATAATCTCAGGGTATTAGTGATATAACTTCTGCTTTTCCCAATAAATTTGGAGACTTTTTCTTGGTCATATGAAAATTCATCAATTAATCTTTTATAACCTTGGGCCTCTTCCAATGGATTTAAATCATGTCTTTGAACATTTTCTACTATTGCAAACTCAAGGGATTTCAAATCATCGGCATCAGTTATTACTACTGGAATATCATGTAGTCCTGCTTTCCTAGCAGCTAGCCATCTTCTTTCACCAGCGATAATTTCGTATTTAGAATCGTCTTTATTTGATTTTCTTACAATAATTGGTTGGATTACTCCTCGTTCTTTAATTGAATTAGTTAGATCCTCTAAGTTTTCTTCATCAAAGTTTTTTCTTGGTTGATATTTATTAGGGACAATTTCACTTAAGGATAATTTATTGGTTTTTGCCTCAACTTTTGTTTCTCCAATTAATGAAGATAATCCACGTCCTAATCCTTTTTTAATTTTATTCATTAAGCGGCACTACCTATTTTATTTTCTTGATCTATAAATTCGTCTGTAAAATTATAATATGACTTACTACCAGGACAGCTCTTATCATACACTAAAACTGGAACTCCGTGTGATGGTGCTTCAGACAGTCTTACGTTACGTGGAATTACTGTCTGGTAAACTTTATCTTTAAAATAATCTCTTGCTTCTTGTTCTACTTGAGATGATAGTTTATTTCTTCGATCATACATCGTTAAAAGTATTCCTTGAATTTCTAATTCCGGATTAAGATTAACTTTTATACGTTCAATCGTTTTCATTAATTGAGTTAAACCTTCCAATGCAAAAAATTCTGTTTGTAATGGTACTAATAATGAATTAGATGAAACTAATGCCATAACAGTCAGCAAGCTAAGAGATGGTGGACAATCAATCAGTATATAATCATAAGATGCGCTAGAATCGTTTAAATATGCGGTTAATTTGGCTTTCAGAATAAAAGCTCTATCGTTATCACCAGCTGTTTCAACTTCAAGTCCAGACAAATCAACATTTGAGGTTATCAAATCCAGCCTTTCAAATTTAGTATTTTTGATAACATTATTAATCGTCATCGTACCATTAAGAATTCCATAAATTGTTTGATCCGATTGTTCTGTGTTAGACAGTCCTAATCCTGTTGTGGCATTTCCTTGAGGATCTAAATCGATAACTAAAATTTTTTTTCCTTGTTGTGATAAAGCTGATGCGAGATTAATTACTGTTGTTGTTTTGCCAACTCCACCCTTTTGATTTATGATCGAAATAATTTTCATGAAATTTTTTTTTTTATCTTTTTAATGTTTAATATAAATGAGTCCTCATTAGTTAAACTTTTTCTTTCTTCATAATCTAAGTCCCAATTTTGAAGTGTGTCGTTAAGAATTTTTCTTCCACTGCTCCCCATGAATAAAATTATATTTTCGAATTTTTTAAAATTATCATTTATCAAATCAAGAATTATTGGCATGGGTTTAAAAGCTCTCGACATTATTGTTCCTGTTTCAACATTTCTAACTGTAAAAATATCTTTTTGAATTACCTCTGTGTTCAAATTTAATTTTTTTGATACTTCTTTTAAAAAAAGACATTTATGATAACTTTTTTCATAAAGATAAATTTTCATGCTATTTTTTATTTTTTTCATAGCTATAGCAACAATTAGACCTGGCATGCCTCCACCGGTACCTAAATCATAGGTTGTATTATAATTTAAATTAACAAAATCAATGATTTGCGCTGAATCAATAATGTGTCTTTCCCTAATATCGTCTTTTTGCTGTATTTTTTTACTTATAATATTAATTTCTTTGTTTTTTTCCAGAATCATTGAAATTAGGCATTCAAAGTCATTACAAGTTTCACGTGAAACATTTAGATTGGGAATTTTGGAGTAAGAATTTAAAAAAAGGTTATCCATTAAGCTATATGCTTAATAGACTTTCTTTTGACGTGTGACAACAAAATATATACAGCAGCTGGTGTTATTCCATCTATTCTTAATGCCTGACCCATAGTTTTTGGCCTAATTTGCTTAAATTTGGCTTTAACCTCGTTAGAAAGACCTGAAAATTGATCATAATCAATATTATCAGGTATTGTTAAATTCTCATCTCTTTTGAAAGCTAGAATATCTGCCTTTTGTTTTTTTAAATAACCTCTATAGTGAGAATTAATTTCAATCTGCTCATCGATATTAGCACCATTATTTAGGATTTCTGGCCAAATCTCTCGAATTTTGCTCATATTGACACCTTTTTGAGCTAAAACTTCCTCAGCAGATCTAAAAACCCCGTCCTTAGCAATTTTTATACCAAATTTATCTGCTTTTGATGGCGAAATATTCAAATTGGCCATTTGCATTGAAATTTTACTTAATTTATCAAATTTATCTTCAAATATTTCTTTTCTTAAATCTGATATTAATCCTATCTTAATTCCTTTGTGGGTTAATCTTAAGTCAGCATTATCAGATCTGAGACTTAATCTATACTCAGCTCTAGAAGTAAACATTCTATATGGTTCAGCAACACCCTTAGTAACTAAATCATCGATCATTACTCCAATATAAGCGTCTGAACGATCTAGTATAAAGGGCTCCATGTTTTTTATAGAAAGTGCAGCATTAATCCCAGCTACAAGACCTTGAGCAGCAGCTTCTTCATAACCCGTGGTTCCATTAATTTGTCCAGCAAGATATAGATTTTTTATTTTTTTCGTTTCTAATGTCAAAAACAGTTCCCTAGGATCAATATAGTCATATTCTATGGCATATCCTGGCCTAATTACTTTAACGTTTTCTAAACCACTGATATTATTAAGTATTTCATGTTGAACAACCTCAGGTAGAGATGTTGATATACCGTTAGGGTAAATTGTATGGTCATTAAGGCCTTCAGGCTCTAAAAATATCTGGTGTCTAGTCTTATCAGAAAATTTTACTATTTTGTCTTCTATTGAAGGACAATATCTTGGACCCACACCTTGTATACTACCTGAGTACATTGCACTCTTTGACAAATTTTTTTCGATGATCTTATGGACCTTTTCATTAGTATATGTCATTGAACACGAGACTTGTTTGTTTTCATTTTTTTTTGTTAAGAAAGAAAAAAAGTAAGGGTCATCATCTGCAAATTGTTTTTCTAAATTTTGAAAATTTATAGTTCTTGCATCTAACCTTGGAGGTGTCCCAGTTTTTAATCTGCCTATTTTAAAATTATATTTCTCAAGCTGCTCACTCAAACGAGTACTTGGTTTTTCATTAAATCGACCGGCGGGCGTCTTCTCATCACCAATATGTATCAAACCATTTAAAAATGTGCCGGTTGTTAAAACTAACTTGTTACAACTTATTTTGTTACCTTTAGCAGTTAAAAACCCACTTATTTCATTATTTGAAAAAATAAACTTAATAACAGGATCTGAAAAAATGCTTAAATTACAATAGTTTACAAGTTTTTCTTGCATAAATTGACGATATAGTGATCTGTCTGATTGAGTTCTAGGACCCCTTACTGCAGGACCTCTACTTCTATTTAATAATCTAAATTGTATTCCAGATTTATCGGCTACTTCTCCCATAACCCCATCTAAAGCATCGATTTCTCTTACTAAGTGGCCTTTACCCAATCCGCCAATAGCAGGATTACATGACATTTCACCAATGGTATTTTTATTATGAGTGAAAAGCGCAGTGTTAATTCCTAGTCGTGCAGAAGCTGCTGCTGCCTCACATCCAGCGTGGCCTCCACCAATCACAACTACATCAAAAGATAAATCTTTTTTCATGATGTAAATTTATATTCGATTGAGATATTTACAAGATTTGAGTTTTTATTGTTAAATAAGCTAGATTTATCAACGAAAATAGTAAAAAAATGCCTAAAAATACAGCAAAATAGACATTATTTTCCTATACAAAAATCGTTGAAAATACTACCTAATATCTCCTCTACATCAACTTTTCCAACAATCATGCCTAAATGTCTAGTTGCTAATCTCAAATCCTCAGCTGCTTTATCAAAATCTTTTTTATCATTTTTATCTAAAAAATTTTTTAAATGATCAACGCATTGTATTAAATGTTGTCGATGTCTTTCTCTGGTAATTAAAATATCTTCCTCAGTTATGAATTTATCTTTTAGACTGTTTTTAATTTTAGAAATTAACTCATCTATATTAAAATTATCTTTTAATGATATTAAAACATGATTAAGTTTAAGAATTTTAGGATCTAATTTTTCTTTTAGTAGATCCGATTTATTAACAACTAAAATAGCATCATTTTTAAGCAAATCGTTCAAAAAACCGCTCAAATCAATGTTTTTAGCATCAACCACTACTAATTTTAAATCAGCATTTTCAGCTTTTTTTAGAGATAACCTTATACCTTTTTTTTCTATTTCATCTTTTGAATCTCTTATGCCTGCTGTATCTGAAATAATGACTGGGTAACCATCAATATTTAAATGTGCTTCTACAACATCTCGAGTGGTACCAGCAATTTCAGAAACTATAGCAACCTCCCTATTTGATAGATTATTTAATAAACTGGATTTGCCCGCATTAGTTGGTCCTACGATTGCAATTTTTAAACCTTCGCGAATTATTTCTCCTACCTTTTGATCATTTAAAATTTTATTAATCTCACTCAAGACATTTGAGGAATCTTGTTTTATTTTTTTTAAATTTTCTTCTGGAAGATCTTCCTCAGGAAAATCTATTTTGGCCTCTACAAATGATAAAATTTTTAATAATTTATCTCTCAGCTCATTAAATTTATCGGAAGATTTACCTTTCATTATCTTTACAGCTTGTAATCTTTGAATTTCTGTTTCAGCTGAGATTAAATCAGCTATGCTCTCTGCTTTTAACAAATTAATCTTTCCATTTTGAAAAGCGAGCTTCGTAAACTCCCCAGGCTCAGCTAATCGACAATTTTTATGCTTAGCGATCTCATTTTGAACTGCTAAAACTACAGCCTTGCCTCCATGGATATGAATTTCAGCCATATCCTCTCCTGTGTAGCTCTCAGGGCCTGGAAACCATAAAATTATCCCTTCATCTATAAGCTCAGAAGTGTTGATATTGTTTATTTTCCGAAGGGTGGCCATTCTTGGCGTAGGCATTTCTTTCAAAGTAAGAGATTTGATTACTTTTGATGCTTCAGAACCTGAAATTCTAATTATTGCAACTCCAGAAACGCCTGGACCAGATGATAGAGCATAAATAGTCATAAAATATTATAACTTTTATTCTTTGATATTGGAAAACTTAATTAGGCTGGTTTGTTCATTGAATTAAAGAACTCTGCATTATTTTTTGTGTCCTTCAACTTCGAATTTATGAATTCTATAGCATCCATTGTTCCCATTGGAGCAATAATTCTTCTTAATACGTTCATTTTCTGCAGGTCATTCTTATCAAACAACAATTCCTCTCTTCTTGTGCCAGATTTAGTAATATCGATTGCTGGGTAAATTCTTTTATCTGCGATTTTTCTATCAAGTACTGTTTCACTGTTTCCAGTTCCCTTAAATTCCTCAAAAATTACTTCATCCATTCTACTTCCAGTATCAATTAAAGCTGTTGATATAATAGTTAATGAACCACCTTCTTCTATATTTCTTGCTGCACCAAAAAACCGTTTCGGTCTTTGAAGTGCATTAGCATCAACACCTCCTGTTAAAACTTTACCTGAACTAGGAATTACAGCATTATATGCTCTCCCCAATCTTGTTATTGAGTCTAACAATATAACTACATCTTTTTTATGCTCAGTTAATCTTTTTGCTTTTTCTATTACCATTTCAGCAACGGCAACATGACGTTGTGCTGGTTCATCAAATGTCGAGCTAATGACTTCACCCTTAACGGTTCTTTGCATATCAGTTACTTCTTCAGGACGCTCATCGATTAATAATACAATTAGATAACATTCTGGATAATTTTTAGCTATTGAGTTTGCTATACTTTGAAGAATCATTGTCTTTCCTGCCTTTGGAGGAGATATAATAATTGATCTTTGACCTTTGCCGATTGGACTGACAAGATCTATTAATCTTGGTGTTAAGTCCGGTTTTTTCTCAGTTTTAACCATCTCAACTTCCATTACTAACTGTTTATCTGGATAAAGAGGTGTTAAGTTATCGAACGCTATTTTATGTCTGGATTTTTCTGGTTCCTCGAAATTTATCTTGCTCACCTGTAGCAAGGCAAAATACCTTTCACCTTCTTTGGGTGCTCTTACGGGGCCTTCAACTGTATCTCCTGTTCTTAAACCAAACTTTCTTATTTGACTTGGGCTTACATAAATGTCGTCAGGACCAGGAAGATAATTAGACTCCATTGCTCTTAAAAAACCAAACCCATCTTGCAATAATTGTAAAACACCCGCACCTGTAATTTCTTCTTTTTCAGCAACTTTTTTTAGAATAGCAAAAAGAATTTCTTGCTTTCTTAGTGTGCTGGCATTTTCAATACCAAGTTCTTCTGCTTGAGTAATAAGCTGTTCGGATGATTTAAGTTTTAATTCTTGTATGTTCATGATTGTGAATTATTAAGGACTTAATAATATGTTTAATATATATGCTTTTTAAAAAAATTCAACCTTAGATTGGCTTAAAAACTACTGCAAAAACTATTAAAATTAGCAATAAAGTTGGTATTTCATTGATATAACGATAAAATTTAGAAGACTTTTTATTTTGATCAATTTTAAATTTATTAAGCAAAGAACCAAGATAAAAGTGATAACCAGTTAAAAATAATACTAAAATAAGCTTCAGTTTAAGCCACAAACTAGCCAATTGGTCAAAACCCACTTCATGAATTAAAACTAAACCAAACAGCCAACTAAACACCATGGCTGGGGTCATAATATAATAGAACAATTTTCTTTCCATTATTTTAAATACGCTTGTAATAATTTCATTATTATTTTCAGAATGATAAACAAATATTCTAGGTAGGTATAAAAGGCCTGCCATCCAAGATATAACAGCTATTAAGTGTAAACTTTTAAATAATAAATAACTATTCATAACTTAAGCATGGGCATTTTTTAAATTGGTTTGGACATCGTATTTTTGGAGGGAAAAGCTCTCCATTGAAATTATAATCATGTTTATTAATTATTAGGTTAGACATCGCTTTTATATAATTTTCATTAGTTCCAAGGGCTGGTACTCTTGAATAATTTTTACATCCATTTTTATCTGCCAATTCTTTATATTCTATATCAAGCTCAACTAATGTTTCAGAGTGCTCTGATACAAAAGCAATCGGTACTAAAACAATATGTTTTCCTAATTTTGAATTTTCTACGATAATATCTTCAGTAGAGGGACCAATCCATTTCAAAGGGCCAACACGGCTTTGATAGCTTAGTATCCAATCTAATTCTTTAATATTTAGTGCTTTGACGATTTTATCAACTGATTGTTCTACTTGCCATTGATATGGGTCTCCTTTTTTAATATTCTTTTCAGGCAAACCGTGTGCAGAAAATATCAATTTAAAATTTTTTAAATTACTTATTTTTTTAATAATTTCATTTTTATGTGCTTCAACAAAATTATCATCTGTTGGATAACAGCAAATAGTACTTGTCTTTACCTTATAATTATTTTTCATACAAATATCATTCCATTCCTTAATTGATGAGCCAGAAGTTGCTGCTGAAAATTGTGGATAAAGTGGCATCAAAATTATTTCTTCTGGGTTGTAATTAATTACTTCTTTAACAACATTCTCTGCTCTTGGGTGCCAACATCTCATAACGATAAAACATTTGTAATCTGATAAATTATCTTCTTCATTTAATTTAGTTTCTAATGCGTGAGATTGCTCCTCTGTAAGTTTCAAAATGGGGGAGGAGCCACCAAGTTCCTGGTATATTTTTTTTGCTGTTGGAGCTCTTCTATTTGCGATTAGTTTTGCTAATGGGAAACGTAAAAAACTTGGTAAATTTAAAATTGCTGGATCATAAAATAAATTAAACAAAAAAGGTTCTACATTTTCTAATTTATCAGGGCCGCCAAGATTGAATAATATTACTGCTTTTTTCATTTGAAATCTTTTACTGTATTAACCAACCATTCTACCATCTCCGGTTTAGTTTCGGGCAATACTCCATGACCTAAATTGAAAATATAGGGATGATCTTTAAAGATCTCCAAATATTTTATTGTTTCTTTTTTTAATGTTTCTTTGTCTGTTAATAAAATTTTTGGATCTAATCCGCCTTGAACTGGTATTTTTATATTTTGCACGATTTCTTTAGGATTTACATTGTAATCAATGTTTACCGCATCTGGTTTTACAATTTCACAAAACTCTTTATAATTTTTAATCTCTCTTGGAAAACATATTACTGGAACATTTAAAGACTTAACGTAATCAACAAGATTTAAAGTAGGAGTATAAATATAATTTGGTAAATCTTTTTCATTTAACAAACCAGCCCAACTATCAAAAATTTGTATTATATTTGCACCATTATCAATCTGATTCTTAATGTGTAATTTCAAAAATTTCTCAATAACTAATAAAACTCTGTTTATTAAAAATTCATCTTTAAAAAAATTTTCTTTTAAATTTTTTTTAGGAGATTGTTGATTAATCATATAAACTAGTAATGTCCATGGAGCACCCACAAAACCTATTGTGTTCTTATTTTTTAAGCTTGGGTCTGAGCTAACTTTTTTAATAGCTTTATAAACACGATGTATTTTTTCTACAAAGTCTATCTCATCTATCTTAGCAATTTCACTTAAATTCAAGTTTCCTAATTTAGGTCCAAAATTTTTTTCAAATTTTACTTCTTGGCCTAATCCATAAGGGAGCATCAAAATATCAGAAAATATAATTGCAGCATCTAGATTAAATCTTTTTAAAGGCTGTAGTGTTATTTCAGCTGATAAGTCTTCATTTAAACATAATTTTATAAAATCAGTATTTTTTGATCTAATTTCTCTAAATTCAGGCAAATATCTTCCTGCTTGCCTCATAATCCATATAGGATTGAAACCTGTTTCATTGTTAATAATAACTTTATTTATTGGTAGCATATAAATAACTAAATATATTTAATTGTATTATTAGTGTAGTTTGTGAATAATGATGATTAAATTTAATGAACATTTTTTACACATTTTATTAACATTTAAGCCTTAAAACTTATTTAATATATAAGAAAAATTGAAGCTTATTAATAATTATTCTCAATATTTGAAAAACTTTATACACATGTTTAATAATGTTAATAAAAGCCTAGTTTTACAACAAAAATTTATAAACTTTAAATTTATTTACTATGACTTTAATAATAAAAAGTTGTTAACAGTTAATACATGAGTAATACATATCAAATATATCTAATTTCAGATTCTACAGGAGAAACCTTAGATCGAATCTTTACTGCAATTAAAGCGCAATTTAAGAATATTGATTATAAAGTTTACACTTACTCATTTACCCGAACAGAAAACCAAATATTGAAAATATTATCGGATGCTGAAAAATATTCAAATTCTATAATTTTATATTCAATAGTTGATAGTAACTTGGCAAAATATTTGGCCAATACTAGTGAAACAAAAAAAATACCTTGTTTTGGTGTGTTGGGCGATCTTATTTTGAGTTTTTCTAAGTTATTAAACCAAAAAGCCTCTCATCAACCTAGTGGTCAATATGCGCTTACCGAAGAATATTATAAGAGGATAGCTGCCATTCAATTTACAATGAATCATGATGATGGCAATTTAGTTAAAGAAATAGATAAATCTGACATTGTCTTATTGGGTGTGAGTAGAACAAGCAAAACCCCAACATCTATTTATTTAGCAAACAAAGGTTTTAAAACTTCAAACATACCTCTTGTTAATAAAAATTCAATTCCGAAAGCTTTAAAAGAGAATCCCAAAATTACTTGTGTGATCGGATTAAGCACTGAACCAGGAAGGTTGGTTGATATCAGAAAAAATAGAATGAATTCTCTGAAAGAAACAGAAAACAAATCTTACACAGACTTTGAAAAAATTAAAAAAGAAGTTGAAGATGCTAAGAGCACATTTAAAAAATATAAATGGCCTATAATTGATGTTACACGAAAATCAGTTGAAGAAACAGCGGCCTCAGTTATAAAAATTTACGAAATATATAAACAAAATGTCTAAGATAATTCTTGCCTCACAAAGCAAAGTCAGAAAAGAGATACTTGACAAAAATGGTATAGAAAATCAAGTTGAACCATCGAATGTAGATGAAGATGTAGTAAAAATAAGCTTAATGAAAGAAAAGGCATCACCAGAAATAATTTCAAAAAATTTAGCTGAACTAAAAGCTAATAAAGTAAGTCAAAAAAATTATAATTCATTAGTTTTGGGTGCTGATAGTGTAATTGATTTAGATGGAGAATTAATCTCAAAACCAGAGGATAGAGGAGAAGCACTTCGAATATTGAAAAAATTAAATGGAAAAAAGCATAAATTGATAAGTTCGGTCTGTATTTCAAAAAACGGCTCTATGATTTGGAATTACACTGATAAAGCAACATTAACTATGAAAAATATGTCCAATGACGAACTTGAGCATTATTTATCAAAAATAACAGATGAAGCTTTGTATGCATATAATGTTTATCAAATAGAAGGTGAGGGTAGAAAATTGTTTTTAGAGATACAAGGTGATGAAAATACAATTATGGGTTTGCCAATAAAAAAGATAAAAGAATACTTAAGTAATTATAAATGAAAAAATATTTTGTTATTGGAAATCCAATAGAACACTCACTGTCGCCCAAACTTCATAATTATTGGTTAAATCAAAATAAGATAGAGGCCACATATGACAAAAAATTAATTACTAAAAATGATCTTGAGGGCATCTGTAATGAAATTAGAAAAGATAACATTAATGGTTTAAATGTAACTGTACCATTTAAAAAGGAAATAATTCCTTTTTTGGATCAGTTGAGCAAAGAAGCTGAAGAAACTCAATCTGTAAATACTGTCTATATGAAAAATAATAAAATTATCGGACACAATACGGATATCGAGGGTTTTGAGTTAAATGTTAAAAATACCAAATTTAATGTAACAGGAAAAAAAATTTTTATTATTGGAGCAGGTGGAGTGGTTCCATCTTTGATTTTTGCTTTAAAAAAAATGAAAGCATCCAATATAATAATTAGTAACAGAACAAAACAAAATGCTGAAAATTTAAAAAATTTGTTTAAAGATTTGAAAATAGTTGATTGGGGTATAGTCCCAGATTTTGACATGGTTATTAATGCAACAAGTTTAGGATTAAATGAAGACGACTTGATGAATATAGATTTTTCTAAAACAGATAAAAATAAATTTTTTTATGATGTTATTTATAATCCCAAAAGCACAAAATTTCTTAGTAATGCAAAAAAATTAGGTCATGAAATAGAAAATGGAAAGATGATGTTTATTTACCAAGCCTGTGCCGCTTTTGAGAAATGGCACAATATAAAGCCACAAATAGACACTAAAACACTAGAATTACTAGACTAATGATTAAGATTGGAATTTTGGGAGATATAGGTTCAGGGAAAAGTTATGTTGCCAAAAATTTTGGTTACCCTGTTTTCAATGCTGATAAAGAAGTTGCAAAAATATACAAAAAAAATAGGAGAATTTTTAAAAAATTAAAAAAAATTTTACCAAAATATTTTAATTATTTTCCTATTAATAAAAATGATATCACAAGAGCAATATTAGCCAATAAAAATAATTTAAATAAAATTATAAAAGTTATTCATTTTGAAGTGAGAATAAAACTTAAAACATTCTTAAAAAAAAATAACAAAAAAAAAATAATTATTTTAGACATACCTTTGTTGTTGGAAAATAAACTAAATAATAAAAAGGATATTTTAATATTTGTTCAATCTAAAAAAACTGAAATTTTAAAAAGATTAAAAAAGAGAAAAAATTTTAATTATGAATTAATAAAGAAATTTAGAAATATACAACTACCATTAGATATAAAAAAAAAGAAATCAGATTTTATAATTAAAAATGATTTTACAAACAAAACAATTAAGAGGAATATAAACAAAATACTAAAAAATATTTTATAATGAAAGAAGTAATACTTGATACAGAAACAACAGGCCTATCTGTAAAAGATGGTCATCGAATAGTTGAAATAGGATGTATTGAGCTGGATAATTTAATACCTACCCAAAATAAATTTCATTGCTATCTAAATCCTGAGAGAAAAGTGTCTGAAAAAGCTTTAGAGGTGCATGGATATACAGATGAATTTTTGTCTGATAAAGAAAAATTTTCTGAAATAGCTGATGAGTTTCTTAATTTTATAAATAATAAAAGATTAGTTATTCATAATGCTGAGTTCGATTTATCACATTTAAATAATGAATTAAAAATTTTAGGTAAAGGAACAATACAAAACGAAATAATTGATACTCTAGTTTTAGCTAGAGACAAGTTTCCAGGAAGTTCATTAAGTTTAGATGCACTTTGTAAAAGATATAGAATTGATAATACTAAAAGAAATTTTCACACAGCATTAATAGATTGTGATTTGCTGGCCAAAGTTTATATAAATTTGATAGATCAAAAAGAACCAAAATTAAATTTTGAAAATCAAGTATCAAAATCTGATCCTAAACAAAACGTGACTAATCAATATTTTAAAAAAATTGTGTCAATTTCAAAGCAGGAGATTAAAAATCACGAGAAATATTTAAAAACTAGTCTTAAAAAAAATTTTTTTTAATTAGATCTTTCATTGTAAAGTTTATTAAAATCAATTTTTTTCTCTAATTTTATATCTGGGTGCCCTGAATTATTAACTAAATTTAAAAATGATTTTTCTAAGTCTGGATAAATTTCAGTTGGTACATCACATAAAATAATTTTTTCCAGATCCTTTTTTTCTTTTATTTCATCACTCACTTTAATTATAGATGTATAAACAATTTCATAATAAGATTTTTTTTCATTTGGTTCTTTATCTTCAAATTTGAGAATAGTGTTTACCTCCACAAGTTTATTTTTTAGTGCCTTTGAGGTAATTTCTATATTTAAATGATATTTAGAGATATTTTCTTTTACGAATAAATAAGTTTCAATATCAGCAGTTTCACTAGAAGCGTCCTTAATAAACTTTGCTAGTATTTTATAATTTTTTGTCATTGTCATCTTCTATATCTTCAAACTCACCATCTATGAAATGATTTCTTTCAGGATGTTTTTTTTTTAAATTTGAGGAAATTTTTCCAAAAATTAATTTTCTTGTTAAAGGAAAAATTAATAAAAAACCAATTATGTCAGTTGCAAAACCAGGAACGATTAGGAGCAATGCGGCAAAAGCTATTGCTGCACCTGAAATAATTTCATAAGCAGGCAATTCATTCTTAACTAATTGTGAAAATCCTGATCTTAAAGTGTTTAAGCCTTCGTATCTTGCATAAATTACTCCAATAATAGCAGTAATCAATATTAACGAAATTGTGTTAAAAGCTCCTATTTGCGAACCAATCTTAATAAATAGATAAATCTCTATTATTGGAACTAAAATTATACTTAATAACAGTGTGTTCATTTGTCTTTAATGTAATTGTTAGTTGAAATTAATCAACAGAGTAATTACATTCATGCCATGAATTATAGTTTTGAATATATAGATATTATTTTGCTTGCAATGATTGCAGGTTTTATTTTTTTAAGGCTAAGGGGAATTTTAGGAAAAAGAACAGGTTTTGAAGGTAAAGCTGCTCCACAATTTGAGGAAATTTTAAAAAATATTGATCCAAAAGGCAAAAGTTTTCGTAAGGAAACTTTTGATGAGGAAGCTCAAAAGGATTTTTTAAAAGGAGCTAAAATAGCTTATGAAACAATCATTACAGATTTTAGTGATGATGATAACAAACTTGTTAAAAGCAAACCACTTTTAAGCAAAAAAATTCATGATCAGTTTAACGATGCACTTAAACAAAGAGGTGAAAGGGGCCATTTTGCTGAAATTACATTTATTGGAATAAATTCGGCCGATATTAAAGAACATAAAAAAACCAACAGTATTTTAAATGTTACTGTCAATTTTGTTGCTGAGGTCATAACTTGTATCAAAGATAAAGACAAAAAAATTGTCTCTGGTGATCCTGAAAAAATAAAAAAAATTTATGACACATGGGTTTTTTCGAGAGATACAAGATCAGCTAATCCTAACTGGCAGTTAGTAGATATTTTAACTTAATTGAATAGAAAAATCTCAGATAAAGACAAAAAAGATTGGGATGAGTTTATATCAAGCGAAGATCATTTGCCTGATAAAGATTTAGATTTAAATAAAAAGAAAATAAAAAAAACTTTTACCTATGATCTTCATGGTTATTCTTTAAACGACGCTAATACAAAAATTAATGAAATAATTTATCAAGCTTATAATAATGAAGTGGGTAAATTAATTATTGTTACCGGAAAAGGTCTTCACTCACAAAACGAAAAAAATCCTTATGTATCTAAAGATTTAGGTATCTTAAAACATGCAGTACCAGAGTATATAAAAACTAATAGAGAATTGATGAAAATGATTAATAGTATAGAAGATGCTTCAATTGATGATGGTGGGGCTGGAGCTTTTTATATTTATTTGAAAAAAAAACTTACAAAATAAATTTAGACAGATCTGTATCTTTTACTAAGTTATCTAAATTTTTAGCTATATAATCTTTATCAATTATTATTTTTTCTCCTGATCTATCTGTAGCTGTAAAACTAATTTCGTCCAAAATTTTTTCTATAATCGTGTGTAATCTTCTGGCCCCAATATTTTCAACTGTTGAATTTACTTCAGAAGCAATATTTGCTATTGCATCAATTCCATCTTCAGAGAATTCTAGATCAACATTCTCAGTTTTAAGTAAAGCTACATATTGTTTTATTAAACTATAATCTGGTTCTTTTAAAATTCTTTTAAAATCTTCACTTGTTAAAGCTTCTAATTCAACTCTTATAGGAAGCCTTCCTTGTAATTCTGGTAATAAATCTGATGGCTTTGCTAGCTGAAAAGCTCCTGAGGCAATAAATAAAATATGGTCAGTTTTGATTGGACCATATTTTGTATTTACGGTTGTACCTTCTATTAAAGGCAACAAATCTCTTTGCACACCTTCTCTTGAAACATCACCCCCAACTCGATCTGTTCTTCCTGAAATTTTGTCTATCTCATCTAAAAAAACTATACCATTATTTTCTGTAGAGATTTTTGCTGCTTTAATTATTTTATCTTGTTCAATTAATTTATCTGACTCATCATTTAGTAAAATTTCATGTGACTCTTTTACTGTCATTTTTTTCTTTTTTTCTTTTGCACCCATAGATTTTCCAAGCATCTCACCAATATTAATCATCCCAACGTTAGCCCCTGGCATTCCTGGTATTTCAAAAGATGTGCTGTTGTTACCTGCATCACTCACTGCAATTTCAATTTCATTATTATCTAAATCGCCATTTCTTAATCTTTGCCTAAAGCTTTCTCTTGTAGCGGCAGTAGCTTTTTTACCAACCAATGCATCTAATACCTTTTCTTCTGCAAGTTTTTGAGCTTTGGCTTTTACTTCTTTTCTCTTTTTAACTTTCTCCATTGAGATAGCAATTTCAACTAAGTCTCTTACAATTTGTTCTACATCTCTTCCAACATATCCAACTTCAGTAAATCTTGTTGCCTCAACTTTCACAAATGGTGCTTCTGCTAACTTTGATAATCTTCTTGAAATTTCTGTTTTACCAACACCAGTTGGTCCAATCATCAAAATATTTTTTGGCAAAACTTCATTTTTCATTTCACCTTTAAGAGCTTGTCTTCTCCATCTATTTCTTAATGCAACCGCTACAGCTTTTTTAGCTTTATTTTGGCCAACTACAAACCTGTCTAATTCTGATACTATTTCCCTTGGTGATAATGAACTACCTAAAAAAGTTTCATCAGAAGAACTTTTATCTTTTGGATGCAGTTGTGTAACATTAGATTTATCCATTATATTTTTTCTACTTTAACATTGTTGTTTGTAAATACACAGATTTCCGCAGCCACTTCAATTGCTTTTTTAGCAAGTTGTTCTGCATTCATATCCGTTCCCATTAATACTTTCCCAGCGGCTAATGCGTAGTTCCCACCTGAACCTATACCGATTACATCACCTTCAGGTTCCAAAACATCTCCTGTTCCAGAAATAATGTAGCTATTTTCTTTATCTCCCACAGCCATTAAAGCTTCTAATCTTCTTAAATATTTATCAGTTCTCCAATCTTTGGCTAGTTCCACGGCTGCTCTTGATAGATTGCCTGCATGTTTTTCTAATTTAGCCTCGAGTCTTTCAAATAATGTGAGTGCGTCTGCAGTAGATCCAGCAAATCCAGCAACAACACCTCTTTTTTCAATTTTTCTAACTTTTGAAGCAGTGCTCTTAACAACAGTGTTACCCATACTTACTTGGCCATCACCAGCTACCACTACTTCACTGTTTTTTCTTACTAATACAATTGTTGTCATAGCTTATAAATGGATACTAAATTTGATAGTTCAAGCCCAGGTTTAGTATTATTGCCATAATTGGATAATATATGTATACCTCTTTTTAATTATGAAGCGTAAAGGTAAAATTAGTAGAAAAACTAAAGAGACAAGTATCAGTGTTGATCTTAACATTGATGGTAAGGGAAAATACAAAATTGATACAGGGATAGGTTTTTTAAATCATATGCTTGAACAACTATCAAAGCATTCTTCTATAGATATGAATATTAAAGCTAAAGGTGATACTCATATTGACCTACATCACACAACTGAAGACACAGGTATTGCGATTGGGGAAGCTTTAAAAAAAGCATCTAAAAAATTTGTAGGAATAAGAAGATATGCTCATGCAATGATTCCAATGGATGAAACATTAACACGCGTTGCAATTGATGTATCAAACAGACCCTATTTAATTTGGAAAGTTAAGCTTAAAGTTGAAAAGCTTGGGGAAATGGATACTGAGTTATTTAAAGAATGGTTTCAGGCTTTTTCTCAGGCTGCTGGAATTACTTTACATGTTGAAAATATTTACGGGGATAACAGCCACCATATTATCGAGTCTTGTTTTAAAGGTCTAGCAAGATCATTGAGAACAGCATTGGAAATGGACCCAAGGAATAAAAAATCAATTCCTTCTACTAAGGGTTCTTTATAAGTTTAATGAACGTTACAATTGTTGATTATAATTCGGGCAATATAAGCTCGGTGATAAACTCTTTTAAGGAAGTAGCTAAACATAAAGTAAATATCGAAGTTACTTCAGATTTAAATAAGATTAAAGCAAGTGATAAAGTGGTTTTGCCAGGACAGGGCTCATTTAAAAGCTGTGTAGATGCTTTAAATAAAATTAATGGACTTTCAGATACATTAAATGAATTTGTAATCACAAATAAAAAACCTCTTCTTGGTATATGTGTTGGATTGCAAATGTTTGCTGATATCGGTTATGAGGAAACTGAAACTAAGGGTTTAGGATGGATTCCGGGTAAAGTATCAAAAATAGATAATCAAAAAGGAAAATATAAGCTCCCCCACATTGGTTGGAATCAAATAAACATTATAAAAGATAGTAAAATTTTTAAAAATATTGAAAATAAATCTCACATGTATTTTGTGCACAGTTATGAATTTATACCAGAAGATAAAAATGTTATAGCGGCAACAGCAAATTATTCATCAAATATTGTTTGCTCTGTTGAAAAAGAAAATATTTTTGGTACTCAATTTCACCCTGAAAAAAGTGATAAATTAGGACTTAAAATTTTGGAAAACTATATAAAAATTTGAAAATGAAAAAATATTTTTCGATAATAGGAATTTTAATATTCTTAAGCTCATGTCAAAATTTAGAAAATTCTAAAAAAATTGATTTTTCTAAAGAAAAAAAAAATAAAGGAATTAGTCTTAAAGCCACAACATCTGGGGTTGAGATAAAAAATTGAAATGAAAATATTTCCAGCCATAGATATTAAGGATAAAAAGTGCGTAAGACTAATCAAAGGAGATTTTGACAATAAAACCGAATATGAAATGTCTCCTGTTGAACAAGCTGGTAAATATAGCGATTATGGGTTTAAAAATTTACATGTAGTTGATTTAGATGGAGCTTTAGCAGGCGAGACAGTAAATCTAGACATAATTCAGGCTATAGTTGGTAAATTTAATTTAAAGGTTGAGATAGGTGGTGGCATCAGAAATCCTGATAGTATTCAAAAATATATCGATGTTGGAGTTGAGAAAGTAATTTTAGGAAGTGCTGCTATCAAAGATAAGAATTTTTTAAAAGAAGCGTGTGAAAAATTTGCCAATAAAATTGCTTTAGGTTTAGATGCTAAAGATGGGTATTTATCATTATCTGGATGGAGAGAAAACTCCAATCAGTTAGCGTTAGATTATTTAAAAGAAGTTAATGATTATGGTGTAAGTAGATTGATTTATACTGATATTAATAAAGATGGTATGAAACAAAGTCCAAATTTTGATGAAACATTAAAACTTGCTCAGATATCGAATTGCCCTGTGATTATATCTGGTGGAGTTTCATCAATAGATGACATTAAAAAAGCGAAGAATTTAAAAAATGTTGAAGGTATAATAGTTGGTAAAGCTATCTATGATGGTGATATCAAATTAGAGGAACTAGTAAAAGAAGATGCTTAAAAATAGAATTATTCCATGTCTAGATGTTAAGAATGGTCGTGTTGTAAAAGGAATAAACTTTGTTGATCTAAAAGATGCAGGAGATCCTGTTGAACAAGCTAAAATTTACAGTGATGGTGGGGCAGATGAAATTTGTTTTTTAGATATTACGGCATCGAATGAAAATAGAGATATTATTTTTGATGTTGTAGAAAAAACTTCAAAGAAATGCTTTGTTCCTTTGACTGTAGGTGGTGGAATTAGAAGCGTAGAAGATATTAGCAAATTGCTTAATTGTGGTGCAGATAAAGTTTCGATAAATACTGCAGCTGTTGAAAATTCAAAAGTTGTTATAGATAGTTCAAAAAAGTTTGGATCTCAGTGTATTGTTGTTGCAATTGATGCGAAGAAAAATGGAGATAAATGGGAAGTATTCACTCATGGAGGAAGAAACAACAGTGGTATTGATGCATTAGAGTATGCAAGACAAATGGAAGTAAATGGTGCAGGAGAATTATTAATAACTTCAATGGATCGAGATGGAACACAAGTTGGTTATGATATTGATTTAATGTCTAAAATTTCATCTAAAGTAAATATTCCTGTAATTGCATCAGGAGGAGTTGGGAATTTAGATCATTTAGTAGACGGAATTCAATTAGGTAAAGCTAGTGCTGTTCTAGCTGCATCTATATTTCATTATGGGAAATATTCAGTTAAAGAAGCGAAGGAATATTTGGACTCAAAAGGAATACCTGTTAGAATTTAATATGTTAAGCACTCTAGAAAATTTATTCAATCTAGCAAGAGAAAGAAAGAAATCTCCTGTTGATGGATCTTATACAAATAAACTACTAAACGATAAGACCTTGAGCAAAGAAAAAGTATTAGAAGAAATTAATGAACTTATCGAAGCTGTAGAAAATAATTCAAACAAAATTCATGAAGCAGCAGACGTGTTTTATCATTTAATAATGTATTTAGAGGCAAATGATGTAAAAATAGAAGATGTCATGAACGAACTTAACAAAAGAAAAAAATGAGTTACGATGATAATAACATTTTTGCAAAAATTTTAAGGGGAGAAATTCCTTGTAAAAAAATTTATGAGGATGATTTTGTATTATCATTTCACGACATAAATCCTCAAAAAAAAATTCATGCTCTTGTAATACCAAAAGGGAAATATATTGACCTAGATGATTTTAGTTTGAACGCATCTCCTGACGAAATGGTAGGTTTATTGAAAGGTATTAATATTGTAGCTAAAAAACTTAGGATTTCAGTTGATACTGGAAAAGGTTATAGAGCTTTAGCTAATATTAGTGAACATGGTGGCCAAGAGGTACCCCATCTACACTTTCATTTATTTGGAGGTGAAAGAGTGGGTAAGATGGTTGAGTGAATAAAACAGTTGAAAGAAATTATTTAGAAATAAATTTTTTAAAGGATTTAAAAGATACTTCTGATTTTGATGAAAAGTATTCAGTCAATCTTGTGGATCCAGTTGATTTTCAGTTAAATAAATTTTTTTATAAAAACATTGGAAAAAATCATCATTGGGTAGATCGGTTAGTTTGGACTGAAAAGCAATGGATTGATTATGTTTCTAATAAAAATGTAAAAACCTATGTTTTGAAAAATTTAAATGATCTAGCAGGATATTTTGAACTTAACTTGCATCCAGAAAAAAAAGAGGTTGAAATTGCTTATCTTGGATTATTAGAGGAATATCAGAACAAAAGATTAGGTTCATATTTACTATCTAATGCTATAAAAAATTCATTTTTAAGTAAACCTAAAAGAGTATGGGTACATACTTGCTCACTAGATCATAAAAACGCACTAAAGAATTACATTGCCAGGGGAATGAAAATTTTTAAAACTGAGACTATAATGATGTAAATTAGTTTTGTTTAGGTAGAATAAATAACTTATTATCTAGTTTTTGATTTCTTTTAATAGAAGATAAATAAGTAATACTGATATTTTGATATATATCTACTGTCTGCCACCCGATTAAATTATAAGTTTTTTTATCAAAAAATAAATTAACTTCATTATCATTTTCGATAAATTTATAATTAATAAAATTATCATTTATGTTTCTTCCTTTAATATCTTTGATTTTTTTTAATAAGAAATTTTTATTGAGAATAAAATATAAAGGAGTTTTTTCTAATGGATAAATATAATAACTTGTTAAAGTTTTAATCACTAAAGATTTACCATTCGAAACTAAAACCTTTTTGTTACCAAGATTGTATTTACAATAAATTTTTTGTGGGTATGCAATGATACAATTGCCATTTTCTATTTTACCATTTACGTTTTGCTCGAAATCAAAAGAAACATTTTCAATATTTTGAAATTTATCAAGTATATTTTCTTTTATAGATGCAGATACATTATTGCTTAAAAATAAAAAGATTATTACAAAATAAATTCTTCTCATTTTAATACATCTCTTTTACCAACATGATTTGCCTTACTGACAATACCCTCAGCTTCCATGGTATCTATTATTCTAGCAGCTCGATTATATCCTATTTGCAGTTTTCTTTGTAAAAATGAAGTCGATGCCTTTCCCTCTGACTTGATAATTTCAACAGCTGTTTGAAATAGTTCATCTTTTTCGCCTTGATTTTTTGAGTTTTCGCTCATTTCTTTTTCATCAGCAAAATTTAAAATTTCATCTACATAATCAGGCTCTGCTTGAGCTCTAAGAAAGTTATTAATTTTTTCTATTTCATTCTCAGAAACAAAAGGAGCATGTATTCTAACAATTCGATTTGCAGATGACATGTACAACATATCACCTTTGCCTAATAATTGTTCTGCACCCTGTTCTCCTAAGATTGTTCTGCTGTCAATTTTAGATGTAACTTGAAAAGAGATACGAGTTGGAAAATTTGCTTTTATAGTTCCTGTAATAACATCTACACTTGGACGTTGTGTAGCCATTATAATGTGTATACCCGCGGCTCTTGCCATTTGTGATAATTTTTGAATATAATTTTCAATTTCTTTTCCAGCTACAAGCATTAAGTCTGACATTTCATCAACGACCACTACGATGTATGGCATTGGTAATTTATGCTTTGAATTATACCCGTCTATATTTCTGACACCTTCTTTTGTCATTAATCTATATCTACTCTCCATTTCTTTAACTACCCACCCTAAAACGGAAGCAGCTTTTTTTGCTTCAGTTATAACCGGGCAAAGTAAATGAGGAATTCCTTCATAAGTTGATAGTTCAAGCATTTTTGGATCAATTAATATGAACTTGCATTTGTCCGGACCATGCTTGTAGAGCAAAGATAATATAATTGTATTTATACAAACTGATTTACCTGATCCGGTTGTTCCTGCAATTAATAAATGAGGCATCGAAGCTAAGTCGCTTATAATAGGTGTGCCAGAAATATTTTTACCAAGTGCTATCGGAAGTTTTGTTTCTCTTTTTTTAAAATTTCCATCATCCAGTATTTCGCTTAAATAAACATTTTCTCTCAAAGGATTTGGAAGTTCTATTCCTACAGTATTACTTCCAGGTATGGTTGCAATACGCGCAGATTCTGAACTAGTATTTCGAGCAATATCATCTGATAAATTAATTATTTTAGAAACTTTTACTCCAGCAGCAGGTTCAAATTCATTTAATGTCACTACAGGTCCATGACTAATTTTTTTTATATTTCCACTTACCCCAAAATCTAAAAGTATTTTTTCTAAAAATTCAGGATCATTATTTTCATTTTTATTAGAATTTTCTCTTTCTTTTTTAGATGGTATCTTTAATAAATTAATGTCTGGAAGTTTAAATTTACTTTTATTTGATGATTTTATATTTTCAGCTTTAATAAATGGCAAATCTTCTTGGATTAGATTTTTAATTTCTTCTTGTGGAATATATTCATTAATTATTTCATTTTCTTTCGTGTAGTTTTTTAATTCTTGTTTATTGATTATTTTATTAAAAAAGGAATAAATATTTTTAAGTTTTAAATTAAAACTTTTAAAAAATAAAATTAATATTACTAAAATCAAAAAATAATAAAATATATTCTCTTGAGAATTTATTAAATCATTCAAAAAAGTGTTATTTATAAAATTTCCTACAAAACCTCCATTCCCATTAATATGAAGTGCAAGATTATCATTATAGAAATAACTTAAAAAAAATGATCCGAATATTGAGTAAAGGGTAATAAAAAAGACGCTATCAATAATAATTAAAATTTGTTTTTTTATAAATATATTGATACCTGTTATCAGCAAAGTAATTGCAACTAAGTAAGAAATTAGACCAACTGATTGAAAAAAAATATCTGCTGTAAAACTACCCTTGTAACCAAGTAAATTATCAATTTGGGTTCCCTCGGGAAAAATAAAATTGGGATCCTCTGGTGAGTAAGTGATTAGTGCCAAAATTAACAGTAGTGCTAAAAAAGATAGTAAAAGACCTAAAATTTCTATCAATCTTTTTATAATAAAATTGAAAGCAGTATTGGTGATTTTTTTTATGTCCATATCAAATGAATCAAATTTATCACTTTGTATCATCTAATTTTTGTTGTTAAAATTAAAATTATTATGAAAGTTTGTATAATAGGTAATGGATTGACAAGTTTATCTCTTGCGAAAGCCTTGATCAATCAGGGCTTAAAAGTTGATCTTATATCAAATAATTTAACTAACTTTTACGATAAATCACAAACTTTAGGAATTTCTAAAAATAATATTGAATTTTTTAATGCTAATATCATAAACATTGATCATTTATTGTGGAATATCAACAAAATTGAAATTTATAGTGAAAATTTTAACAACGAAAAAATTTTAAATTTTGAAAATGAAAAGAAAAAACTTTTTTCAATAATTAAAAATCATGAATTATTTGATTATTTATTATCAGATTTAAAAAAAACACAACTCTTTAAGTTCAAAAAAAATCAAAATAAGAAAAATTTTTATTTAAATTATGATCTTGTTATCAATTCAGACTTAAAACACAAAATAACAAAAAAATTTTTTTTCAATAAGTTAACTAAAGATTATAATAGTTATGGTCATATAACGATCATTAAACACAACAAATTAACTTCTAATGATACCGCAGTACAAATTTTTACTAAAAATGGACCAATTGCATTTTTGCCAATATCTCAAACGGAAACATCCATTGTTTATTCAGCACGAAAGAAAAAAAATATTGATAAGAATGATCTAATCAATTTCACAAATAATAATTTAAAAAAATATAAAATTAAAAAAATTGAAAATTTGAAAACATTTGAACTTAAATCTAATGATTTAAGAATATATCATTATAAGAATATATTGGCATTTGGAGATTTACTACATAGGATTCACCCATTAGCTGGTCAAGGTTTTAATATGACTATAAGAGATATAAAAGTTTTAATAGAACTAATTAATTCTCGAGTTGACTTGGGTATACAATTAGATTCATCAATTTGCTTGAACTTTGAGAAAAGAACAAAATCCTCAAATTATTTATTTTCAAGAAGTATCGATTTTATTTATGAATTTTTTAATTTTGAAAGTAAAACAAATACAGCATTAATGAGTAAATCAGTTCAACTTTTAGGAAAAAATAAATCAATAAATAGATTTTTAACTAAGATGGCTGATACTGGATTTGTAATTTAAAATTATTGAACTGTTGTATTATTAAAGTGATCGTGTGTATAAGTTGCAAGAATTTCAGCTATTTTAGATTTTCTATTATCTAAATTTTTAGCTTCTAATAAAATTTGTTTTTCTTCTAAAGTAAAAGGTGAAGCCATAGCTAATGCATTAATAGTTTCGTCTAAACTTTGTTTTTCCAGAGCTTTCCAATTAATTATAAACCCTCTTTTTTCAAATAAAGATTTGAGATCTTTAAAAATTAATTCTAAATCAGAAAATTTCAAATCTTTTTTTTTATCTAATAGATCTTCATGAAAATTTTTAAAATTTATTTCACATTCTCTATATTTTTTATTTGACTCAACTTCTTTCAAAACTTCAAATCTAATAATTCCTTTTAACTCAATTAAAAATCTTCCATCGTCAGACTCCTGAAAAGTTGTAATTTTTCCCAAGCACCCAATACTATGAAGTTGAGGTATTGCATTATTGAAGTTATCTGTTTTTTTAGGTTGTATCATACCAATTAATTTATTTGATTTAATACTGTCATTTATCATGTCTATATATCTTGGTTCAAAAATGTTTAAAGGAACAGATGTTTTTGGAAAAATTATAAAATTGCTTAAAGGAAAAACTGGTATTTTTGTTGGTAAATCTTCTAATTTCATTAGTATCATCTTACAAAAAAAAAATATTTAAAACCATATATTTTTTAATTAACTTATAGGAATATGATTGAAATAAATTGTCAAAATTATCTTAATAATTATTTATCCAAGAAAGTTGTCTATCATCATAAAGAAAATTGCAAAAATTTAATGTTAATCTTAGATACAAGGTTATCTTTAGCATTAATTTTGGTAATTAAAAATGCGATAGATAAGATGCCAAATTTCAATTTAATGTTGATTAGCACAAGAGAAACAATAAATTTTATTGAAAATATATTCGGAAAAATTTCATATAAAGTTGAAATTAACAAAAGTAAAATAAATTTGGAGGAATATTCTAAAATATTGTTAGATAAAAATATTTGGAAAAAAATTAAAGAGGATAGAGTTTTAATTTTTCAATCAGATACATTAATTTTGAGAAATATCTCAGATGATGAATTCCCTAAACTGAGCATGTTGGGACCAGTATGTGTTGATTTTGAAAATGAAAATAAGTTTATGATTAATGGTGGCTTTAGTTTAAGAAATACAAAATTGATGATGGAATTGTGCACTAATAAAATTATTAATTCATCTGTTGAGGACTTGTTTTATACTGAACAAATAAGAAAACATTATCCTGAGTTAATCCCCACTATTCAAGAATGTAACAATTTTGCAATTGAGTCAATTGGAAATAAATTAACTGCTAAAGGGATTCATGGTACAGATAAATACTACAGAACTTTCAGTGGCTATAAAGAAATTTTTGACACTCTCGAATTATCTAGTTAGGAAATTAAAAGCTTCAATCAATTCTTTAGACTTCATCCTGCATTAAACGATTTTAACTATTACTTGCATTTCAAAAACTCACTAATTATAATGTTTATTAAATGCGGGCATAGCTCAGTGGTAGAGCGTCTCGTTGCCAACGAGAAGGTCGAGGGTTCGACCCCCTTTGCCCGCTCCATAAACTTGTGATTAAATCGAAACTTATAACAAATATTTTTCAACAATTCTTAAAAGATAAAGATATTAGAGATTTTAAAGACAGTTTTATCTATTACATTATTTTCAGAACAATAAGAAAACTTTTATCTTACGATTTGATAATACAAATTTATAATTTTAAAGTTTATGGAAGTATAAATAAAAATAAAACATCACATTTTTTGCTCAAAAAATGTGAGTTTGGAGATTATCATGAGCTTGATACGATAAAAAAATTTTCAAATATGAATAAATTACTATTTATTGATTGTGGATGTAATTATGGATTTTATTCTTTTTATACCGCATCATTAAATAAAAATAATACAATTATTTCTATAGAAGCATCTAAAAATACTTCAGCTGAATTTATTAAAAATCATAAATTAAATAAATTTCCAAATATAATTTTTTTTAATAAAGCAGTTACAGATATGAATAATAAAAAAATTTCATTTTATGAGAGTTTAAATGATTGGGAGAGTTCTCAAACACATAAAGATTTTAATTTTGAAAAAACTACAAAGATTGAGTCTATAAATATAGATACTTTTATAAAAAAATATGATTTAAAAAAATATAATACAATCATCAAACTAGATATTGAGGGTAATGAAATGTCTGCCATTAAAGGAGGGTTAGAATTTATAAAAGAAGCATCACCTTTAATTATTATAGAGTTTTCAAAATTTATATTTAATAAAAAAGAAAACAAAGATTATTTAAAGAACTTTTTAATTACTTTTGATTATTCCATATATAATGTTTTTAAAAAAAAAAGAAAATTAGAGGAGGTATTGCAAGATTTAGATGATTTAGGTAAAAGCCATAAAACAATAGGTAATTATTATTTAATAAAAAACTCTTCGAAAACTTTACAAGATTTTTTATTTAATTAAATATTAAAAAGAAATTAGTGGAAAAAAAAATTAAAAATTCATTTATAAAAAGCAAATATCTTTCTAATAAACACCTAAATTATTTTGATGTTTATGATGATTTATTTAAGGATTATATTGATAAAGATATAACTTTTGTAGAAGTAGGAGTTCTAAATGGTGGTTCATTATTTATGTGGAGAGATTATTTTGGCCCTAAAGCAAGAATAATTGGAATTGACCTTAATCCAGCAGCAAAAAAATTTGAAAACGATGGATTTGAAATTTTTATTGGTGATCAAGAAAAACCAGAATTTTGGAATGATTTTTTTAAACAAGTTGGGATGATTGATATTTTGTTAGATGATGGTGGGCATACAAATAATCAGCAAATAATAACTGCACTAAATTCTATAAAAAATATAAAAGATGAAGGTCTTTTAATAATTGAAGATACACACGCAAGTTATATGAAGGAGTTTGGTAATCCTAGCGATAGCTCTTTTATAAATTTTGCAAAAAAAAATGTTGATTATATTAATTATAGATTCCCAAACATTGGAGAAGTTAAAGAAATTTTTTATAGAAATGTTTTTTCAATATTTTTTTATGAGAGTATTGTATGTTATAAGATTAATAGAATGTTTTGTAAAAAAAATATACCGGTCAAAAACCAAGGTGAAAATTTGAAACATAAAGATTTTAGATACGGTGACCCTGATAAAGAAGATACATTAAATGAATTAAAAAGGGCATTAGAAATTTATGAGTGATTTATTAGATAAAAAATGTGCTCCATGTGAAGGTGGTGTTACAGCTTTTGATATTTCTGAAATTCACAAATATCAAAAAAAAGTAGATGGATGGGATGTTTCACAAAATGAAAAAAATATTTATTTCTTAGAAAAAAAATTTACTTTTAAGAATTTTTTAGAAAGTCAAAAATTTGTAAATGAAGTTGGTAGAATATCTGAAGAAGAGGGTCATCATCCTGATATTCAATTTGGTTGGGGGTATGCTAAAATCGAAATAACAACACATGCTATTGAAGGATTGTCCGAAAATGATTTTATTTTAGCCGCTAAAATTGACGAAAAAATCAATGTCTAAAATGTCTTGTTTTTGAAAAAACTAGAACAGTTTCAGTCGCATTTGCAAATTTGATAATTTCCTTGTCTCTAATTGATCCCGATGGCTGGATTACAGCAGATACACCAGATTGAACAAGTTTTTCAATACCATCTACAAAAGGAAAAAAAGCATCTGAGGCTGCAACTATTTTATTTTTTATTTTTGAAAATTTATTCATTTTATTTATTGCAATTTCACAGCTATCAAGTCTACTTGGTTGTCCCGACCCAATACCAATAGTTGAATAGTCACTAGCCAATACTATTGCATTAGACTTAACATAACGACAAATATTAAAAGCAAATATTAAGTCATTAAATTGAGATTTACTTGGTTTTCTTTTTGAAACAATTTTAAAATTATTTTTTGAAAATATTTTGTTATCCTCTGTTTGAATTATCATCGAATTGTTTATTGAATTAAATTTAAGAATTTCTTTTTGTGACAAGTTAGAAGCATCTATTAATCTTAAATTTTTTTTCAATTTTAAGATTTTCAGTGCCCCATTGTCAAAGCTATTTGCAATTACCACCTCTAGAAAAATTTTATTTAATTCAACAGCTAAATTTTTTGTAATTTTAAAATTGCATGAAACGATGCCACCAAAAGCACTTATTGGGTCACATGCTAAAGCTGCTTTGTAGCTTTCAACATCGTTTTTAAGAGTAGAAACTCCACATGGATTAGCATGTTTTATAATTACTGTACCAGTATTCTTTGGTAGTGACTTAGAAATTATTAAAGCTGAAAAAATATCATTATAATTATTATAACTTAAAGGTTTTCCATGTATTTGTTTTATATCAAGCTTGGTATTTTTTGAATAAATAGCACTTTTTTGGTGTGGATTTTCTCCATATCTTAATTGTTCAATTAAATTTCCATAAATCATTTTTTTTTGAGGAAAATGTTGATCTAAACTATCATTAAAATATTCTGAAATTAAAGAATCATAATAAGCTGTTTCAGTAAAGGCTAGACTAGACATTTTTTTTCTAAATTCTAAAGAAGTAGAACCTTTATTTTTTTTCAATTGATCTATCAGCTCCGGGTATTGATTGTTTGATGTTATTACAACAACATCGTTATAATTTTTAGCCGCAGCTCTTACCATTGTTGGACCACCCACATCTATATTTTCAATGATTTTGTTATGTTTGCTTGTTTGTTTTAAAATCTTTTCAAATGGATAAAAATTTACAATAACTAGATCAATATTTTCAAATTTATTTTTTTTTAAATCATTTAAATGTTTTTTATCATTTCTTTTATTAAGAATTCCAGCATAAATTTTTGGATGTAAAGTTTTTACTCTTCCCTCAAGAATTTCATTAGTGCCTGTAAAATTTGATACTTCTAAACATTTATAATTAAGTTTTTGTATCTCTTTAAAAGTCCCACCTGAACTAATTATTTTAATATTATTTCTTTTTAAAGTTTGCAGCAGGGGCTTTAAATTTGATTTATCATAAACAGAAATTAAAGCTGAACGGATTTTTCTATTCATATTCTCTCAATCTTCCATTTAATATTTTCAACTTGATTATTTGAAATACCAGTGACAAATATATTTTGATTTTCTGTATATGAATTTTTATTACCAAAATATAATCCATTATCAATATTAATATGATGATTTTCACAAGTAAATTTCCATCCTTGATCCTCTAATTCTATCAAAATTGATTTATTATCTTGTGTTTTCATAAGTTTAACTTGTGGCTCTACATGAAAACGAATATCAAATTTATAATTATGATTTGATTTTTTTTTAATTATCTTATCTATTCCAATAAAAATCATTTGTTCAGGATAATATTCAATTTCTCTTTCGTGAATAGAGTTGTATTTTTTCAAATATCCATCATGAGAAGCATTGATTTTCCAATAATTTTTTTCAAAAACAATATTTTTATTAATTATTTTCAAACCTTTTTTTATTGATAAAGAGTTATTCATCTTAAAGAATTTAGATGAAGAGTTGTCATCAATAATTAATGTATTGTGTGTAGCTGTTGATTTTGAAAATTCATTAAGTTTTGAATTATTTTTTTTATAATAACCACAGTTACTGATTAATTTTTTTCCGTTGGTAATAATTTCAAAAGACAGAGCTCCAGCTTGATAGTCTCTAGTATATTTTGAGCTGGGAGTAGAACCACAATCCATTGCTAAACAAATTTTTTTATTTTTAAGTAAAATATATCCACCGAAATCATGATTTTCATTTTTAAAATTATAACCGAGTCTCTTTAAATAATTGTCAAAATCAGAATTATTAGAGTTGTTATTTCCGTTGAAAAATAAATCTGATACTGTTTTTTTCCAAATAAATGCATAACTTTGACCTAGATAATATATGGCTTCTTCAATATGTTCAGGAATAATATTTTGAGATTCTTTAAACCATTCTTTTATAAGAATAAAATATTTTAAGTAAAAGATTAGTTGTTTTATATTCCTAGATTTTGGGAAACCAGAGTTATCCAAAGTAAATTTAGATATCTTTTTTAGATTATTTAAACCGAAAGATAAGTAATTTTTTTCATTTTGGTAACTGAGTCCTACCAAAATTATTGCTGCACATCCTATTAATTTATCGTCAATAAATTTAGATCTATTTATTTCATTAATTAAATGATTTGTTTGTTTTTTTATAATTTTATTAAAATTATCCTTATAATCTTGATTGCTTTCTTCATAGGTAAGATTGTGACAAGACAACCAAGCAATTATTCTTTTTGCTATTAAATCAAAATTCCAGCTTTGAAAATTATATTTATAATTATCATTTATCCAATTTGAAATGACTGATTGACAATCTTTTTTTGACGATTTTAAATCTAAGCTAAAAAACCAATAAAAGCTGTTTAGTTTTTTAAATTCTTTCCAGTTTAATTCATCATTATTCCAAATTTTATCTAAAGAAAAATCATCAATTTTAAATTTTTTTTTTTGATATTTAATAAGGGATGAAAGTAAATAAGGACTAGGTTTATAAATTAAGTCTTTATCATCAATCTTTGAAATCTTGCTATCATAAACTTTAGAGTTTAAATAAATTTTTCTTATTTTTTCGTATGTATTAAAAAAAAATTGATTTATATAAATCATGAAATTATTTTAACTTTAATAATTCAATATTTTTTTTAATATCTCCATTATTACTTTTAAAGATTGTAGTACCAGAAACTAAGATGTTTGCGCCTGCCTCAATTGCTATTTTAGAATTCTCAAAGTTAATTCCTCCATCAATTTCAATGTCAAAACTTAAACCTTTTTCTTGTTGAATTTTTTTTAATTCTTTAATTTTGTTTAAAACTTCTGGCATAAATTTTTGACCACCAAAACCTGGATTAACACTCATTACAAGAACCAAATCTATTTGTTCTAAGTGATCTAAGATAACTTCAATTTTTGTTTCAGGATTTAATGAAACCCCTACTTTTTTCTTTAATTCTTTTATTTTTAAAATAGATTCTTTTAAATTATCGGTTGCCTCAGGATGTATTGTAATTATGTCGGCACCTGCATCTGAATAAGCTTCTATATATTTATGAACGGGTGAAATCATCAAGTGAACATCAAATAACATCGAGGAATGTTTCTTTAATGCTTTAATAACCGGTGGTCCAATAGTTAGATTTGGCACAAAGTGACCATCCATTACATCCACGTGTATCATGTCAGCACCACCTTCTTCTAATCTTTTGATCTCATTACCTAATTGACTAAAATCTGCTGATAAAATTGATGGTGATATTTGTATTTTTTTCATTGATTACCAGAATTACTAGTATCAATATTTAAAATTTAATTGAATTAAAAAATTGATAAATTTGTCTTGAAATTTCACTTTCCAATGGAAAAGATAACATACCCATTACTGAATATCCTAAAATCCATGGCATTAAGTAAAACCTGATCATGAAGAAAAACCAAGCTACATATAAAGGCACTATTGGTCCAATAATAAAGGAAGGTGTAATTGGTTTAAATAAAGTAATCAAAGGGTTTGTAAATTTTACAAATACTTTCATAAAAAAGAATTGAGAGTCCTCTCTTTGAAAGATGTTCATTGCCACCCTTCCAATTAAAGTCCACATAACCACCCCAAGAATATAATCGATTATATAAACTAAAGGATGGAAATTAGCTGACATTTAAAATTTATATTGGATATTTTAAGAAATTAAAAGGGGCGAAATTAATCGCCCCTTAATAAGATTATTTAGTGTTGTTTTCCAAGGATCGATTTACCAGAAGGTACTCGAACCTCATCAACCATTCTTTGCGTTGCAGCACTAGGTTCTGAAGTAATTAAACTTACAACAACCATAGCTACTAAGCTGACAGCTGAACCAAAGATACCAAACGTTAACTGTGTAATACCTAAGAATCCACTTCCACCATTTCGTACCCAAATTAGGTAACCCATACCTGAAAGTAATCCTAAAGCCATACCAGCTATAGCACCTTCTCTGTTAGCTCTCTTCCACCATACACCAAGTACTAGTGGGAAGAACAATCCAGACATCGCAAAGTCAAAAGCCCAGATAACTGAACCTAATATACCTTGGATCTCCATTGCTGCGATAGTTGCTCCAGCAAAACCAATTACTACAAGTAATACCCTTGCAACAACTAGTCTCTTAGCAGTCTCAGCTTTTGGATCGATGATTTTATAGTAAACATCGTGTGAGATTGCATTTGCAATTGCTAGAATTAAACCATCAGCTGTTGACATGGCAGCAGCCATACCTCCAGCAGCAACTAGACCTGAGATTACGTAAGGTAATCCAGCTATTTCTGGAGTTGCTAACACAACGGCTTTACCACCCATGAAAAACTCATTTAACTCTAGAGTTCCATTTCCGTTAAAGTCGCTTACAAACATTAAGTTTGCTTGGTTCCAGTTTTGATACCAATCTATCGCTTGAACTTCTGTAATTGATTTACCGATAATACCAGTAGGTAATGAAGGATCAATCAATGACAATTTAGACAGTGTCGCTAACATTGGAGCAGAAGAATAAAGTAGGAAGATAAAGAATAATGACCAACCTACTGATTTTCTAGCTGCTTTTACACTTGGAGTAGTAAAATATCTCATCATAACGTGAGGCAATGAAGCTGTTCCCATCATCATCGCTAACGCTAATGAAATAAATGCCCAAGGTGTTGCGTTCACCGCTGAGTGAGCTTTAGTTATTCCAGCTAAGCCTTTCGGCACCATCGCAAGATTCTCTTTCGAGTTTGCAACAAAACCAAATTGCTGTTCAAGTTCACCAATTCTAGCTACTTCATCAGCCAACATGAAGTGCGGGAAGAAACCTGCACCCATTTTGTTACTGATCCAGAATACTGGTAATAAGTAAGCTATGATTAGAACGATATATTGAGCTACCTGTGTCCAAGTTACTCCTCTCATACCACCTAGCATTGAACAAAGTAAGATACTTACTAGTCCAACGTATACAGCGTATTGGAATGGAATATCAAGTGCAACAGATGCAATAGTACCTGTAGCGTTAATTTGTGCAGTCACATAGGTAAATGAAGCAACAGTTAAAACTACTACCGCAAGAAACCTAGTTAGATTACCACCGTATCTTGTACCAATAAAATCTGGGACTGTATAACAGCCAAATTTTCTTAGGTATGGTGCTAATAGTGATGCAACTAATACATATCCACCAGTCCAACCTACAAGTAACGCCATATAACCGTAACCTTTAAAGTAAATACCACCTGCCATCGCAACGAATGACGCACCAGACATCCAGTCTGCTGCAGTTGCCATTCCATTGAATACGGTTGGTACTTGTCTTCCAGCTACGTAGTACGCATCAGCTTGTGCTGTACGTGATAGATAACCAATTATAGCATAGATGGCTACTGTGAAGGCAACGAAACAAATACCTATTGTTTTCGCTGTCATACCCATCTGCTCAGCAATTGACATAATGATTATGAAACCTAAGAAACCTCCTGTATAGATTCCGTAAACTTTAGGCAAATTGTCTATAAAATTACCTTTAATCATTAGTCATCTCCTCTTTCGCTAAAGCCAAATTCTTCATCAATTTTTTCTTGTCTATTCGCAAACCAGAAAATTAGGATTACGAAAGCTCCAAGAGAACCTTGACATGTGAACCAATAAGTTAAAGGATAACCAAATGGTCCCGTAACTTCGTTCATTTCAGCCCCGAATAGGAAGATGCCAATTGAGAAAACAAACCAGATTGCTAACGTAATGAATAGCAAACCTCTGGATTTTTCCCAGTGTTGTGCTTGTTTTGACATTTATACCTCTCTCTTTTTAGTTATAACTGGCCAAAACCATACCCATAATCAAAGATATTTAAAGTGTTAAAATTGTTCATATTTTAGTAGTTTTTGGGCTATAAACTTAGAAATTAAGCTATTTTATGGGTAAATATAAACTTACTTGGAAAGATCTGACTTGGCATGACTTTAAAACTTATCTATTTGCTATGTTTAAAGCTTTTGTCCCTAAGGGGAAAATTAGCAATTTAGATGAACTTGAAACTTTTATTCAAACAAAATCTGCCTGGGTAAGTCAAGTGACTCTTTATGGTTACCTTAAAACGAGAATGGGGACAAGATATGTTCTTCATTTTGAGAACGATATATTTATGGATTCAGTAAACTTAGCTAAGTGGAATATTTATGCTGTTGCTCTTCAAGATCTAACTCTTTTTACATTTTCAAAATTGAGAGCAAATTTTAATTATCAAGATGTTGAAGACGCAAAAGAAATTTTTTTAAAAATTTTAGATGATGAAATTTCAAATAAAATGCCAATCGATGTTATAGAAAATGCAAAAAAAAGTTTTGATGAAAGATTAAAAAATATCAATTGGGACAATTATCATAATGATCTACCATTTAACCCCAGTGCTCTGTCGCTATATAAGTGGGCACCTATTGCAGAAGATTTAAAAAGTTTAGATCGTAAAATAGTTCTTAACTCAGTAATTTTAAAATGGGGTGTTGTTCAAAAAGAATTTAATGAGAGAATAAAATTTTAAATATTTTTTCTATTTTCAACTAAGCTTGCAACAACACTGGGGTCAGCCAAAGTAGTAGTATCACCTAGTTGATCATGCTCATTTGCTGCAATTTTTCTCAAAATTCTTCTCATTATCTTTCCTGATCTTGTTTTAGGTAAGCCAGGAGAAAAATGGATTAAATCTGGTGTTGCTAAAGGACCAATTTGTTTTCTAACCCAAAGTTTAAGATCTCTTTCTAATTCCCCAGTTTCTATTTCACCCGCGTTAAGAGTTACATAGCAATATAAACCGTTTCCTTTTATATCATGTGGATATCCAACAACAGCTGCTTCAGCAACTTTAGGATGAGCCACAAAAGCACTCTCGATTTCAGCTGTACCAAGATTATGTCCAGACACAATTATTACGTCATCAACCCTTCCAGTTATCCAATAATACCCATCTTTATCTCTTCTACATCCATCACCAGTGAAATATTTACCATCGAACTGAGAAAAATAAGTGTCAATGAATCTTTGATGATCTCCATAAACAGTTCTCATTTGACCTGGCCATGATTGAGAAATACACAAACGTCCTTCACCAGCTCCCTTAATCTCTTTTCCATCTTTATCAACTATAGAAGGTTTTATTCCATAAAAAGGCTTTGTTGCTGAACCTGGTTTTAAAGGTATTGCTCCCGTTTGAGGCGCAATTAAAATTCCACCTGTTTCAGTTTGCCACCAAGTATCAACGATTGGACATTTTGAATTTCCAACAGTTTTGTAATACCACATCCATGCCTCAGGATTTATAGGTTCGCCAACAGTTCCTAGTAATTTTAAAGATTTTCTTGAAGTTTTATTAACTGGTTCATTACCTTCTCTCATTAAAGCTCTAATTGCGGTTGGAGCAGTATAAAATGTATTAACTTTATATTTGTCTACTATTTGCCACCATCTAGAGCTGTTAGGATAATTTGGAACTCCCTCAAACATTATTGTAGTTGCTCCATTGGATAATGGGCCGTAAATAATATAACTATGTCCAGTAACCCAACCAATATCAGCAGTGCACCAATAAATATCTTTTGGTTTATAATTGAAGATATATTGATGGGTCATAGATGCATAAACCATATAGCCACCAGTTGTATGCAAAACTCCCTTAGGTTTTCCAGTAGAACCTGAAGTGTAAAGAATAAAGAGAGGGTCCTCAGCATTCATCTCCTCAGGATCACAATGATTAGAAACATCCTTTATTAAATCATGATACCAGACATCTCTTTCACTATTCCAATAAACATAATTACCAGTTCTTTTTACTACGATACATTTTTTAACATTTGGGCAATTAGTTAATGCTTCATCAGTTGTAGCTTTAAGAGGAATAGTTTTGCCACCTCTCACACCCTCATCAGCTGTAATTATATATTCAGATTCACAGTCATTTACTCTACCCGATATGGACTCAGCTGAAAAACCTCCAAAAATAATTGAGTGAATCGCTCCAATTCTTGCACATGCTAGCATTAAAATTGCTAATTCTGGGATCATAGTTAAGTAAATAGTTACTCTATCACCTTTTTTTATTCCAAGTTTTTTCAAACCATTTGCAGCTTTAGAAACTTTTTGATGTAGTTGCTTATACGAAATTTTTTGAGTATCTTTTGGGTCATCCCCAACCCAAATAATTGCGGTCTTATCTTTTTTATCCTTTAAATGTCTATCAATACAATTAGCAGAGGCATTTAATGTTCCATCCTCATACCATTTAATTTTAACTTCATCTTTACTATATTTAACATCTTTAATTTTTTTGTATGGCTTTATCCAAGAAATTCTTTTTCCTTCTTTTTTCCAAAAGGTATTATTATTTTTGATCGATTCATTATATTTTTTTTGATATTGAGCTTTATTTGCAAGACTACTTTTGATCCACTCTGGCTTAGTTTTAAATATAAGCTCTGATGATGAGCTTTCATTATTTGTTGTTTTTTTTGATGTCTTCTTTTTTGTTTTAGATTTTTTTCTTATAACTTTTCTTTTTTTGGAAAATCTTTTTTTAATTCTCTTCTTTATTTTTTTTGAAGATTTTTTTTTTGTTTTTGATTTTTTCTTTTTTTTTGGCATAAATAAATTTTTTATTAAATTTTACCCATCTTATTCAAAATTTTCCAGCTTTTAGAGTCAATAGGCATGACAGATAATCGACTTTGTTTAATTAAGGATAAATGCCTTAATTGCTTAATTTTTTTAATATTTTCAAGTGTAATGGGTCTTTTAAGCTCCTTAATAAATTTTACTGTAACTGCCACAAACCGACCAGATTGGTCAGTTTTATCAATGTAAGCCTCTTTTATGACTTCAACAATTCCAACTATTTCCTTACCAATGTTCGAATGATAAAAGAAACATTGATCACCCTTTCTCATCAATTTTAAATTTTTTGCTGCTTGATAGTTCCTAACACCGTCCCATGCAGCTCCTTTGCTACCAGCTTTTTTCTGTTGATCAATTGACCAAACATCTGGTTCAGACTTTATTAACCAAAAATTTTTACCCATGATTATAATTTAACTCCAGCACCTTTTAAAAAGGTAGCATTTTCGTCTAAAGGCCATCTAGGTTTTGCAGGATAATCTAATTTATCAAATTGTTTTAATTTGAATTTTTCTAAGCCAACTATTGCAATCATTGCTGCATTATCTCCGCATAGCTCAATAGGTGGAAAAATGGGTTCATATTTTTCTTCTCTACATAGATTAATCAAATTATTTCTAATTTCTTTATTTGCCGCAACTCCTCCAGCAATAACAAATTTTTTATTTTTCGTTTTAATTTGCTTTTCAAATTCTGTAAAAGCAATTTTTGTTTTTTTATTTAAAATTTCAATTACGGTTTTTTGAAAAGAAGCGGCAAGATCAAATTTTTCTTGATCTGTCTTAATTTCTTTTGTGATTTTTAATACTGCTGTTTTAAGTCCAGCAAAAGATAAATTACAACCACCTCTATTAAAAATGGGTTTTGGCAAATTATATTTTTTTGAGTCTCCCTTTTTTGCTAAAACTTCAATTTGTGGACCACCAGGAAATTCTATACCTAAAAGTTTTGCTGTTTTATCAAATGCTTCTCCAATAGCATCATCTATAGTTGTTCCAAGTCTTTGATATTCGTTTAAATTTTTAACACTTAAATATTGTGAATGGCCTCCAGAAATAAGTAAAAGTAAATAGGGATAATCTATTTCTGAATTTAGTTTAGGACTTAAAGCATGCCCTTCTAAATGATTTACAGCTATGAATGGTTTGTTCAAAGAAGCAGCGAAAGCTTTTCCAAAACTTAATCCAACTGAAAGACAAACGATCAATCCAGGTCCGGCTGTTGATGCAATAGCGTCTATTTCTTCAATTTTAGTTCCACTCTCAGCGATTGCTTTTTTTACTATCCAGTCAATTTTTTCTATGTGAGATCTAGCTGCAAGTTCAGGGACTACCCCCCCAAATTCTTTGTGAATATCTACCTGGCTTGATACAATGTTAGACAAGACAATTGGGTTTCCTTGATTATTTTCTGATATTATGGATGCAGCTGTTTCATCACAA
>CACGBP010000007.1 GCA_902571375.1 uncultured Pelagibacteraceae bacterium
AAAGAAACATCTGATAAAAATCATTTAATAATTACAGAATTTCCTATTAACATAAAAAAATTAGTAGAAATTATTAATATAAATTTTCTCAAAAAAAATTATAGCCTACAATCTAATATTAAAGTCGGCGAGTACGAATTAAATTTAAATTCAAGAATCTTAAAAGCAAATAATATTAGTTTGGAACTTACTGAAATGGAAGCTAATGTAATTTTATTTATAAAAAAATCTAATAAACCAATTAAAATAAAAGATTTGCAAAAAAGTGTTTGGCACCAGGTTGCTGAATTAGAAACCCATACAGTTGAGACACATATCTATAGACTAAGAAAAAAGATTAAAGAAAAATTTCAAGATGATGACTTTATTAAAAGTACAAAAAATGGATATGAGATCAATTAAAAGAAATATTCTTGCAAAAGATTTATTTACAAAGAAGTACAAACAAAGAATTGTTAAACCAAAAAAAGGGAAGGGAAGTTTTAAAAGAAAAAAGATTAAAGTCTAGCGCCAATTTGCTGTATTACTTTTGAGGACATTTCAGTTCCTTTATTTAAGCATTCTTCTTCAGAAAAATCATTCAGATAACCATGAAGATATCCACTTGCAAATAAATCACCCGCACCTGTTAAATCTACAACATTAAGATTTTTCTTTATTCCTACCTCGGTTACAATATCATTATTTACTGAGATAGCTCCATTTTCTCCTCTTGTAATTATAAGTTTTTTTTTTATCTCTTTAGCGAATGAGATAACTTCTTGAAAATTATTAGCATTGATCAAAGATAAAATCTCTTCTTCATTTGCAAAAGTAATATCTAATTTGTTTTTAACTAATTCTAAAAAATGAGTTTTATGTCTATCTACACAAAATTTATCAGATAATGACATTGCAACTTTACTTGTTCCTCCAATTGCTTTCTCAAAAGCTTTTTGAGGATCTCCTTCATCCCATAAATAACCTTCTAAAAAGATTATTTTACTTTTATTAATGACTTTCAAATCAATATCATTTTCATTAATTTTTCCAGCAATTCCTAAAAAAGTACACATTGTTCTTTCAGAGTCGGGTGTAATTAGTATCAGACAAGTTCCAGTAGGGAGTTTTTCTTTTTTCTTATTATAAAAAAAAAAATTAACATTTTCTTTTATGAGGCCGTCTTCATATTTTTTTCCAAAATCATCTTCTGAAATTTTGCCAATAAAACCAACTTCATTTCCTAGTTGAGATAATCCTACTATTGAGTTTGCAACTGATCCACCTGATATAGTTTTTTCAATTGTAAGGTTGGATGATAATTTTTTGAAATTCACTTTCATCAAAAATTAATTTCATTGTACCTTTTGTTAGATTATTATCTGTAATAAAGTTTTCATCCACTCTACAAATTACATCAATAATTGCATTTCCTATTCCAAGAATTTTCATTTTAAGCTTTTTTGGTTTTGACAGGTTTTTTTCTGTTAGGATAACAAGTAGTACATATTTTACAAGTTAATCCATAACAATCTCTTGCTTTACAGTATTCTCTTCCATAATAAATTATTTGTAAGTGCAATTTATTCCATTTTTTTTTTGGAAATAATCTTTTAAGATCTTTTTCAGTTTGAACAACATTCTTGCCATTCGTCAATCCCCATCTCTGAGCTAATCTATGAATATGAGTATCAACTGGGAATGTAGGATATCCAAATCCTTGTGACATTACTACACTGGCTGTTTTATGACCAACACCAGGTAATTTTTCCAGATCTTCAAAAGTTTTTGGAACGCTATGGTTATATTTTTCAATTAAAATTTTTGATAAATTATAGATACTTTTTGCTTTTATTCTGAAGATCCCAATTTTTTTTATTAATTTTTCAATTTTTTTTTTTCCTAATTTTTTAAAATGTTCAGGTTTATAATATTTTGGGTAAATATACTTTGTTACATTATTAACATTAACATCAGTACATTGAGCAGATAGAAGAACAGAAATAAGTAAAGTAAAAACATTTCTGCTTTTTAATGGAACTATAATTTTAGGGTACTCTTTATCTAAAATTTTTAAAACAATCCTGGCTCTTTGTTTCTCATTCATTATTTGAAATTCATGAGATCTCTCATCGAATAAAGTCCAGGCTTTTTATTGATAAGCCATTTTGCAGCAGTGAGAGCACCTTCTGAATATAGAGTTCTATCAAATGCTTCATGATTTAAAGTGATTATTTCTTTACCACTTGAGAATTTAACTTCATGCTCTCCAATAATTTCACCTTTTCTCAAAGAATTAAAATTAATTTTTTTTCCATAAGGAAAGGTTTTTTTGTTCAAATATTTCTTTCCAATTAGATTATAAAAATTTTTATTTTTCCCTACTGCAATTCCTTTTCCAAGCATTAGAGCAGTTCCAGACGGATAGTCTTTTTTATGTTTATGATGAATTTCCAAAATTTTACTTAAAAAATTATTTCCAAGAGAATTAGATGCTATTTCAGTTAGATACATTAGAAGATTTATACCTAAACTCATATTTCCAGCTTTTAAAATTGGTATTTTCTTAGAAAATTTTTTAATTAAATTTTCCTCTTTTTTGGAAAAAACCTGTAGTACCTATAACTACTCTTTTTTTAAGTTTTGATGCTATTTTAAGTACCTGAAATGTACATTTTGGAATTGTAAAATCTATTATTAAATTTGCATTTCTAAATGCTTCTTCTGTATTTAAACTAATTTTAATATTATTTATTTTTTTTTTAATTATTTTATTTTCAGTAAGAGATATCAATTTAAAGTTTTTATCTTGTCTAGCAGATTTGATTAATTGTTGACCCATTCGCCCCATGCAACCAGTAACTGCTAAATTTATTTTTTTCATTAAAAGATAAGATATGTAACTAACACAATAGATACAACAATTATAGACCAAAAAAATAAATTTTTAATAAATTGCTCTAGTTTTGAATTAGAACTTAAGAAACCTGGAAGTACTAAAATCAAAACTGCTATCAAGAAAATAGCAGGTATTATTTGATCAAGACTCATTTATTAATTATTCCAAAAACTTTTAGCTTTTTGAAAAAATTTTTTTATGCTTGGATTAGATTTTTCGTTTTCAATTTTTCTAAACTTTTCTAGTAGTTCTTTTTGCTCTTTATTTAAAAAAACAGGGACTTCGGTTTTTACTTGCACATAAAGATCACCAAAATCACCTCTTCTCATAAAGGGCATTCCTTTACCTTTTAATCTAAATTGTTTACCGTTTTGAGTTCCATCAGGTATCTTGATTTTTGCTTTTTTACCATCAATAGTTGGTATTTCAATTGTAGTCCCTAGAGCAGCATCCGCTATTGAAATTGGGAATTCAAAAAAAAGATTTACATCTGATCTTTTAAATAGATCATGTGATTTTACATTTATAAATAGATATAAGTCTCCACTAGCTCCGCCCCTTGTTCCTGCTTCTCCTTTTCCTGCTAATCTAATTCTTGTCCCATCATCTACACCCTTTGGGATTGTGACCGAAACTTTCTTTGAGGTTTGTTTATTTCCTTGTCCATTACAGTCATTGCATGGATTTGTTATTTCTTCACCACTTCCTGCGCATTGAGGACATGTTTGTTGAACTGTAAAAAAACCTTGATTAGAACGGACTCTTCCATTTCCTCCACAGTATGTACACCTATCAGGACTTGAACCTAGTTTAGAACCATTTCCTTTGCAAGTATCACATCTTTCCGTAGTAGAGAACTGTATGTTCTGTTTTTTTCCTAGATAGGCTTCTTCTAATGAGATTGAAAGATCATATCTTAGATCTGAACCTCTGTTGTTAGAGCTTCGACCTCTTGAACTTCGTCTGCCCCCTCCACCAAAGTCACCAAAAAAATCCTCAAAAATATCAGAAAAATCTGCGCCACTAAAACCACCGAAACCTCCAAAACCACCTTTACCACCGCCACCATTTTCAAAAGCAGCATGACCGAAATTATCATAATTTTCTTTTTTTGATTTATCTGAAAGAACACCATAAGCTTCACTGGCTTCTTTAAATTTATCTTCAGCTGCCTTATCGCCTGGGTTTTTATCTGGATGATATTTAACAGCTAATTTTCTGTAAGCTGACTTAAGATCCTCTGGACTTGCACTCTTATTAACACCTAAGACATCATAGTAATCTCTTTTAGCCATGTATTTAACCTGGACAAATAGATGTCAGTTAAGCGCTTTTTTCTTTATTCTCGTCTTTTACTTCCTCAAAATCCGCATCAACAACATTATCGTCTTTCTTTCCTTTTTCATCTTTACCATCATCTTTACCAGACTCAGGTTTTGTACTTTGTTGTGATTTATATATAGCTTCACCAAGTTTCATTGAAGCTTGTACTAACGTTTCAGTTTTTTTCTTTATGTCTTCAATATCCTCTCCTTTTAAAGACTCTTTTAGAGCATTCGATCCATCCTCTATTGCTTTTTTCTCAGCATCTGAAATTTTAGATCCATGTTCTTTTAAATTCTTTTCTGTTGAATGAATTAAAGTGTCAGCTTGATTTCTAACATCAACTGATTCTCTTTTCTTTTTATCAGCTTCTTTATTAGCCTCAGCATCTTTAACCATTTTTTCAATTTCTTCATCACTTAAACCACCTGATGCTTGAATTTGAATTTTTTGTTCCTTTCCAGTTCCTTTATCTTTTGCAGAAACATTAACTATTCCATTAGCATCAATATCAAAAGTTACCTCAATTTGAGGAACTCCTCTTGGTGCCGGAGCAATACCAACTAATTCAAAATTACCTAATAATTTATTATCAGTTGCCATTTCTCTTTCTCCTTGAAGAACTCTAATTGAGACGGCAGGCTGATTGTCTTCAGCAGTAGAAAATACTTGGCTTTTTTTTGTGGGAATTGTTGTGTTTTTTTCAATAAGCTTTGTAGATACCCCGCCCAGAGTTTCAATTCCTAATGATAGGGGAGTAACGTCCAATAAAAGAACATCCTTAACATCTCCCTGAAGCACGCCTGCTTGAATAGCTGCTCCCATAGCGACAACTTCATCAGGATTTACGCTTTTATTCGGCTCTTTACCAAAGAAATCTTTAACTTCATTAATAACTTTTGGCATTCTAGTCATTCCGCCAACCAAAACTATTTCATCAATATCACTTGCTGAAATACCTGCATCTTTTAATGCTGTTTTGCAAGGTGGTATAGTTCTAGCAATTAAATCTTCAACTAAAGCTTCAAGTTTTGCTCTAGTCATTTTTAGATTAATATGCTTTGGACCTGTTTTGTCTGCTGTTATGAATGGTAAGTTAATATCAGTTTGTTCGGCGGCTGATAATTCGATTTTTGCTTTTTCAGCGGCCTCTTTCAATCTTTGTAAAGCTAGTTTATCAGCTTTAAGATCAATTCCGCTGTCTTTTTTAAATTCACCAATTAAATATTCTACTACGGCATTATCGAAATCTTCACCACCTAAAAATGTATCTCCATTAGTAGATTTAACTTCGAAAACACCATCACCTAATTCAAGTATTGAAACATCAAAAGTTCCACCACCTAAATCATAAACAGCAATTTTTTTATTTTGTTTCTTATCTAACCCATATGCTAATGATGCAGCAGTCGGTTCATTTATAATTCTAAGCACTTCTAATCCAGCAATCTTTCCAGCATCCTTTGTTGCTTGTCTTTGTGCATCATTAAAGTACGCAGGAACAGTTATAACTGCTTTAGTTACAGCTTGACCCAAGTATTTTTCAGCAGTCTCTTTCATTTTTTGTAGAATAAAAGCAGAGATTTGTGATGGAGAGTATTTTTGTCCTTTTGCCTCTATCCATGCATCACCTTTTTCAGAATTTACAATCTTAAAAGGTGCAGCTTCAATATCTTTTTTAACAGTTGGGTCATCAAAATTTCTTCCAATTAATCTCTTAACTGCAAAAATAGTATTTTCTGGATTTGTAACCGCTTGTCTTTTTGCTGGTTGACCTATTAATTTTTCATTTTCCTCAGTAAATGCAACTACTGAAGGAGTTGTTCTCGCACCTTCTGCATTTTCTAGGACCTTTGCCTGTGTTCCTTCCATAATAGCAACACACGAATTTGTTGTACCTAAATCTATTCCAATTATTTTGCTCATATATTAATATCTCTCTTTCGTCATATAGGGTTTAAATGTAAAACTACAAGCCAACCTCATAATTATTTATCTTTTGAATTCTGTTGATTTTCTTCAGTTTTTTCATCTTTTTTAATAGCTTTTTTAGATACTCCAACTAATGAAGGTCTTAGTAGCCTATCTTTTATAGTAAAGCCTTTTTGAATTTCTTGGATTATTGTCCCTGGTTCTTTCGTATCATCTTCTATTTCTATCATTGCCTGATGAAAGTTTGGATCTAGTTTTTTGTTAAGACTTTCAATAGGTTTAATATTATTTTTTTCGAATATAGAAATTAAATCTTTCTTTATAATGTCTAAATGTTCAATCGTTTTTTTTAATGCTTCAGTATCCTTTAGTTTTTCATCACTTTCTAAAACATGTTTAGAACGATCTAAGTTATCAATTAAGTTTAGCGCCTCTTTGGCAAAACTATAGCCTCCATATTCAAAAGCATCGAGTTTTTCTTTTTCAAATCTTCGTCTTTGATTTTCCATTTCAGCAAAAGTTCTTGCTACCTTATCTTCGAGTTCTGCAATTTTTTCTTCTGGAGTAAGTTCTTTAGTTTTTTCTTCAGACTTTTGGTTTATCTCTTGGTTATTTTCAGGTTGTGAGTTTTCATTAGACTCGCCATTTTTTTCCTCAGGTTCTTTATTTTCGTCAAAAGTAGTATTTTTTTGGTTTTCCTCTTTTTCCATAACATCTTATATGGTAAGGATTTTAATAATTTCTAGATGGCAAGACAAAAAATTAAAGAATTATTTATTGGGACTAATAACAAGGGCAAACTGCGAGAAATTAAGAGTTTATTACCAAAAAATATCAAAATTTATTCAATATCTAAATTCAATATTAAAAGTCCAATTGAAAACGGTAAAACTTTTGAGGAAAACTCGATTATTAAATCAAGATATTTTTCAAAAAAAACTAATCAGATTTGTTTAGCAGATGATTCAGGCTTAGAAATTGACATTCTAAAAAAGAAACCTGGGATTTATTCAGCAAGGTGGGGTGGTAAAAACTCAGATTTCAAAAAAGCAATTAATAAAGTTTATAGAGAGTTAAAAAAAAGGGATAAAAATTGGAAATTAAAAAAAATTAAAGCACGATTTGTATGTGCATTGTCAATTAGTAATCTAAATAAAGTTATAGCTTGCGTAGTTGGCAAAGTTGAAGGCAGCATTTCAAATATTCCAAAGGGAAATAGAGGTTTTGGTTATGATCCAATTTTTATTCTCTCAGGACAGAAAAAAACTTTTGGAGAAATGAATTTTTCTAAAAAAAGCAAACTAGATCATAGGTATAAAGCTTTTAAAAAAATTAAAAAATTTCTGTAAGTTTTCCATTTTCAACTTTGTAGAAATTAAGTTTATGGTTAATTTTATTATTTTCTATATCAAATACTCCAATCTTACCTTTAAAAGAATTTTTTTTCTTAAACAGAGAAAATGAGTCATTATTAGAAAGTTCATTTTTTTTTGATAAATAATAAATAAGTCCTACAAGGTCATAGCTTAATAATGAAAGATAATTTGGGTATTCTTCAAACTCATCAACAAATTTTTTTTCAAAATTTTCTAAATTTTTTTTATTTATTGATGGATAATAAATAGGTTGAATAGCCATTTCATTTAATAAACTTTTATCAAACCACTGATTAAAGGTAATGATATGTTTATTTTTTGGGGATACATCTGTGTAAAGAAGGGAAGTAATTACACTTTTTAAACTTTCATCAAAATCAGAAATTATCACAGAGTCGAAATTAACATTTCCGATAGTATATCTTTTATTTAATTTCTCTAATTGTTTTTCCTTATCAAGAAGATCTGAATTCTCTACTCTTCTTATTTCATCCTCTAAATTTTGTTTTCTTCTTTTATAATTTGTTATTTTTTCAATTTGAGCAGTAAGTTTGGTTGGTTCAGTGTCATAGACATAGTATTTTGAAACATTTATTTTAGATTTATTTAATGCTCTTTTTATTTCATCTTCATACTCTAGGTTTGGTGTTAGAAATATAGTTTTTTTAATTTCATTAGATTTTATAAATTTTTTAATTGCAGTAAGTTGAGATAATGCATTTATACCAACGCTTACAACATTGTTTGGAAGTTTTAATGTCTTATTTGTGAGTGATAAAAAAGTTATTTCTTTAATTTCATCTAGTTTAGATAAACTATTATAAAATACTGGTCCTATTACTATTTTTATTCCAATCTCTTTCAATTCAATTGCAGATTTCATAGTTTTATCTGGATTGGAGTTGGTGTCTTTTATGTAAATTTCTATACTGTTAGTATTTAAATCTTTTAATGCCAACCTTGTTGATTTAATGATTTGTTCACCAAGTCCCTTATCATTACCTGTAAGAGGTACTAATAAACCAATTTTAATTTTTTCCTGTGCATAAACTGGTAAAATAAAAATCAAACAAAATATAAAAAAACTTGATTGAAGAATTTTAAAAATTTTATTCATTTTAATGATATTATATTATTTATTTTGAAATATGATTAGAAATTATCAATTAAAAACAGAAAAAATTAAAAAGGGCCTTTATTTAGTATCTACTCCTATAGGAAATTTAGGAGATATTACTTTAAGATCAATCGATGTATTGAAAAAATCAGACTATATTTTATGTGAAGATACAAGAGTTTCAAAAATTTTATTAAAAAAATATGAAATAAATTCCAAATTAATTTCTAATCATAAATTTAATGAGAAAAAAAATGTTTCTAAAATCTTAAATTTGTTAAAAAGTGGGTTAATTATTTCAATGATTTCAGATGCTGGCACACCAAGTATATCAGATCCTGGGATAACTTTAATAAATGAATGTATTAGTAATGATATTGAAATTATACCTCTACCAGGTCCATCATCAGTTGTAACGGCAGTTTCTATAAGCGGTTTTTCTGAAAAATTCTTTTTTTATGGTTTTTTTCCAGAAAAAAAAAAAATTTTAGAGGAAGATCTTCAAAATTTGTCTTTGCTTAATTCTTCGATAGTATTTTTTATTTCACCAAATAAAATTCAAAAGATTATTCCAAGCTTAAAGTTTTTTTTTAAGAATCGAAAAATTGTTATTTGTCGGGAGATGACAAAATATTATGAAGAGTTCATAAGAAGTGAAATTAATGATCTAGACAAGCTAGATCTTAAACTTAAAGGGGAATTAACAATAGTTATTTCTGAAAAAGTATTAGATAATAAAATTTCACAATCATTAAACGAATCTGATAAAAGAATTATCAGTCAAATGATAAATAAAGTAAGTATAAAAGAAATTATAAATTTGATTAATCATAATAATAAAATATCAAAAAAAGAAATTTATGATTATTGTTTAAAATTAAAAAATGAAGTCTAAAATTTTATTAATATTTCTCTTGAGTTTAATATTATCTGGATGTGCAGGTGTTGCATCTAAAGGAATTTTTGGCACTGGAGTTAGTGTAGCTTTCGATCCTAGATCGGTTGGTACACAAATCGATGATTCAATCATGCAAAAAAGTCTTACAGCAAAAATTTTACTTTTAGATAAAAATTATTTTTTGTCTGTTAAGTCAAAAGTTCTTGATGGAAGAATTTTCTTAACTGGGAAAGTAGATGATCCCGAAGAAAAACTAAAATTAACTAAAGTAGCATGGGAAACTGAGGGAGTAAGATCAGTAAGAAACGATATTAAAATAAAAGAAAAATTTAACTTTAAGCAATCAGCTAAAGATCTTTTAATAACCTCACAACTTAGAACTGCATTGATACTAAATAAAAACATTAAAGCTACAAACTATCAGATCGATACGTTTAAGAAGAAAATTTACCTTTATGGTATAGCCATGAACTCAGACGAAAGGGATTTGGTTATGAGTGAAGCCAAAGAAATTTTAGATGTTAAAGATGTAATTGCAAGTATTATGCTTGTGGAAGATTTAAGAATTCAAAAAAATTAATTATTTAGAATAATCTATAACATCTGCAGAGTAAGCTGCTATTGAAGCTAAATTAATTATCTCAGAAGTTGAAGTTCTTAGTGGTGCAATTTCTATAGGCAATCCCAGACCAATCAATAGTGGTCCAATGACTTTCGCTCTACTCATGGATTTAATCATTTTATATGAAATTGCTGCGCTGTGTTGACTTGGCATAATTAGCACATTAGAATTTCCAACAATCTCAGAAAATGGGTAAAGTTCTTTATACATCTCTTCCAAAGCTACATCTGGTTGCATTTCACCATCAAATTTGAAATTTACTTTTTCTTTTTTAAGTATTTCAACTGCATCGCTCAATCTTTTGGTTCTATCTGTAGCTGGTTGACCAAATGTTGAGTGAGATAAAAAAGCGATTTTAGGATCAAAACCAAAAAGTCTTACAACTCTTGCTGCTGATTTCGCCATATCTGCTAGTTGTTTTGCATCTGGATACTCTATTACAGAAGTATCACAGAGAAATATAGTCTTCCCTCTATTAACTATTAAGTTTAAACCAAACATAATCTCCCCAGCTCTTGGTTCAACAACTTGCATTATTTTTTCAAGGGATGCAGAATATCTTCTTGTATTTCCAGTCACCATTGCATCTGCATCACCGCAAGCGACCATACAAGAAGACCAGATCACTCTATCATTTCTTATGAGTCTATCACAATCCCATTCCAACATTCCTTTTTGTCTTTGAAGTTTCTTAAATAAGTGTGTTACATATTTTTCTCTTTTTTCTTTATCTTTTGAATTAACAATCTCAATGTCAAAATTTTCATTATAGCCAATTTTTTTTATTTGATTTTTAATTAATTCCTCTTTTCCAACTAAAATAGGTATTCCAAGTTTTGAATTTTTGAATGCTATGGCTGCTTTAAGCGTATTTTCATCTTCACCATCAGCAAAAACAACTTTTTTTTGTTTTTTCTTAATATAACTATGTACACCTTGCATAATTGTTACTGTGGGATCTAGTCTTTGTTTTAATTGATCTTTATATAAATCATAATTTTCAATTTTTTTTCTTGCCACACCGGTATCAATTGCAGCTTTAGCAACAGCTAAAGGTATTACACTTATTAATCTTGGATCAAATGTTGATGGAATTATATAATCTTTACCATAGTGAGGTCTTTCACCTCCCATAGCAGCAACAACCTCATCTGGTACATCCTCTTTTGCCAAATTAGCGATTGCATTTGCAGCCGCAACTTTCATTTCTTCATTAATTGTTTTTGATCTCACATCTAATGCACCTCTAAAAATATATGGAAATCCAATTAGATTATTTACTTGATTAGGGTAATCTGACCTTCCTGTTGCAATAATTGCATCATCTCTTACTTCCTCAATTTCTTCCGGTGTAATTTCAGGATCTGGGTTAGCACATGCAAATATTATTGGGTTCTTGGCCATTTTTTTAACCATATCTTTTGTTAAAGCTCCTTTTGCTGACAAACCTAAAAATACATCTGCATTCTTAATAGCATCATCCAATGTTCTATCTTTTGTTTCTATAGCGTGACTTGATTTCCATTGATTTAAGTTTTCTCTTCCTCTAAAAATCACTCCTTTTCTATCAATCATCGTAATATTTTTCTGAGGAACTCCACTTTTCTTAAATAAATTCGTACATGCCATTGCTGATGCTCCAGCACCATTTACTACCACTTTTATTTTATCAATTTTTTTCTTAGTAATATCCAGTGCGTTTATTAATGCAGCAGTGGTGATGATCGCTGTTCCATGTTGATCATCATGAAAAACAGGTATATCTAAAATTTCTTTGAGTTTTTCCTCAATGATAAAGCAATCTGGGGCTGCTATATCTTCAAGATTTATTCCACCAAAACTTGGTGCAAAATTTTTTATGCTATTAATTATTTCGTTTGGATCAGCTGAGTCTATTTCAAGATCTATCGAGTCTATATCCGCAAATCTTTTAAATAATACCGCTTTACCTTCCATCACTGGTTTGGAAGCCAATGCTCCTAAATTTCCCATACCTAGAATTGCTGAACCATTACTTATAACAGCAACAAGATTACCTTTACTGGTATAATCAAAAGCAGCTTCAGGGTTTTCACTTATTGCTTTTACTGGAGCAGCAACACCTGGAGAATATGCTAAAGCAAGATCTCTTTTTGTGGTCATATTTTTTGAAGAAGAAATTTCAATCTTTCCGGGTTTTTTATGACTATGAAAATCTAAAGCTTCTTTGTCTGTATAATGATCGGTTTTTGTCTTTTTCATTTTTTAATTAATTATTCTAAACTCAAAACTAATTACATCTATTTTGTATATTTATTATTATTTTAAATATTTGATCTATATATTTTGATAATAAGTGTACAATTAGGGTAAAATTAAGACTAATATGATTTATGAATTTAGTTAAGTCAACAGGGACTTTTGGATTTTATACTATAATCAGCAGATTACTTGGTTATTTGAGAGATATCTTAATTGCGATTTTTCTAGGCACAAGTCTCTTAGCTGATGCATTTTTTGTAGCTTTTAGAATTCCTAACACTTTTAGACGGCTCTTCGCTGAGGGAACTTTTAATGCAGCTTTTGTTCCTAGTTACACCTCAGAATTAGTTAAAGGTAAAAAAAAATCAAATATCTTTGCTAATAAAATTTTTAATTTATTATTTTTAGCTTTATTACTTTTAATCTTGGTTGCAGAAATTTTTATGCCAATAGTGGTTAACTTAATAGCACCAGGATTTGTTGAAGATAGTGAAAAAATAAAAATTGCAATAGATTTAACAAGAATAACTTTCCCCTTTTTAATGTTTGTAAGTTTATCCTCTTTTTTTGGAGGTATTTTGAATTCTCATAATAAATTTGCAGCAGCATCAGCAGCGCCAATTATTTTAAATATTGTAATGATTGGCATCCTTTTTTCTGGAAAATATTTAGGTGATGAATTAGTTTATTATCTCTCTTATGGTGTTTCAATAGCTGGTTTAATACAGTTAATATTTTTATATAAATTTGTAGGAAAATTTTTTTCAATTAAGATAAATTTAAAATTTAACATTGATGATAAAGTAAAAACTTTTTTTAAAAAACTATTACCAAGTATTTTTTCATCAGGTGTTACACAAATCAATATTCTTGTAGGAACAATTATTGCTTCTTTTCAAACAAGTGCTGTTTCCTATCTTTACTATGCTGACAGAATTTACCAAATAAATCTAGCAATTGCGGGCATTGCAATTGGTGTAGTTGTTCTTCCACAACTTTCAAAACATGTTCACCTAAAGAAAAAGGATAAAGTTTTAAAAATTCAAAATAAGGCACTTGAATTAAGCATGTTCTTAAGTTTGCCTGCTTCTGTTGCATTATTTGTTGGCTCCGAGGAAATTATTTCAGCTTTATTTGGTTATGGCTCTTTTAGCAATGAAGCAGTATTAAATTCAGCTAAAGCACTTTATTATTTTGGTTTAGGTTTACCAGCCTTTGCATTTATCAAAGTATTTTCTACTTTTTTCTTTGCAAATAACGACACTAAAACACCATTTTATATATCTCTAATTTCTGTGATTATAAATATTTTTATAAGCTTGTATTATTTTAAAAGTATTGGTTTTATAATTATTCCAATAGCAACTTCAATTTCATCTTGGTTTAATTCTTTAGTTCTATTTATTTACCTGAAAAATAGAAATTTGTTTAGGTTTAATAATATTTTTGTGATTAGCTTTTTCAAAATTTTTTTAGCTTCAATTTTTATGGGAATATTTTTCAATTATCTCATTTTAACATTCCAAAATCAGTTAGCGTATGAATATAATTTTAAATCATTTTATTTAATTTCATCAGTTTTATTAGCTTTGTGTTTTTACTTAATTATATCCTTTTTTTTCAAAGCTTTTAATTATAAAGATCTTCAATTAAGATATTAACTTATGGGAAAAAAAATTTTTTCAGGTGTTCAGCCAACTGGTAATCTTCATCTAGGAAATTATTTAGGAGCAATTAAAAATTTTGTTGAACTTAATAATGATGATAAAAATGAGTGTATCTTTTGTGTGGTAGATTTACATGCAATAACCGTTTATCAGAACCCAGAATTATTAAGAAACAACATATATGAGACTGTAGCTACTTTTTTAGCTAGTGGGATTAATCATAAGAAAAGTATTATTTTTAATCAATCACGAGTAGGTGCGCACTCAGAAACAGCTTGGATTTTAAGTTGTGTAGCTAGAATGGGTTGGTTAAATCGAATGACTCAATTTAAAGAAAAAGCTGGCAAAGATAAAGAAAAAGCAAGTATTGGTCTTTATTCATATCCAGTGTTAATGGCTGCAGATATATTACTTTATGATGCTACTCATGTACCAGTTGGGGATGATCAAAAACAACATTTAGAACTTTGTCGAGATATTGCTCAAAGATTTAATAATGATTATAAAGTTGAGAACTTCTTTAAGGTGCCCGAACCACTAATTCAAAAACAGTTTTCTAGAATTATGAGTCTAAAAGATGGTTTAAAAAAAATGAGTAAATCTGAACCCTCAGATTTAAGTAGAATAAATCTAACTGATAATAAAGATGATATTTTAAATAAGATTAAAAAAGCTAAAACAGACTCATTACCAATGCCTTCAACAATTGAAGAGCTAGAAGACAGAGCTGAAGCAAAAAACTTACTTGGAATTTATTCAAGTCTCTCTGGATTGACTTTGGAGAAAAGTATTTCGGAATTTTCTGGTAAAAATTTTTCGGAATTCAAAAATGATCTGGCAGAAATTCTTGTGGATAAAATTATTCCCATCTCAGTTGAAATTAAAAAATTATTAGAGGATAAGAAATATTTAGAGCAAATATTGTCGGAGGGTCATAAAAAAGCAAACGATATAGCATCAAATAAGTTAAAAAAAATTCATGAATTGGTGGGTTTTTAAATAATTTTTAATAAGAGTTCCCTTTTTTCAATTAATGATTATATATATTTTATGTTCGTTCAAACCGAAAATACACCTAATCCTAATTCACTTAAATTTTTGCCTGGAAAAATTGTATCTGAACACAACTCATTTGAAGTTATAGATAAGGAGCAAACAAATAATGAGCTTGTTAGAAATTTACTCTCTGTAAATGGTGTTGAAGGAATTTTTTTAGGAAAAGATTTTATTTCTGTAAATAAAGTCAATGATATATCTTGGGATGAGATAAAACATATTGTTATTTCTTTGATTAATGATTTTTATTCTCAAGGAAATGAATTTGTTATTGATAAAAGTTTAGATGCAAACCATGTAAATTTAAAAGAAATAGAAAAAAAAATTATTAATATTCTTGATCAAAAAATAAGACCTGCAGTAGCTAGAGATGGTGGGGATATAAAATTTAAAGATTTTAACGATGGTATTGTAAGAGTCCAGCTTCAAGGTAGTTGTTCAGGTTGTCCTAGTTCAACAATGACTTTAAAACAGGGTGTTCAAAATTTATTATGCCATTATATCCCTGAAGTAAAAGAGGTAATTGCAATTTAATATGTTTAAAAAAATAAATTATAAACATAATTTTAATCTTTCTAAATTTCTCAAACAAAAAGACTTGGGAACTATACCAAAAATTTTTATTAGTTCTTTAGGTGTAATTTTATTTTTTTATATAATGCCAAATTTTATCTTATATTTTCAAAATGAGTCATTGGAATTCAAAAATAATTCAAAAGCAGTATTAGCTTATACTTTAAAAAATGATGGAAAAGTTCTTGATTCGGATGATGTTTTAGATGAGAAGGATTTGTTAAGGGATATCTTTAGTCTTAATGATTTAGAAACAGACACAGTAAGATTGAATGCTTCAACAATAAAACAACTTTTTGAGGATACAGACTACTCTTTAGAAGATGTTAGAGAAAAGAAATTAGTAAAACCCGTAGCTTTGACATTGTTGCCTGCAGAAATAAAAATGATTGAAAATACAAAGCAAAGAAAAGAATTTTTCATTCAGATTATTTTACCATTAATTTTACAAGAAAATAATAATATAAGATTAGATAGAAAAAGACTTTTTAGTATAATTAATAAAAGTAGTAACTCTGATCTAGAAAAAAAATGGCTTCAAAAAAAGTATAAACAGTATGGTGTTTCATCAAGAGATTTATCAACATTAAAAGTAAGAATGGATGAAATTCCTGTTTCGCTTGCAATAGCTCAAGCAGCAAAAGAAACTGGCTGGGGGACTTCGAGATTTGCACAAGAAGGAAATGCATTGTTTGGTCAATGGACTTGGTCCGGCGAAGGTTTAAAGCCTAAAGACTCTGATAGTTCTGAAGGTCATAAGGTTATGAAGTTTAATGTCTTACAAGCATCAGTTAGAGCTTACCAGAGAAATTTGAATACTCATTCATCCTATAGAGCTTTTAGAGAGGCTAGAGCTAAATTACGAGATCAGAACAAAAATTTAGATAGTTTGATTTTAGTGCAGTTTTTGAATGAGTATGCAGAGACCGGTGAAAAATATGTTGAGGTTTTACAAAAAATTATTCAACAAAATAATTTAAAAGATTTTGATGATGCAAAACTATTACCTTCAAGCAAAGGGTTAGAAAGCCTAATTTAGTTTTTTTTTACTGTAAATTGAGTACCGAACCATCTCCATTTTCCATTATCATTTAGAGAACAATTTATTCTTCCTCTTCTTGGCACAAACGGCTCTTTAAAATTAATTATTAGAATTTGATTTTCAAATTTTAATTCTGACTTTTGCCAATTACCACCATCATTTGAGTAACAATTAATATTTCTGATATTTTTTTGTTCATCAAAAAACTCCACAATTAACGTTGGCGGATTATTTTCATCATAAAGTTTTTTTTGTTCTGGCTTTAGAGATTTATATTCTAGAGGACTATAATTTATTAATGATTTAAATCTTTTCAATTCACCATATTTTTCATTTATAGGAAACCTTGGTAATTCAAATTCATCTTTATTATTATCAATAACCCCAGAATGTTGTCCAAAAGCAATTTCAAAATTTTTTGATATATATTTTTTCATAAATAGTGAATATTCTCCAAAAGGGTAGGAAAAAATTGGAGGAACATAGCCTAGTTTTTCTTTAAAAATTTTAGTTGCTGTCTCTATATCATCAATAAATTCAGACTCTTTCATGTCTATTAAGTATTCATGAGTATGAGAGTGATGACCAATAAATCCAATTTCAGATTTCTCTATTTCTTTGATTTCATCCCAATTCATGTATCCATATTTACCAACAGGTTCAGTGGAAACAAATAATATAAATGGAATTTTATTTTTTTTAAGGTAGGGCCATGCCTCATTATAAAACGATTTAAAACCATCATCGATTGTAATTAAAATTTTCTTATTATTTTTGGGTTTTTTAAATTCCTCTATAAATAGTTTGGGGTTATAAAATTCATATCCAAGTTCTTTAATTAAACTCATTTGTTCTTTAAAAATATCCATTCTGATATTGGTAGATGGATACTTATTTTCATTAAATCGATGATACATTAATGACAAAATACCACTATCATTTGAATAATATTTGATATTATTTTCTTGTGAATTAGAATTCATTAAAAATAAAAATTGTAAAATGAATAAACTTATAATTGATGCAGCTAAAGAAAAAATTTTTTTAATGATCATTAATAATGATATTAATTATAGTATTACATATGAAAATACCAAATTAAATTTTGAAAAATTAACCTTACTAATCAATGAATTTTTGAATAATAAAAATTTAGATTTAAAAAAAATATCTGAAATTTATGTTAATAGGGGACCAGGGAGCTTTGCTGGGATAAGAAACTCTCTTTCAATTGTTAAAGCTTTTCATTTAGTTAACAAAATCGATTATTACTGTTTTAGTTTTGATGATTTTGACGAAAAAAATGATGTTAAATATGAAAATATCCCGAAACTATGTCAAAAATTAAAAATAGAAAAAAATTTGATTAATCCTATTTATTTAGGTTAAAATCAACTATGTCAGAAACTATTGAACAAAAATGTATATCTAAAGGTGTTAAATTAACAGATCAAAGGCGAATTATTGCTAAAGTTATGTCAGAGTCTTCCGATCATCCAGACGTTGATGAGCTTTATAGAAGAGTTTCTAAAATTGACACAAAAATAAGTATTGCGACTGTTTATAGAACTGTAAAGCTATTTGAGGAGTCTGGGATATTAACTAAACATGAATTTAAAGGTGGTAAAGCTCGCTACGAAGAGTTAAACGAAGGTCACCACGATCATCTCATTGACGTAAAAACTGGAGAAATAATTGAGTTTGTTGATGAAGATATCGAAAAGCTTCAAAAAAAGGTTGCTGAAAAATATGGTTACAAGTTAGTTGATCATAAATTAGAGTTGTATGGTGTTAAAGTGAACTCAGAAGATGAGTAAAAAGATATTTGTCAAAACATTTGGCTGTCAAATGAATGAGTACGATACAAATCGTATAATCGATACAGTAAAAAAAATTGGATTTGAAAAAACAGACAATTTAGAAGAGACAGATTGTTATTTATTAAACACTTGTCATATAAGAAATAAAGCAAAAGACAAAGTTTATCATGAAATAGGACGAGTTAAAAAAAGTTTACGATTAAAAAAAAAACCATTTGTAATTGTAGCAGGATGTGTTGCCCAAGCTGAAAATGAGGAAATGTTAAAAAGAGAACCTTATATAGATTTAGTTATTGGACCTCAAGCTTATCATAAAATTAATAATAAAATTGAAGAATTTTTACACAAACAAAAAAAAATAGAAGAAACTGATTTTGAGGCAGAGTCAAAATTTAATTATCTTAATAGAATTAAAAATACATCTAGCAAAGTTTCAACCTTTTTAACTGTTCAAGAGGGCTGTGATAAATTCTGTCATTTTTGTGTAGTTCCTTACACGAGAGGACCTGAATATTCTAGACCTTTTAATGAGATAGTTGATGAAGCAAAAACTTTGTCAGAAAATGGAGCTCGTGAGATTATTTTGCTAGGTCAAAATGTAAATGCTTATAAAAATGAAAATTTTAGACTTTCAGATTTAATTCTTGAAATAGAAAAAATTCCTGAGATTAAAAGAATTAGATACTCTACGTCTCATCCGCGAGATATGACAAAAGATTTAATAGATGTCTATAGTTTTTCAAAAAAATTAATGCCCCTAGTACATTTACCTGTTCAAACTGGATCAGATAAAATTTTAAAGTTAATGAATCGAAAGCATTTAATAAATGATTACATAAAAACTTATGAAAAACTTAAATCAATTAATCCAAATATTGAATTTTCAAGTGATTTCATAATTGCTTATCCCGGCGAAGAGGAAGAAGATTTTAATGCAACGTTTGAGCTGATAAAAAATATTAAATTTATAAACTCTTTTTCTTTTATATTTAGTCCAAGACCTGGAACAACAGCTTCAAATTTAAAACTTATAGATAAAAAAATATCTCAAAGAAGGCTAGAAAAGGTCCAGAGACAACTATTTGATCATCAAATTTTGATGAATAAGTCTCTAGAAAATAAACAAATAGAGGTACTTGTAGAGAATAGGACTAAGGAAAGTAATAAGTTTTTTGGGCGATCTGAATACATGACTTCAGTGATATTTGATGGTAATGATCAAGAAATAGGAAATGTAATAAAAGTAAAAATAACTAATAGTAATCAAAATACTTTGTTTGGTGAAAGTATAAAAAAAACAGAAAAAAGAGTGGCATAAATTTGAGTAATATAAAAAAAAAAGATATTCAATCTTCTCTAAAGTTTGTTTATTCAGAAAATAATTCTATAAGTGTTATATTTCATGAGAATGATTTGCTAATTGGTGTAGTTGGTGAATTTAATAAAAATCTTAAAGAATTAGAAAAAGTAACTGGAGCGAGTATTTATTCAAGAGGAAATTCTATACTTATAAAATCATCACCAGACAAAAATGAAATGGTAAAAAATGCTATTCAGTTTTTAGCGAACCAATTTTCGATTAATGGGAGTGTAGAACAAAAAGATGTCTTATCATCAGTTGATCAATTTATGATTAATGAAAAAGTAAAAAATTCTAATGTTACAGATATAATTAAAACTCCAAAAAAATCTATTATTCCAAGATCGGAAAAACAAAAAGAATATGTACGAGCATTGAGGGAAAGCGAAATAATCATTTCCGCAGGACCTGCAGGTACAGGAAAAACATTTTTAGCAGTGGCTGTGGGTTTAACTATGTTGTTAGAAAAAAAGATTGAAAGAATTATTTTATCAAGACCAGCAGTGGAGGCAGGTGAAAGACTTGGTTTCTTACCAGGTGATATGAAAGAAAAAGTAGACCCATATTTAAGACCCCTTTATGACTCACTGTATGATTTATTTCATTTTGAAAAAATACAAAGAATGATTGAAATTGGTGATATTGAAATAGCACCTTTAGCATTTATGAGAGGAAGAACACTAAAAAACTCTTTTGCAATTTTAGATGAAGCTCAAAACGCAACGGATACTCAAATAAAAATGTTTTTAACACGTATTGGTGAAAACTCTAAGATAGTAGTCAATGGTGATCCTTCTCAAATAGATTTACCAAATAAAAATATGTCAGGATTAGATAGGTCAAAAAAAATATTATCTCACTTAAATGAAATAGCAGTCATTGATTTTGATCATTCAGATGTGGTTCGACATCCTCTTGTTTCAAAAATTGTTAAAGCGTACAACAATAATGATCAAAGTTAATGTTCTTACTGAGGAAAAATCCTGGTCAAAAAAAATAAAAAGAAGCCAGAAATTTTTTGATAAAATTTGCAAAAAATTTCCAAAAAAATTTAGATTTCTTAATAAGAAGGCATACTTAACTTTATTACTTTCAAACAATAAAAAAATTAAAGATTTAAATAGAAAATTTAGAAAAAAAAATAAACATACTGATGTTCTCTCCTTTCCTTTTGAACAAAAAAAAGGAAATCTAAAAGAGATTTATTTAGGCGATATTATAATAAGCTTTAATTATATGAATAAACCTAAAAATTTAAACTCAAAAGAGTTTAAACAAAAAACAATCAAAATTTTTATTCACGGATTTTTACATTTATTAGGTTATGATCATATTAAAGAAAAAGATTATAAGAAAATGTTTCATATAGAGCAAAAAGTTTTTAAATCAATTGAAAAATTATTAAGTTAAATTGAAAAAAAAATTTATTACAGAGTTTTTATTATTATTTTTTTTAGGTGGATTAACTTCTTTAAGTCTTCCCCCTTTTAATTTATTTATAATAAATTTTTTTACATTTAGTATTTTTTTTGGGCTTTTATTTAAAAACCTTAATAAAAAAATAGAGAAAAAAATTTTCTTTTTTTATGGTTGGTTTTTTGGATTTGGTTACTTCTTAACAAGTTTATATTGGATAACAATATCTTTAAGTTTTGATAAAAATTTTAGTTTTCTTATTCCAATTGCTTTAATTTTTATTCCTTCTTTTTTAGCTTTATTTTATGGTTTAATAACATTATTATTTTATTTGTTTAATCCAAAAAATGTTTTAAGTGCTTTTTTTATTTTTTCTGTTTTTTTTGGTATTGTAGAATTTATCAGAGGTATAATATTAACCGGTTTTCCATGGAATTTGATAATTTATAGCTTTTCTAAAAATTTAAATTTTATTAGTATTTTATCGGTTATAGGCACATATTCTTTGAATTTAATTGCAATTAGTCTATTTACTGCACCTGCAATTTATATTCTTAGAAAGTCAAAAAAAGAAATCGGAGTATGTATCTTTTTGCTTCTCTTGCCGATTATATTTTTTATTCATGGAAATTTTCAAAAGAAGCAATTTAAAAATAAGGAAGTTGAAAAATTTCCTTATAAAATAAGAATTATTGGCTCAAATATTTCTCTAGAAAGATTTAATAGCAAAATTGATACTGAGGAAGTAATACGTGAGTTAATTTCTATAAGTTCTCCAGTATCAAATGAAAAAACGTTTTTCGTATGGCCAGAAGGAATTATCCCAGACACATATCTAAATGAAATATCTTTATATACCGATATATTCAATAAAAGTTTGAGTGAAAACCATTTATTAGGTTTAGGAATTACTAAAAAAGATTCAGAAAATAATGAAAGTAAATTTTATAATACTTTTTCAATATTTGATAATAAACTCAATCTTATCAAAAGTTATAGTAAGATTAAACTAGTTCCTTTTGGAGAATTTCTTCCATTTGAAAAAATTTTAGATGGATTAGGTTTAAAAACAATCACGAATAATTTTGGTTCTTTTTCTAGAGGAAGTGAAGAAGATATCATTGAAATAGATAATAGTTTTATAAAAAATTTAAAATTTTTACCTCTTATTTGCTATGAAATTATTTATAGTGGAAATTTAACAAAAAATAGAAATTTTAATCTTATAATTAATATTTCTGAAGATGGGTGGTTTGGAGAGTCAATAGGGCCTAAACAACATTTTGCTCATAGTATATATAGAGCTATAGAAACTGGAAAATATATTCTTAGATCATCAAATAATGGAATGGCAGCAATAATAAATCCTCTAGGTGAAATTGAAAAATATATCGAGTTTGGTAATTCTGGTTTTATTGATTTTGAAGAAAAAAGAGTTCTTAACAAAACAATTTTTTCCACACATGGAAATAAAATATTTATGATATTAATTTTGTTGTATATTTTTCTTATATTTTCATTTAATAGGATCAGAAATGAGTAATTTAAAAAATTTTCTTTTCACAAGTGAGTCAGTTTCCGAAGGTCACCCAGATAAAGTTTCTGATAGGATTTCTGATATGGTTGTTGATACATATCTTTCTGGTGATCCATATTCAAGAGTTGCGTGTGAAACACTAACTACTACAAATAAAGTTGTATTAGCAGGAGAAGTTAGAGGCCCTGAAATTAACAAAGAGGAACTTATTTTAAAGGTCCGGAACTGCATAAAAGATATTGGTTATGACCAAGATGGTTTTACTTGGAAAGAGGCTACTAAAATAGAAAGCCACCTACATTCACAGTCAGCTGATATTGCAATGGGAGTGGATTCTTCTGGTAATAAAGATGAAGGTGCGGGTGATCAGGGTATTATGTTTGGTTATGCGTGCAATGAAACAGATGTTTTAATGCCTGCACCGATACATTATTCACATAAAATTTTAAGATTAATGGCTGAAGATAGAAAGTCAGGAAAACTAAAAAATATTGAACCAGATTCAAAAAGTCAGGTAACATTTGAATATATTGATGGAAAGCCTGTAAAAGTAAAATCAGTTGTTATTTCTTCTCAACACTCATCAAGTGTAAATCAAAAAGAGGTCAGAGAATTATTAAGACCGTATATGTTAAATTCAATACCAAAAGAATTTTTAGAAGGTTTTAATGAAGATGAATTTTATGTTAATCCAACAGGCAACTTTGTTATAGGTGGACCAGACGGAGATTGTGGATTAACAGGTAGAAAAATTATTGTTGATACTTATGGTGGTGCAGCACCACATGGAGGAGGAGCTTTTTCAGGAAAAGATCCAACAAAAGTTGATAGATCTGCAGCTTATGCAGCTAGGTATATAGCAAAAAATATTGTTGCATCTAAAATCTCGAATAAATGTTTGATTCAACTTTCTTATGCAATAGGGGTATCAAAACCATTATCAATTTATGTTGATTTATTTGATAATAATGTTGAAAAAAATAAATTTGTGATTGATAAAATAAATGAAAATTTTGATTTAAGCCCAAGAGGCATAAGAGAGATGTTGGAATTGAATAAACCAATTTACGAAAAAACAGCCGCCTATGGTCATTTTGGAAGAACTCCTGATAAAGATGGAGCTTTTTCATGGGAAAAAACTGATAAAATAAGTGTTTTTTCTAAATAGTTTTTATTGATTAATTAAAAAACTTTAATATATTTCGGGAACATTGTTGAATTATCAAAATGGGCGTTAGCCCATTTTTTTTTGGGGGCAAACAAACTTATGTTAAATAAAAGAGCAGATAAACTAGAGCTGTTAAGAATTGCTGAAGCGGTAGCGTTAGAAAAATCTATAGATAAAGAACTTATTATAAGTTCTATGGAAACTGGTATCGCAAAAGCTGCAAGATCCAAATTTGGCCATGATAATGAAATTAAAGTTTTAATAAATAGAGATAACGGAGATATCGAAATATACAGAAAGCTAATAATTTCTGAAACACCTGAAAATTCAAATTTAGAAATCAAATTAGATGAAGCAATTAGCATTGATGAGGCGAATAAGTCAAAAAAAATAGGTGATGAAGTACTACAACCTTTGCCTTCATTCGATTTTGGAAGAATAGCAGCACAAACTGCGAAACAAGTAATAAGTTTTAATGTTAGAGAAGCAGAGAGAGAAAGACAATACAATGATTTTATAGATAAAAAAGATACAATTTTAAGTGGAATAGTTAAAAGATTGGAATTTGGAAATGTTATTGTCGATCTAGGAAGAACAGAGGCGATTATACAAAAAAATGAATTAATTCCTAGAGAAAATATAAAAGCTGGTGATCGAATTAAGGCGTATTGTTATGATGTAAGAAGAGAGCCTAGAGGACAGCAAATTTTTTTATCTAGAGCACATCCTAAATTTATGGAGAAACTTTTTGTTCAAGAAGTACCAGAAATTTACGATGGATTAATTGAAATTAAGTCTTCCTCAAGAGATCCTGGAAGTAGAGCTAAAATATGTGTTAAAGCAGTTGATACTTCATTAGATCCAGTAGGAGCATGCGTAGGTATGAGAGGATCAAGAGTTCAAGCAGTAGTTAATGAATTACAAGGTGAAAAAATTGATATTGTAAATTGGTCAGAGGACCCTGCGATACTGGTTTCTAATGCATTATCACCAGCCGAAGTTCAAAGAGTAAACGTAGATATGCAAAGGAAAAAACTTGACGTGATTCTTACAGAAGAAAATTTAAGTAAAGCAATTGGTAGAAGAGGACAAAATGTAAGATTGGCTACAAAGTTATTAAATTATGAAATTAATATAATGACTGATGCCGAAGACTCGGAAAGAAGACAATTAGAATTTAAGGAAAAAACTGAAAATTTCGTTAAAAATTTAGAATTAGACGAAACCCTAGGGCAATTACTTGTTGCGGAAGGTTTTTCAACAATCGATGATATAAAAGATAGTTCAATAGAAAACTTGGTTAAAATTGAAGGAATTGAGGATGAGACAGCAAAAGCCTTAATTGAAAGAGCCAAAGAATCTTATGAAAAAGATCAACAGGATATTTCTCAGAAGATAAAAGACTTGGGTCTTACTGATAATTTAATAAATTTAAAAGGATTAACGCCTGGAATGTTAGTAACTTTAGGTGAGCAGAAAATTCTGAAATTGGAAGATTTTGCAGATTTAGCTTCAGATGAGCTTACAGGTGGATATGATATTGTTAAAGGCGAAAGAATAAAAATTCAGGGTTATTTAGAAGATTTCGCTTTATCAAAAGAAGAGGCAGATGATTTAATTATGTCGGCAAGAAACATTATTTATAAAGATTGAGGAATGAGAAATGGAAAAAAAAACAAAACTTACTATTTCTGGCAATCCCAAGAAGTCTTTTAAAAATTTCGGTGTAGAAAAAACACAGGGAAAAAAAACAGTCATTATTGGAAAAAATTCGGAAAGACCTTCAGGAAAAGGAAGTTTTAATAAATTATCAGGAAATAAACCATCAACAAATAATTTTAAAAATAACTCAGGGCTTAAGTCTAATTTTCAAAACAAAACTTCATTTTCGATTTCAGATTTTGAAAAAAGAAAACTTGCTGAACAAAGAGCAACTAAAAAACTTAAAAGTGATTCAGACATTGATAAAAAGTCAAAAATTGGAGTAAAAAAAAGACAGGTCAAACTTACAGTTTCAAGAGCATTAAGTGATGAGATAGAAACAAGAGAGCGAAGTTTAGCATCTGTAAAAAGAGCAAGACAGAAAGAGCTAAAAAACGTCAATAAACAAAATAATAATGAAAATTTAAAACCAGTTAAAAGAGATATAAATATTCCAGAAGCTATAACTGTTAGAGAGCTAGCAAATAGAATGGCAGAACAATCTAGCAATGTAATAAAATTTTTATTTAGCATGGGTGTAACTGTTACAATAAATCAAACATTAGCTGCAGACACAGCTGAGTATATTGTAAAAGAATTTGGTCATAATCCTATACGTGAGGAAAAAGCAGAAGAAATTATCAAAAAAATAAAAGAATCTAGATCTGAAAATTTAAAGAATAGACCTCCAATAGTTACAGTTATGGGCCACGTTGATCATGGAAAAACTTCTGTGCTAGATGTTTTAAGAAGTGCAAATGTAGTATCAGGTGAGTTTGGGGGAATAACGCAACATATTGGTGCTTATCAAATTGAAAATAATTCTAATAAGATAACTTTTATTGATACTCCAGGCCATGCAGCATTTACAGAAATGCGAGCAAGAGGTTCTAAACTTACAGATATAGTTGTTTTGGTTGTTGCAGCAGATGATGGAGTTAAGCCACAAACTGTCGAGTCAATTAAACATGCTAAGGCAGCAAATGTTCCTATCGTTGTAGCAATCAATAAATGTGATTTACCTGAGGCAGATCCACAAAAAATAAAAAATCAATTATTAGAGCATGAATTAATTGCTGAGGAACTATCTGGAGATTCTTTAATGGTTGAAATTTCAGCTAAGAAAAAACAAAACTTGGAAAAATTAATTGAAGCAATAACTCTTCAAGCAGAAATACTAGATCTCAAAACAAATTTTGAAAGTAAAGCTACAGGAATAGTTTTAGAATCAAAAATTGATATTGGTAGGGGTCCTGTTGCAACAATTATTATTACAAATGGTACACTCAAAAGAGGTGATTTTTTTGTAAGTGGATTAAGATGGGGTAAAATTAGAGCAATTATCAATGATAAGGGAAAAAATATTAATGAAGCGTTACCATCTGATCCAGTAGAAATTTTGGGAATTAATGGAGCAGCTAAAGCAGGTGATGATTTTTTGGTTCTTGATAATGAAAAAGAAGCAAAAAATTTAAGTGAAAGTAGAGCTCAAGAAAATAAAGACAATAAAAATCCTCTAACTTTTGCAACTCAAGAATCTGCTTTTACTGATAAGTCTGCAGAGGAATTAAACTTGATTATTAAATCAGATGTTCATGGTTCCTCTGAAGCCATTAAAAATGCAGTTGGCCAAATAAAACATGAGGAAGTTAAACCGAAAATAATCTTATCAGATATTGGCATGGTAACTGAGACTGATGTAACATTGGCCAAAGCGTCGAGTGCTGTTTTAATTGCTTTTAATGTGAAACCCAGTAAGGAAGCAAAAAAGCTTGCTGAAAAAGAGAATATTAAAATTTCATCATATAACATTATTTATGAAGTTTTAGATTTTATAAAAAAAAGAATGTCAGGATTACTCACACCGGATGTAAAAGAAGCGATTACTGGAACCGCGCAAATTCTAGAGATATTCAAAGTATCTGGTGCTGGAAAGGTTGCAGGATCAAAAGTTACAGAAGGTGAAATAACAAGTGCATCTGAGGTAAGAATAATTAGAGATGGTTCAATAATTTATACAGGAAAAGTCGGATCTTTATTCAGAGAAAAAAATCAAGTAAAACAAGTCAACAATGGTCAAGAGTGTGGAATTACAGTAAAGGATTATATGGACTTTCAGAAAAATGATATTATCGAGGCATTTAATATTACTTCAACAGAAAGGTCTATTTAATGGCTGATAGAATTGGAAAACCCATATCACAAAGACAATTAAGAGTTGGAGAAATGATTAAACAGTCTTTAAGCATGATTTTTTTGAGAAATGAGGCTAAGCTACCGAACTTAGAAACTAACACAATCACAGTTACAGAGGTAAAAATGAGTCAAGATTTAAAGATTGCTAAAGCGTATGTTCTACCTTTAGGTGGCAAGGATGCAGATGAAGTCATTATAAAGTTAAAAGAATACTCATTTCTAATTAGAAAAATTTTATCACAAAAAGTAATTGTGAAATTTTTACCAAAATTACTCTTTAGAAAAGATGAGTCATTTGAGTATGCAGAAAAAATTGAAAATTTAATAAAACAATCAAATAAATGAGGAAATAAAGTATGAATAAAAAAACAAATGAATTAGCAATACACAGCTCCGATACAGGTTCATCAGAGATACAAATTGCATTGCTAACAGAGAAAATTGAAACTTTATCGAAACATATTAAACAATTCAAAAAAGATAAACATTCATCTGTTGGATTGTTGAAAGCGGTAAATAGAAGAAAAAAATTGTTGGAATACTTAAAAAAGAATAAAATGGATTCTTACAAAAATGTACTGTCTAAATTGAATTTGAGAAAATAGAGATTAAGATAGATAGAATGGAATGGAACGAACGAAAAGAAATGGAAACGAAATGTTTAAAGTATATAAAAAGGAAGTTGAAGTAGCAGGTAAAAAAATAAGTTTAGAAACAGGTAAAGTAGCAAGACAGGCAGACGGTGCAATAATCGCAACATGTGGTGAAACAGTTGTTTTAGCAACAGTGGTAGGAGCAAAGAAAGTAAACCCTGATATGGATTACTTTCCATTATCTGTTAATTATCAAGAAAAATATTATGCAGCTGGGAAAATTCCAGGTGGGTATTTTAAAAGAGAAGCTAGACCAACTGAAAGTGAAACATTAATCTCGAGATTAATTGATAGACCAATCAGACCATTGTTTCCTGATGAATTTAAAAATGAAGTTCAATTATTACCAACTGTAATTTCTTATGATAAAGAAAATGAAGCAGATATTTTATCAATTACAGCTTCATCAGCAGCATTAGCTATTTCGGGAATGCCATTTATGGGCCCAGTTGGAGCTTCTAGGGTAGGTTATATCGATGGAAAATATGTTTTAAATCCATCTAAAGCTGAACTTGAAAAATCAAAATTAGACTTAGTTGTGGCAGGTACAAAAGATGCAGTGCTCATGGTTGAGTCTGAAGCGAGCGGTTTAACAGAGGAAGAAATGTTAAATGCAGTTAAATTTGGTCATGAAGGTTTCATTCCTGTAATTAAAATGATTGAAGAACTTGCAAAAGAATGCAGAAAACCTGAATGGACTGTTGAGAAGAAAGATTTATCTGAAGTTAAGAAAAAACTTGAGGATACTTTCACAGAAGATCTTAAAAAGGCTTTTGCAACAAGAGATAAACAGGATAGATCAAATCAAATTTCAGAAATCACAGATAAAGCTAAAAAACTTTATGAAGAAGATGAAAATTACACAGATCTTGATGTTAATTCTGAGCTCAAAAAAATTGAAAAATCTATAGTTAGAACAGACATTTTAAAAAATAAAAATAGAATTGACGGTAGAGGATTGTCTGATGTTAGACCTATATCTTGTGAAGTTGGTATTTTACCTAGAGTTCATGGCTCAGCTTTATTCACTAGAGGAGAAACACAAGCGATAGTTACTGCTACTTTAGGTACATCTGACGACGAACAAAGAATTGAAAGCTTAGATGGACTACAAAGAGAAAGATTCATGCTTCACTACAACTTTCCACCATTTTCAGTTGGAGAAACTGGAAGAATAGGAACTGGTAGAAGAGAAATAGGACATGGCAAATTAGCATGGAGAGCTATTCATTCTTCATTACCAACAAAAGAAGCATTTCCGTATACTTTCAGAGTAGTATCTGAGATTACAGAGTCTAATGGATCATCTTCAATGGCTACTGTTTGTGGATCATCATTAGCATTAATGGATGCTGGTGTGCCAATTAAAGAACCAGTTGCGGGTATTGCAATGGGTTTAATTAAAGAAGGTAATGATTTTAGTGTCTTATCAGATATCTTAGGTGATGAAGATCATTTAGGAGACATGGACTTTAAAGTTGCAGGTACCAAAGATGGAATTACTTCACTTCAAATGGATATTAAAATTACTGGTATTACATTTGAAATTATGGAGCAAGCATTAAGCCAAGCTAAAGATGGAAGGGTTCATATCTTAGGAGAAATGAATAAAGCATTATCAGCATCAAGAGCAGATGTTGGAAAACATACTCCAAAAATGGAAAAAATTAATGTTGATAAAAAAGATATTGCTGCTGTGATTGGAAAAGGTGGTGCAACGATAAGAGAGATAGTTGAAAAATCAGGTGCAAAAGTAGATGTAAATGATGAAGGTGTAGTAACAGTTGCTGCACCGGATGAAGAGTCTAGAAACATTGCAATGCAAATGATCAAAGATATCACTGCAAAAGCTGAATTAAATAAAATTTATTCAGGTAAAGTTATGAAGATCATGGAATTTGGTGCATTTGTTAATTTTTTAGGAAAACAAGATGGACTTGTTCATATCTCAGAACTTGCAGATAAAAGAGTGGCTAAAGTTACTGACGTAGTTAAAGAAGGTGATGAAGTAAAAGTTAAAGTGATTGGTTTTGATAGAGGTAAAGTTAAACTCTCTATGAAACAAACTGCCGAATAAAAAAATTAGGGGTTGGCAGGTTCGAATCCTGCCGCTTCATTAAGTAATATTCTTAGGATCAGGCATTCCAACTTTGTTATATCCCGCATCTACGTAATGGATTTCACCAGTAACACCGTTTGCAAGGTCGCTTAACAGATATAAAGCTGAATTTCCAACATCATTAATATCAACATTTCTTTTGAGGAAAGAATGATCTTCGTTCCATTTATATAGGAATTTTGCATCACCTATCGCTGAAGCTGCTAATGTTTTTATGGGTCCAGCACTAATAGCATTAACTCTCATGCCTTTAGCTCCTAAATCTCTAGCTAAGTATTTTACACTAGCTTCTAACGCTGATTTACACACACCCATAACATTATAATTTGGAATAGCTTTAGTAGATTCGTAAGTTAATGTAAGAAGACTTCCACCTTGTTTCATTACTTTTGTTGCCTCTTTTGCAACTTCAGTAAATGAGAAACATGAAATTAACATACTTCTTAAAAAATTCTCTCTAGTAGTATTTAAATACTCACCTGACAATTCTGATTTATCTGAAAAAGCAACTGCGTGAACAACAAAATCAATTTCACCCCATTGAGATTTAATATCTTCAAATAATTTTACTATTTCTTCTTTTTTTTCAACATCACAACTAAATGTAACATTTGAATTTAACTTTTCTGCTAAAGGAATAACTCTTTTTTTTAGAGCATCACCTAAATATGTGAAAGCCAGCTCGGCTCCTGCTTCAGCAAGTTTTTGAGAAATACCCCAGGCAATAGATCTCTCATTAGCAACACCCATGATCAATCCTTTTTTACCTTTCATTAAACTCATAAATTAAACCTTTTCAAAAATTAAAGCTGCGTTAGTTCCACCAAAACCAAAACTATTAGACATAACTGTATTTAAAGTTGCTCCAGTTTCAGTTTTTGAAACTATGGGAAATTTTTTAGCCTCATCATCCATGTCAGTAATGTTTGCTGATCCAGCAATGAAGTTATTTTTCATCATGATTAAACAGTAGATAGCTTCATGTACAGAGGCAGCACCTAAAGGATGTCCTGAAAGAGATTTTGTTGAACTTATTTTTGGAATATTGTCTCCGAAAGTATTTTTAATTGCATTTAGTTCTGTAATATCTCCTACTGGAGTAGAAGTTCCATGAGTATTTATATAGTCAATTTCATTTTTAGCTGTTGCCATTGCCATTTTCATACATCTTACCGCTCCCTCGCCAGATGGTGCCACCATATCATATCCATCTGAAGTTGCTCCATAACCAGTCAATTCTGCATATATTTTAGCTCCTCTAGCTTTAGCATGTTCATATTCTTCAAGCACCAAAACTCCACCACCACCAGCGATTACAAATCCATCTCTAGTTTTGTCGTAAGCTCTTGAGGCTGTTTCTGGCGTATCATTATATTTTGATGATAGAGCAGTCATAGCATCAAACATTGCAGTCATTGCCCAATGAATTTCCTCACTACCACCAGCAAATACAACATCCTGTTTACCCATTTGAATCAATTCCATAGAGTTTCCAATGCAGTGCCCACTAGTTGCACATGCAGAACTCATCGTATAGTTAGTTCCTTTTATTTTAAAGGGCACAGCAAGTGTTGCGGAAGCTGTACTTGCCATTGTTCTTGGTACAATAAATGGTCCCATTAATTTTGGAGTTTTAGCTCTAGTTTTGTCAGCTGCTAAAATTACATTTTCGATTGATGGACCACCAGAGCCCATAACAATTCCAGTCTTAAAATTACTTACCTCTTTTTCTTCTAAGCCAGAATCTTTAATAGCTTCTTTCATTGCAATATAGTTGTAAGCTGATCCTGATCCCATAAATCTTATTGTTTTTCTATCAACATGATCCTCAAGTTTAATATTAGGTTTCCCATGAACATGGCTCTTGAGATTGTGTTCTTTGTACTCTTCAGAAAAAGTAATGCCTGATTTTGAGTTTAAAAGTGATTGATGAACTTCTTCTTGATTATTACCAAGACAAGATACAATACCTAAACCTGTAATTACAACTCTTCTCATTACTTAAATAAACCTACTTTCAAACTTTCTGCTGAATAAATTTTTTTACCATCAGCTAAAACAACTCCATTAGCTAGTCCAACAGTTGTTCCACCAGGAGACATAATTTTTTTCATATCAATTTCATATGTTACTAGTTTAACATTTTGTAGTACTTCACCTGTGAATTTCACTGTTCCAACTCCCAAAGCTCTTCCTTTTCCAGGGTTTCCTATCCAACCCAAATAAAATCCTACTAACTGCCACATAGCATCAAGCCCAAGGCAACCTGGCATCACAGGGTCTTCTTTAAAATGACAATCAAAAAACCAAAGGTTTTTTTTAATGTCTAACTCTGCTTTTAATGACCCTTTTTTAAAAGTACCCTTATTATCATTAATTTCAGTAATTCTATCAAACATAAGCATCGGAGGAAGTGGTAATTTGGCATTTCCAGGACCAAAGAGCCCCCCATTTCCACAATTTATAAGCTCATCATAAGAATAGGAGTTTTTTTTCATAAATTGTTCACCTTATTACTTGATTTTAGATAATTATAATATACATAAAGTTTAGAATAATTATAAAATATAATGTCAAAAAACCTTGAATTTACTGATAAATTGAGATCTTTGGGTCTAAGACCTACTAGACAAAGGCTCAAAATCTGTGAAGTATTGTTTGATAGAGATAAGACTTTTCATTTTACAATTAATGACCTTGCAAAAGACATATCAGAACAACTTAATGAAAAAATATCCTTAGCAACAGTTTATAATACAGTTCATGCATTTAAAAATAAAGGTTATTTAAAAGAGATTTCTATTAATAGTGATAAAAGCTATTTCGATACGAACACAACTAACCATCATCATTTTTTTGACCAGGACACAAATGAGTTAATTGATTGCACTGATGAAGTTATCGAAACACCAAAAATTAAAAAAAATATTTTAGGAAAAAAAATTAATTCGGTTGAAGTTTTAATTAAAGTTGCAACTGATAATCAAAATCAAAAATAATATAATAATATCAATAGTTTAAATTATACATTATAATTATTCTAAACTATTGACATCTTCATCCTAAGAACTATATATTCAGTAACATTAAATAAGGAGATTAAAATGTCATTAAAAGGAACTAAGACAGAAGAAAACTTAAAAGAAGCATTCGCAGGTGAGAGTCAAGCAAATAGAAGATATTTATATTTTGCTCAAAAAGCTGACATAGAGGGTTACAATGATGTAGCCACAGTTTTTAGATCTACTGCTGAAGGCGAAACTGGACATGCTCATGGACATTTAGAGTATTTAGAACAAGTTGGTGATCCAGCAACTGGTAAGCCAATTGGTGAAACTAAAGCAAATCTAGAGTCTGCTGTAGCAGGTGAAACGCATGAGTACACAGATATGTACCCAGGTATGGCAAAAACTGCAAGAGAAGAAGGATTTGAAGAAATTGCTGATTGGTTTGAAACGTTAGCAAAAGCTGAAAAATCTCACGCTGGTAAATTCCAAAAAACTTTAGAATCTATTAGCTAATATATTTAATTAGTGGGCGTTTATCGCCCACTAAAAACTTTTTTAAAATTTACATTAAATGATAGAGCAATTAGTACAAACAATAAAAGATTGGTGTAATGAACCTGCAATTATGGCTTCAATTGCTTTAATTTTTATAATGAATTTAGTGATATGAGTAAAGAAGGAAGTACAGAAGCCCCTATAAGACACCCAATAGATTTTGAAAGTCCAGATTTTTTGAATCCAGAAAAATTAGATTCTGAGATGAGAAGAGTGTTTGATATTTGCCATGGTTGTAGAAGATGTTTTAATCTTTGCGACTCATTTCCAAAACTCTTTGACATGATTGATGAGTCAAAAAACGAGGATGTAGAAAGCTTATCAAGCGATCAATTTGCTCCAGTTGTGGATGCATGTACATTGTGTGATATGTGTTTTATGACCAAATGTCCTTACGTACCTCCACATGATTTTGATCTAGATTTTCCTCACTTAATGCTGAGATATAGAATGGCACAAAAGAAACAAGGTAAATTACCTGCTGTCCCTAGACAACTAGCCGAAATAGATAGAAATTCCAAAATTGGTGTGATGTTTTCAGGTTTAATAAATTGGCTGTCCAACATCAAAAATAAATTCTTCAGAAAAGTATTAGAAATAATTGCAGGTATAGATATTAGAGTTCAACTTCCAAAATATAATTCAGAAACTTTTTCTAATTTTTTTAAAAAAAATATTAATAAAATAAATTATGAAAGTAAGAAAAGTGACAGAAAAGTTGTGATTTATTCAACTTGTTTTGTAAATTTTAATAAAAAAAATACAGGTGTTGCAGCCTTAAAAGTATTGAAGAAAAATGGGGTTGAGGTTCAAGAAGCATATCCTGGATGTTGTGGAATGCCGTTTTTGGAACAAGCAGATTTGCCAAAAGTAGTTGAACAAGCCAAAAAGGTTTCAAAAGATTTAATAGAATGGATAGATAAAGGTTATAAAGTGATCACTCTTACGGCTAGTTGTGGTTTAATGTTAAAATTTGAATGGCCACTTTTACTTCCTAACGATGAAAATATAAAGAAACTGTCAGCTAATGTAATGGATATTGATGAATACGTAGTTGATATTTCTAGCAATGAAGGATTAGCTTATGGTTTACAAGAAATAGATGGTGGAGTTACGGTTCATCACGCGTGCCACGCACGAGCTCAAAATATGGGTATTAAGGCCAGAGACATGTTAAAATTAATTCCTAATATAAAAATTGACGTAGTTGAAAGATGTGCTGGTCACGGAGGAACTTTTGGTGTTATGAAAGAAACACACGATTTAGCAGTCAAAGTTGGAAGACCTACAGCTAGACAAATAAAAACTAAAAATAATAAATATATGGCTTCAGATTGTCCGTTAGCAGGTAAACATTTAAAACAATTAGAAGCAGATACAAATATTTCAAATGATGAGGCACTACATCCTATCGAGTTAATGGCGAAAAGTTATAAGTTATGATAATGCCAAAAGAAAAAAAATTAATCCAAAAAGAAGATATCATGCCTTTAGATGTCTATATAAAACAAAGAAAAGAATTAAGAAAAAGTATTGTTCAATTTAAAAAAGATAGAAGAGTTCCATTAGGACCTTATGCAACATTTTATTTTGAAAGTTATGAAACAATGTTAGCTCAAATTCAAGAAATGCTTTACATTGAAAAAGGTGGGGATGAACAATTAAAAGATGAGTTATCAGCTTACAATCCTTTAGTGCCAAATGGAAAAGAACTAACAGCAACACTGATGTTTGAAATTGATAATCCAGTCTCAAGAGCGACATTTCTTGGTAAAGTAGGTGGAATAGAAGAAAAAGTTTATATGAAAGTTGATGGAGATTTAATTAAAGCAGTCCCAGAGGAGGATGTTGATAGAACTTCAGCAGAGGGAAAAGCTTCTTCAGTTCAATTTATTCACTTTAAATTCAATGATGAGCAAATAAAAAAGTTTAAGTCAAATTCATCATTAATTGAACTTGGAATTGATCACAATGAGTATTCACATTCAACAAAATTGAATGATTCAACAGTAAAATCATTATCAGCAGATTTTAATTAGTTAAGCCCCAAACATTATTTATTTTAATCCAACCTTTAAATTTTTCAGTTTTAACTTTACACCAATCACCATCACAGTTTTTTACAATTAACAGTCTACCCTTTTTAATTTTGGCTATTGGTTTTGAAAAATTAGAATTGTTCTTAAATAAAATTTTATCTTCTAATGATATTATGGAATTTATTTTTTTTAATTGTGACCAATGTATCCATCCACTATTATTTTTAGAGTCTATAATTCTTCTCCAATTTTCTTTTTTATCAATTTGTTTTATTGGTAAATTAATTTTTTTATATACATATTTAATTGGTGATTCAAAACTTGGACCATATCGTACGTTTACTTTATTTTTTTTTAAAGAAAGAAATATTTCTTCTGAAACAACGTAAGATGGAAACAAAAACCAAATAAATATAAAAAAAAATAATTTTTTCATTATCTTTTTTTAAATTTTACTTTTCTAAAATTAAGATTTAATAGATCTATAATTAATATCTGGTTTTCTAAGTTTCGACCAATTTTCATTAGCATTTTTAAAGCTTCATTTGCTTGTGTAGTGCCCACTATTGATGCGGTTGTACCAAGAACTCCCTCAAATTCACAATTTAAAATATCATCAGAAACCTCTTTTTCTTGGTAAAAATTTTTCAATGATGCTGTCTTTTTATTTTTGAAATCAAATGTAAATATATGACCATCAAATTTACTTATAGCACCAGTCACTAATTTTTTTTTTAATTTCATACAGTAATCATTAATTAAGAATTTAGTTCTAAAATTATCAGAACCATCAATAATAAGTTCATAATTTTTAATTATCTTTTCAATATTATTTTCCTTAAGTCTTGATTTATAAGTTTTAATTTTTGTTAATGGATTTATTTGTTTAAGTTTACTTGCTGCTACATTAACCTTTGTTTTTTTAACATCATTAGAATTAAATAAACTCTGTCTATGAATGTTTGAAAGGCTGACAATATCATTGTCTATTAAACCTATAGTGCCAATGCCAGCTCTTACTAGATTTTCTGCAGCAGGGCACCCCAAACCACCTAATCCAACAATTAAAACTTTGGAGGACATAATTTTTTTTTGTCCTTTAGCACCAATATTTTTTAAAATTAATTGTCTTGAAAATCTTTCTACTTGAGACTTATTTAAACTATTTTTCATTTACCAGTTGATCCAAAACCTCCATCACCTCTTATAGACTCTGGAAGTTCATTTGTTTCTTCTAGTTCCATTTTAATAATTGGAGTTAATACCATTTGAGCAACTCTATCTTTGTTGTTAATTATAAAATTTTCACTACCATGATTAAATAAAATAATTTTAATCTCTCCTCTATAATCACTATCAATAGTTCCAGGTGTATTTAAAACACTAATATTATTTTTTGCTGCTAAGCCAGATCTTGGTCTAATTTGAATTTCATATTTTTTGGGGAAGGCGACAGATAAGCCGGTTGGGACAAGGCAAGATTTACCTGGTTCTAAATTAATTGGCTTTTCTATAAAAGCCATCAAATCCATACCAGATGCACCATTGGTTTTATATGTAGGTAATTGAACAGTGGGACTTAATTTTTTGATTAAAACTTTAATCATTAATTCAAATGATTAATAATTTTTTCTACGACTTCATCTGAAATTTCAGATTTAGGTTTATATTTAAGTTTTTCAGAATCTTTATTTTTATAAAAAATTGATACTTCA
>CACGBP010000008.1 GCA_902571375.1 uncultured Pelagibacteraceae bacterium
CCTCAGAACCTTCTTTTTTTCTATCCTTTTTAGGAATTGCTTTTTGAGGATTGTTACCATTAGCTGGCATTGGCATTAATTCATTTTCACCTAAAATCCTTGCCACTCTTGTAGTAGGTTGTGCACCTTGACTCAACCAGTACTTAATTCTTTCAGCCTCTAATCCAATTCTTTCTTTTTTTTCTTTTGGCAATAATGGATTAAAGAAACCTACTTTCTCTATAAATCTTCCATCCCTTGCAAAACGACTGTCAGCAACTACAACTTTATAAACGGGTCTCTTCTTTGTGCCTCCTCGTGATAATCTAAGTTTTAACATTTACTCTCCTTTTTTTATTTCAGTTGATTAAATAATTCTGGAGGTATTCCTTTATCGGACATACCTTTCAGATTTCCTTTTGACATCTTTTTCATCATTTCAGACATCATTTTAAATTGTTTTAACAATTTATTGATAGTGGCTGGATCAGTTCCAGAGCCATTAGCAATTCTTTTTTTTCTCGAACCATCAATTATTTTTGGGTTCTCTCTTTCTTTTTTTGTCATTGATAAAATTATAGCTTCGTTCTTTGTAATCACACTTTCATCTATTCCAGCTGCATCCATTTGTGATTTAACTTTTGAAACACCTGGCATAAAAGACATTATGCCCTCGATCCCACCCATTTTTTTCATTTGTCTTAATTGAGTCAGATAATCCTGCATTGAAAATTGTCCTTTTTTTAAATTTTCCTCTGTCTTTTTAATATTTTCCTCACCTAAATCTTGAGCTGCTTTTTCAACAAGAGATACTATGTCTCCCATTCCAAGAATTCTGTTTGCAATTCTATCTGGATGAAATACCTCAAGATTTTCAATTTTCTCACCTATACCTAAAAACTTAATCGGAACCTGTGAAATAAACTTCATGCTAACTGCAGCTCCGCCTCTAGCGTCACCGTCTGCTCTAGTTAAAATTATTCCAGAAAGGTTAACTGTATTCTTAAATTCTTTTGCTACAGATGCTGCAACTTGTCCAGTGAGTGAATCAGCAACTAAAAAAGTCTCTGCAGGCTTAATTGTATTCTCAATTTGCTTAATTTCACTCATCATTTGTAAATCTATTTGTGTTCTACCAGCGGTATCAAATAAAATAATATCTGCACCATTCAGATTGGCAGCACTAATAGCTCTTTGACAGATGTCAGCCGGTTGTTGTCCTTCAATTATTGGAAGTGTTAAAATGTTATTTTGTTCACCTAAAGATTTTAATTGTTCTTGTGCAGCTGGCCTATAAATATCTAAACTGACCATCATTACTTTCTTTTTTTTTGTGTTTTCCAAATATCTTGCAAGTTTAGCAGTGGTGGTGGTTTTTCCTGAACCTTGTAATCCAACCAACATCATAGGTACTGGTGGTACTGCATTAAGATTTACATCATTATTTTTTTCACCTAGTAAATTAACTAATTCATCATACACAATCTTTACAACCATATCTCCGGGAGAAGTAGATCTGATTATTTCCTGTCCTAAGGCTTTAGGTTTAACTTTTTCAATAAAATCTTTTGCAACTTCAAGAGAAACATCTGCTTCTAATAAAGCCTGTCTAATACCTCTAAGTCCCTCATCCACTTGATTTTCATCAAGAGATGGAGCTTTTTTTAATGAGGAAAAAACTTCCTCAAATTTATTTGTCAAATTTTCAAACATATTTATTTCACGCATTAGTAATCGCACTAGTGGGCGAACCCTCGCTGACTAGTGTCGATCTCTTTGTTTCCAAAGACACCGCAAATTTAACGTTTTTGCGGAAACTGGCACAAACTATAATAGAGGTTCAAAAAGTCAATAAATAAGTTAAATAACTATATATGGACATTAAAGCATTTAAAATGGATGGATTGGGTAATGATTTTGTTATCATTGATAATAGACAAAAAACTATTAATTTAACTCAAGAACAAATAATAAAAATTTGTAATAGAAATTTTTTAGGTTGTGATCAATTAATATTTATAGAAACTGACAAATCTGCAGATGCTTTCTTAAAATTTTATAACTCTGATGGTGGAGAATCTGGTGCATGTGGTAATGGAACTAGATGTGTTGCTGACTTAATTTCAAAAGAAGTTAATAACAAAAGTGTAGTTTTAAAAACTATATCTGGATACTTAAGATCTAAAATTTTAGGAAACAAAATTGTTACAACAGAAATTGGCAAAGCTAAAATAGAGTGGAATGAAATACCTTTGTCGGAAAAATTAAATACAAAAAATTTAAATATAAAAATTAGTGATAAAAATAATAAAGAGTATTCAGGTGGTACAGCGGTCAATGTTGGTAATCCGCATATAGTTTTTTTTGTTAATCAAGTTGATAATTTTGATATTAGGAAAATTGGTCCTAATATCGAAAATCATAAAATTTTCCCAGAAAAATGTAATGTCACAATTGCTCAAGTCATCGATAAGAATTTAATTAAAGTTAAGGTATGGGAGAGAGGTGCAGGTTTAACTAAAGCATGTGGTACGGCCGCATGTGCAACTGCTTTTGCTGGTAAATTAAATAATCTAACCAATAATAAAACAGATATAGAATTTGAAAATGGGAAATTATCAATTTCAATTGACGAAAAAAATTCAATTCATATGACAGGTCCTGTTTCAGACATAAAAGAAATTGAAATAAAATTATAATGGGAATTTTTGATAAATTTAAAGTTGGTTTTAAAAAAAGTGCCTCTGCACTTACCTCAGGAATAAAAGAAATAATAATAAAAAAAGAAATAGATGATGAAAACTTAAATAAAATAGAAGAATTTTTAATTCAGTCAGATGTAGGTGTAGAAGCAGCATCTGAAATTAAAGAAATTATTTCAACTAAAAAAATTGATCCTAAAAAAGATTTATCAATCGAAATAAATCTAATCTTAAAAGAATATATTATTTCTATAATGAAACCCTTAGAAAATAATTCTTTTTTTGAAAAGAAAGATAAACTTAGTGCAACTTTAATTTCAGGTGTAAACGGTGTTGGTAAAACAACTACTATAGGAAAAATTGGTAAAATTTTAAAAGCCAACGGAAATAAAGTTATGTTTGCAGCTTCAGATACTTTTAGAGCTGCAGCAATAGAACAATTAGAAAACTGGGCTAACAAAGTAGATGTACAAATAACCAAATCATTACAGGGAGCTGATCCAGCATCTGTAGCATATAAGGCTGTTGAAGAGTCTATAAAGAATAATTTTGACCAAGTTTTAATTGATACAGCTGGAAGACTTCAAAATAAAAAAAATTTAATGGAAGAGTATAAGAAGATTGCAAATGTAACAAAAAAAATAGACCCAAATGCTCCTCACAACGTAATTTTAGTTTTAGACGCAACTTCTGGACAAAATGTAATTAATCAAGTTGAGGAATTTGATAAAATTATTCCAATAACTGGTGTGATAATGACAAAATTAGATGGAACAGCAAAAGGTGGTATTCTTTTAGCTTTAGCGAAAAAATACAAACTTCCAATTATCGCTTTAGGCTTAGGTGAAAAAGAAGATGATTTACAATTATTTAATGCAGAAAAATTTGCTGAGGCTTTCACTCAAATTAATTAATTAAATTACTGGAAATTAAGGGTTTATAAATATTGCATTTATAATTTTCTTTAAACTTATAATGTCCGCAATCTTTTGAAAATGATGAAATTATAAAATCAAACTTCCCAGTAGTTGGGTAAAGTTCTAATTTTTTATTGGTAATGTCATACTTAAAATTTGCATTTAAACTTTTTACTGCACTTATCATAACTAGTGTTTTGTCATCTTTTAGTAAATAATAAGCAAAATCATCAGGAAACACCGGAAAATCGTATTCTTGTAAAAAATATTTTGCTTGTGATGGAAACCAATCATAGGAAATTAAAGGTGACGATGACTTAGTTGAATAGTTGTAAATATAAAGATCTTTTGGATAATCATTAATATAATTACTGTCTTCACCTCTTGCTAAAATAGATTTTTCTCGACCCTTAAAATATAAAGTAAATTCTTTATTATGCGAGTCCATATAATCAATATGAAATAAATCATCTGGTTTAAAAAATTTATCTTGCGAATTAGCAAAATTTGTAAAAATAAAGTAAGAAAAAAATATTAAAAAAAGTTTTTTCATACTTAAAAGTTAGACAAAAATTTTGGGATATCTTTGTTTAGATTATGGCTTAATTTAAACTTTTAATAAAAGAATTCAGAGCTTTAATAAGATTTTCATCATATTCCATCATATGATTATCATGTTTTGTAAAATATGAATATTTTGGATCATTTGCAATTTCATATATTTTTTTTCCCATAGAAAATGGAACTATTTGATCAGCTTCACCGTGCATTATCAAGACTGGAGCTCTTACGTTATTTATCTTACTTTTGTTATCGAATTTATCTTTTAATAATAAACCAACCGGAATATACGGATAAAATGTTTTAGCTGCATCAATCATAGATGTAAAAGGGGTTTCTAAAATTACACCCGCAAAATTTTTATTTTGTGACAAGTGTGTGGCTACACCCGTTCCTAGTGACTCACCATAAACAATTATATTTTCCTCTTTAATTCCTTTACCGTACAACCAATTTAATGCACTTTGACCGTCAATATAAAGACCTTTTTCAGATGGTTTTCCTTTATTTCCACTAAAACCTCTCCAAGCAATTATCAAAAAATTAACATCCATTTCACGAAAATGATTCAACTTATGAATTCTATTTTCCAAAGATCCAGCATTTCCATGAAAGAAAAGAATCGTTTTATACTTTTGTAAATCTTTTTGATGATACCAGCCTAATAACTCAATATTGTCATCTGTAATAACTTTTACCTTATCAATATGAACCGATATTTTATCGTCAGAATAATTATTCTCATTTGGATGATACATTAGATTTCTTTGATAAAAATATAAAAAGATTAAGATTATAAAATATACAAAAATGATTATTTGAAAAAGTAACAACAAATTATTCCTAATTTTTTTTAACATTATTTTTCTTTGCTAAGTATATGCCAAAAAAAACTAGAATAGTTCCCATTAAGTGATAATTTTCAAATTTTTCGTCAAACAGAAAATATCCATAAATCGCCCCGTAAACTGTGAAAACATAGAGTGTGAAACCTGTTAAAGATGCACCTAATTTTCTTTGAGCCATAGTATAAAGTGTAAATGCAATTATTCCTGGTGAGATCGCTGCAAAAAATACCCATGAATAAAATTCAGGGATAAAAACTGTCTGTTTATAAAAAATTTCTTCACCAATATAAAAAGGAAGTAAACTTAATGAACCAAAAAAAGAAATCATGGTAAATCTTTCAAAAATCTTTAATTTGGAATTCCAGTAAAATAAATATATTGAATATAAAGCCCAACCAATTGCGGCAGCTAGCATCCATAAATCTCCAATCGTAAATTGTAAATTAATTAATAAACTTATATCTCCTTTTATAATGATTATAAAAACCCCTATTAAACATGAAATTAGTCCAATTATTTTAATTGAATTAATTTTTTCTTTAAAGAAAAAATAGGAAATCAAAATTATAAACACTGGAGATGATGTATAAATAATTCCCATATTTGTAACAGTTGTAGTTTCACCTGCTAAAAATGGGAAAGCTCCACATACACCACAGCCCATTGAACCTAAAAAGAATAATTTTTTGTATTCTTTTTTAATTATATGAAAATTTTTTCTTAAAACTGAATATGTAAAGGGTAATAATATTAGAAAAACAACTGTCCATCTCCAAAAAGCTAAAGAAATTGGGGGAACATATTCTACCCCACCTCTTGCAACTACTAAATTACTCGCCATAAAAATTGGCTGAATAAATAACAATGATAACGGAAAGATATTAATTTTGAAATTTTTCAATTTTATAAAAACTAACTTTTATCAAAGAAAGCTTCGTAGATCATCATTATGATAGCAGCACCCATTAAAAAATAAACTGGAAGAACATCAAAAAAACCAATCATCATTGATCTTGTTAAAGTAGTCGCCAATCCAATTAAAAAAAATATAGCAAATGATAGTCCAATAATAGTAGTAATTTTATTCATTTTTATTTATTCCTCACACTCTTTTTCTAACCATTTGGCAACACCCAAAAATCTGTGGTCATCATATTTGTCACCAATTAATTGAACTCCTAATGGTAAATTATTTTCACCCTCAAGTAAAGGGAGTGAGATACATGGTGTCCCAAGATAAGACCAAACTTTATTAAACTCTGCTGTGCCTGTGCTTTTTAGACCTTTCGGTGCTACACCTGGACTAGAAGGAGATAAAACCCCATGATAATCTTCAAATACTTCTTGGTAAGATTCATAACTTCTTTTCATAAAATCTATTGCTTCAGCATATTCTTTGGCTGAATATTTATTTCCTCTTGTAATTGCATCCTGCATGTATTTAGAAAGTTTTTTTTTAAATTTTTTAAAATATACAGAGAAATTATTTGCTAAATCTGTTTCATGAATTATCTGATGATATTTGTGAATATCTTTAAAATATGAAGGAGTATCGAAAATCTCAATATTTTTCTTAAATGACTTAATAAAATACTCAAATGACTCTTTTGATTTTTTATCAATTATTTTCCAATGGTCGGTTTTATAAAAGATAAATTTCGGTTCAAATAAAGGTCCTTTTTTTGTCTCATTTAAAATATTTTCAGTTGAATAATGAATTGTAGCAGGATCAAATTTATCTTTTTTAATTAAGACTTTTGCCAATATTGCAACATCCTCCACTTTTCTACCAAACATCCCAATGTGATCTAGGCTGTAAGAAGTTCTTAAAACTCCATTTCTTGAAATTAATCCATAAGTAGGTTTATATCCAACAACCCCACAATAAGATGCTGGTCTAATTATTGAACCTCCTGTCTGAGAACCAATTGAAGCTGGCGCCATAAAAGAAGCAACAGATGCTGCAGACCCACTAGAAGATCCACCTGGTGTTCTAGTTTTATCATGAGGATTTGTTGTAGAAGGTGGTCCTAAGTAAGCAAGCTCTGAAGTGGCTGTTTTTCCCATAACAATTGCTCCAGACGAATGAAGTAAATCAATTATTTCTGCATTTTGAGAATACGATTTGCCTTTTCTTATTGCAGTTCCACACTCTGTAGGCATATCAACAGTGCCTACTATATCTTTAACTGCTATAGGAACTCCATGCAAAAGACCAGTAGGTTTACCAGATTTTCTATGTTCATCAGCCTCAGCAGCTTTTTCTAAAAGAACTTTTTTATCAAAGTGAGCCCATGCTTTTACATCTTTTTCAAATTTTTTTATTCTTTCAATGTATGTTTCACATACCTCTACTGAAGAAATTTCAGCGTTCTTAATTTTTGATGCTAGCTCTTCAACACTTAAGGAAAAAATATCTGTCATTTACGTTTCAAAATTAATTTGCAAACAATGTTTCTGGCAACCATAAAGCAATTCCTGGGAACCAATACATTAAAACCATCGCTAATATCACAATGGCTAAAAACGGCATTATACCTCTGAATATTTCCATTAATTCAACATTTCTAGACTGTACACCTTTTAAATAATAAGCTGACATTGCCATTGGTGGGGTTAAAAATGATGTTTGTAAATTTAAAGCAATCAACATTGCGAAAAAATATGGATTAACTCCAAAGAATTCTACTAGTGGTAAAAAAATTGGAACAAAAATAATCAATATTTCAGTCCATTCTAATGGCCATCCTAATAAGAAAATAATTATTTGAGTAATAACTAAAAACTGCCAAGGTTGTAGATCTAAAGATTTGAAGAAATGTTCGAATACTTCATGACCACCTAAATACGAAAATACAGAAGCAAAGGTCCAAGAACCAATAAATAACCACATTATCATAGCTGTTGTCTTTGCTGTTAGAAACACTGACTCTTTAAAATTTTTCCATTTTAATGTTTTATAAAAAAAAGATAACACTAAGGCACCAAATGCTCCTACTGCAGCAGCTTCTGCCGGTGTGGCTATACCTGCAAGTATTGTACCTAAAACTAAAATAATTAGAGAAAATAGAGGTAAGAATGAAACTAAGACCTCTTTCATAATAACTGATGTTGGTGGTATCTCCTCAGCTGCTGGTTTAGGTGCAATTGAAGGATTTAGCCACGCTCTAAAAACTGCATAACCTATATAAAGTCCTGCCAGCATTAAACCAGGAAATATTGCTGCTGCAAATAATCTTAACGGTGACAACTGTGCAATCACTGAATAGACAATTAACATGATGCTGGGTGGAATTAAAATACCTAAACATCCTCCTGCACAAATAATTCCAGATGCAAATTTTTTATCATAGCCTGCTTTTACCATAGCTGGCCAAGCTAAAAGGCCCATAAGAGTGACAACAGCACCAATAATTCCTGTAGCTGTAGAAAATAGTGTACAAGTTATTAAAGCTGCGACTGCCATAGAAGCAGGGAGTTTGTGTGATGCTAATCTTATAGCAAAAAATAATTTAGCAACTATACCTGCTCTTTCAACTAGATATCCCATAAATAAAAAGAGTGGTACGGCGGTTAATACGTTGTTATCCATGACAGTATAAGTGTTTTGTACAAAAAGTTGGAATATCCTATTATCAAATAGATGCTCCATTTTGGTTGGATCAAAATAAGCGTAGTAGCCAAAGCCCAAACCCATTGCCATTAATGTGAATGCAATCGGAAAGCCTAATAAGACTGCAAACAAAAATATTCCCATCATTAAAATTGCAACTTCAGGATTTGTAAGACTAAATAACATCGTCAGTATTACCTTTCTGAGCAGTTCTCATTAATAATTTTTCTGTTTCTTCGGCATCTGCAGAGTCTCTCTCTGGCCAATTACCTGTTTGTATACAAATAACACATCTAAAAACTTCACTGACACCTTGAATAGTTAAAAGTGTACCTGATAAAGGTATTAATGATTTTGCCATATAAATTTGGATTTGTGCCGGGCTATTCCAGCTTGTTTCTTTTATCTTCCAAGCTAATGCAGCATACTCATAACCATAAAAGGCAAGAGCAATAACTCCGGGGAAAAAGAATATAAAGTATAAAACTAAGTCAATGTACGCCTGTGTTTTTTGCGAAAATAATCGATAAATTACATCACCTCTAACATGCGCTTCTGTAGAAAGTGTATAAGCTCCAGCCATCATAAATATAGCTCCGTACATTTGAAGACTGAAATCAAAATTCCATAAAGTGGGTGCATTCAAAGCATATGCCATAAAAACTTCATAACAAGTTCCTCCCATTAAGATAACTATACACCAAGAAAATGCCTTTCCCATTGAGATGCTTAATCTATCTGCAAATTTAATAAATGATCTCATAATAAAACTAAAGTTTTATTGAATTGTAATTAATTAATCAAATAAAAAAGGGGGCCGAGGCCCCCTTTTAAAAATTTATAAAAGTTAATTATATCTTAACTTTTCCTATTGGACCAAACTCATTTTCATACGCAAGTTTGTAATTAGGCTGATTCATCAGCAAGTATTTCATTACTCTCTTCGCATACGCTTTCTGAGAATCAACAATTTTCTTAAAGAAAGGGTCTTTCTTATTGAAATCACCGATTACTTTATCCCAACCTTTTAATTGTTGAGCTAAAATTTCATCAGAAGTTTGATACACATTTACTTTATGCTCATTCATTAACTTAGCTAAGTCAGCTGAGTATCTTACTAAAGCTTTAAAGTAGTTATCACTGTTCGCAGCATAAGCAGCATTTTTCAATATTGCTTGGTGTGCTGGTGATAAACTATTATATGTTTTTTTGTTAACTGGTATTTCAAACATCTCTTGAGATTGGTGGAAGCTTCCTAAGTGATAGTGCTTAGAAACATCTTGCATACCAAATTGAGAGTCTGAAGTAGGGTTGTTAAACTCAGCAGCTTCAATCAAACCAGTTTTCATAGCTGGCTGAATTTCACCACCTGGCAATTGTCTAACTACCATTCCCATTGCAGTTAAAACGTTAGTCGCAAGACCAACTGTTCTATACTTCATACCTTTAACATCAGATACTTTAGTTACGTTCTTTTTGAACCAACCAAAAGGCTGAGCTGGCATAGGCATATGGAAAAATCCGATATAATCGAAACCAACTTTTGCAAGAGTTTCATCATATAGTTTTCTTCCTCCACCATATTCCATCCATCCCATAACTTCCTGAGATGACATTCCATATGAAGGACCAGTTCCGAATAATGATGCAGCAGGATTTTTACCATACCAATATGCTGTCACCCAGTGACCCATATCTACTACACCAGAACTTACTGCTTGTCCGATTTCTGAAGTCTTTACAACTGCACCAACCGGTTGAAGATCGATCTGAAGAGAACCTCCAGACATTTCTTTAACCATGTTGCAATAGTCTCCAGCCATTTCAAAAAAGATGTTTGCTCCACTAGGCCATGCAGCTTGCATCTTTAATGTTGTTGCAGCATTTGCCTTAACATATGGCATTGCAACAGCGGCTGCAGCTAAAGCACCTGTCTTAGCAGCAGTCTTAAAGAACTTACGTCTTGAAGATGTTTTCACCTTCAATGATTTATTTTCTTTAGTCATTATTACTCCTATTAAAGTTAATTAACTCGAATAATTAAAGCATAGATTCAGATTAGAGTCTTTCTAAAAAAAAACACAGATGTCGCAGAAATATAATTTTTTACAATCTGAAGTAGAATTAATTTACTTTATTTTTGCAGTTACCAGTTTTAAAAAACTCATCAATGTTATCTATTGCTAAATTAGCCATCGCAATTCTTGTATCTTTAGTAGCACTGCCTAAATGAGGTAAAATAAAAGCTGATTTTATTTTTAAGTAACCTGGATTTAAATTAGGTTCGTTTTTATAAACATCTAAACCAACAGCATAAATTTTTCTTCTATTCAATGCATCAATTAGAGCTTCATCATCTACTATATCTCCTCTTGCAACATTAGTAATTACTGCTCCTTTTGGAAAATATTCTACTGTTTCTTTATTAATCATATTTTCTGTTTCTTTTGTTGCTGGACAACAAATAGATAAAACATCAGAAACTGAAAAAAGACTTTTTATATTATCGTGATAAACAGCCCCAAGCTCTTTATCATCACTTAATTTTGACCGGTTATGATAATGAATTATCATTCCAAGTGACCTTGCTATTTTTGCAATTTTTTGGCCAATTCTTCCCATTCCTAAAATTCCTAATCTTGTTCCAGTTAATTGTTTTCCAATCAAATAATCTGCTGACCATTTCCAGCCACCCTCTCTCGCAGACTCGATTCCTTCTGCTGTTCTTCTACAAGCACCCAAGATTAATAAGACACCTATTTCAGCAGTTGCATCTGATAATACTTCGGGAGTATTTGTTACAGCAATGCCTCTATTTTTAGCAGCTTCTAAATCTATGTTACCGAAACCAACTGCAAAGTTTGAAATAATTTTAATTGTATCAGGTAACTTATCAATTGTTTCCTTGTCCATCTTGTCTGTTAGTGATGATAATATTCCATCACAACCCTTGCTCATTTCTATTACTTTTGATTGAGAATATAATTCATCATTAGAATTGAATATCGGCTCAAAAGTTTTTGATGCCTTATCTTCACTATCTTTTATTAATTTTCTTGTAATCAAAATTTTTTTCATAAAAATTTTTTTAGATTATCAGTTAAGATCAAATATCTTACCCGGATTCATTATATTGTTTGGATCTAATGTTCTTTTGATTGATTTCATTACTGGGATATTATCAGGATGCTGTTCTAGTAAATACTCTTTTTTATGAAGTCCTACACCATGTTCGCCTGTAATAGTTCCATTAAGTTCTAACGATTTCTTTATTAATGTATCATTAAAAGACCTAATTTTTTTGTAACTTTCTTTATTCTCTGGATCAAAAGGTAAAATCACATGAAAATTACCATCACCCATATGACCTACCATTGGAGCTCTAACTCCAAATTTTTCTGCTTGCTCTTCTGCAAATTTTACACATTCTGTAATCTTAGAGATAGGAACACACACATCAGTTGAATAAACTCTGCCATTATTGATTAAAGCTTTAACTGAATAATATACATCCCACCTTGCCTTCCAAATTTTATTTCGCTCCTCTAAATCTTTAGCCCACTTGAATGAGCTTCCATTGTTATCTTTTGATATTTCCTCTACAATTTTAATATTTTCATTATTTGAAGTTTCAGATCCATGAAATTCAAAAAATAAAGTTGGCACTGCTTTAATGTCTTTTAGTTTAGAATAATTTATACTAATCCCCATTTGTTCTTTATTAAGCATCTCAATCCTTGCTATTGGAACACCATACTGAATAACTTGTTGAGCTGTCATTACAGCATCTTCTAAAGAAGGAAAATGACAAACAGCACTCATTATACTTTCTGGTATTGGCGATAATCTTAAATGAACTTCAGTGATAATTCCTAAAGTTCCCTCTGATCCAATAAATAGATTTGTTAAATTATAGCCTGCAGATGTTTTTTTTGTTCTACCACCAGTTTTTATAATATCACCGCTAGGCAAAACTACCGTAAGACCTGAAATAACTGTTTTCATGGTTCCATATTTTACCGCCATTGTACCTGACGCAGAGGTAGAGGCCATTCCACCTAAAGCAGCATTTGCTCCTGGGTCAATTGGAAAAAAAACTCCGTCCTCTCTTAAAAATTCATTCAATTGTTCTCTTGTTACGCAGGCTTGAACTCTACAATCAAAATCCTCAACATTAACACTTAAAATTTTATTCATCTTCTCTAAACAAATGGTAATACCATTTTCATTACCAACTACATTTCCCTCTAAAGAAGTTCCTGTTCCAAAAGGAACAACAGGTATTTTATGATCATTACATAGTTTAAGTATTTTTGAGACTTCTTCATTAGTTTCTGGAAAAACTACTGCTTGAGATAAAATTGGATCATAAGTATCTTCCCCTCTTGCATAATTAGCTCTAGCTGACTCAGAGGTAGAAAACCTTCCATTAAGCATTTTTTTTAACTCTGCTTGAACTTGTTCATTCATATTTTAGGATATTATAAAAGAATTAGAAAAAAATAAATCTTATTTAGTGAGCATTTTCTTAACATTTTCTAGTGCTTGAGAGATATTATCTCTAGAAGCTGCAAAACTAAATCTAACATAATTTTGGCAAGTTTCACCAAAAGCTGAACCAGGTACAATCGCTACCCCAGCTTCATGCATGGCCTTCCTTGCAAATTCTGCACCATTCATTCCGGTCCCAATTACTTTTGGAAAAGCATAAAAAGCTCCTCCAGGCAAACTACACTCCACACCTGGTAAATCATTTAAACCTTTATGAATTAAATCTCTTCTTTGTGTAAATTTTTCCATCATTTCATTAATTGAGTCATCTGGACCATCTAATGCAGCAATTCCAGCAAATTGAGCTGCAGCGTTTACACAAGAAACACTATTAATTAATAATTTATTAACATGTTCGATTAAGTGTTGTGGCCAAAAACTCCAACCAAGTCTCCACCCTGTCATTGAATAAGCTTTGCTCCACCCTTCTAACACTATTAACCTTTCTCTCAATTCTGGATAATTAAAAAAAGATGGCATTTCTTTACCATCAAAAATTTGTCTACTATAAATTTCGTCACTTAAGATTGTTACATGAGGATGTTTCTTTAAACCATCAGCTAAAAAATCAATATCTCTTTTTTCAACAAAACTTCCTGTTGGATTGTTAGGGTTTATTAAAATTAATAATCGGGTCTTATCTGTAATTAAAGATAAAATTTTATCAGGGTTAAATTTTAGATCTTTATCTTCTGTTAAATCATAAGGAACAGATTTTGAACCTGTATAATTTATCATTGACTCATAAATTGGAAAAGCTGGTGTGGGATGTATAATTTCTGCACCTGGCTCACCAAAACATTGTATGGCATAATGCATTGTTGGTTTTCCACCAGGCATTATAAGAATTCTCTCAGAGTCAACATCAACACTGTAACGTCTTTTTATCCATCTAGTTACAGCTTGACGACATTCAGGAATACCATTTGACATGACATATCCATGATGTCCATCATCTAGTGCTTTTTTAGCTGCTTCAACAACATGTTTTGGAGTTTTAAAATCTGGTTGACCTAATCCTAAATGGATCATAGGTTTTCCTTGAGCTTCTAATTTTTTTGCTTCCGCAAGAACACTAAATGCGGACTCAGTTCCCAATCTTTCTAAACTTTTTGCCAACTTCATAATTTACCCCTCTATTTTCTATAGATTAATTTTGAACTATTCAACTCTTTTAAACTCTTACATCCCATTAAAACCATATTTCTATTAATTTCATCGCGCATATTTTTAAGTAAATGTTCAACACCCTGCTGACCACCTGCGGCTAAAGAGAACAAAAACATTTTACCAAAACTACATGCTTTTGCACCAGCAGCAATAGCTTTTAAAACATGTGACCCTCTTCTAACACCTCCATCAAGAATAATTTCAAGCTTATCTCCTACAGCATCTGAAATAGCTTTAACTTGATCGAAGGGAGATCTAGATCCATCAAGTTGCCTACCACCATGGTTTGAAATCATTATAGCTGTGCACCCAATATCAATAGCTCTTTTTGCATCTTCAACTGACATAACTCCTTTTAATGCAAAAGGTCCATTCCATTTTTTACACAATACTCTGCATCTTTCCAGTTCATTGCTGGATCATATTGTTCGTTAATATATTCAATAACCGATTTTGCAATGTTGGTACCTTTATCCGTTTTTGTAGCTACATTCGCCAATTTAAATTTACCATGAGTAAGATAATTAAAGACCCACCTAGGATGAAGAGCGAAACTCATTAAACTTTGTAATGTTAATTTAGGGGGAGTTGTAAAACCTGTTCGGTGATCTCTTTCTCTATTACCTGCAACTAAAGTATCAACAGTTAAACACATTCCATCAAATCCCGATCTTCGACAACGATCAATTAAATCATCTGTAATAGATTGATCTTTGTGAACATAAAGTTGAAATAATTTTGGACCACCAGAAATATTTGATATCTCCTCAATTGTATTATTTGCCATTGTGGACATGCTATAAAAGATTCCAAATTTATCAGCAGCTCTTGCTGAAGCTTTATCACCGTCGTGATGATAAAGTCTTTGCATGGCACATGGTGATAAATAAATTGGCATATCAATTTTTTTTCCAAAGATAGTTGTAGATAGGTCTGGTTTTCCAACGCTTGCCAAAATATTTGGAACTAGGTCACAATCTTCAAACGCTTTTGTATTTCTTTGAAGAGTTATTTCATCGTCAGCTCCACCATCAATATAATGAAATATTGGTGAGGGTAATTTTTTTTTAGCAAGTTTTCTAAAGTCATTAAAGTTATAGCAATTTTGTAAACTCACTATCTTCTAAATCTTAAATTATCTCTATTCAAATCCGATATCTTCGTGCATCCCATCAATTTCATATCTCTAACTAATTCTGATCTATAAAGCTCTAAAGCTCTCTCAACACCTGGTTGACCTGCTGCAGCTAGTGCGTAAAGATAAAGTCTTCCACCAGAGCATGCTTTTGCACCAAGAGATAATGCTTTAAGCATATGAGTTCCTCTATGAATACCTCCTTCACATATGACATCTAGTTTATCTCCAACAGCATCAACTATCTCTGCCAATTGATCAAAAGGCGATCTTGAGCCATCAAGTTGACGTCCGCCATGATTTGAAACCATTATTCCAGTGCATCCTATATCAACTGCTTTTTTTGCATCCTCTACACTCATAATACCTTTGAGAGCAAAATGACCCCCCCATTGAGAACAAAGTTTTTCAGCATCTTTCCAATTCATAGATTGATCCAACATTGTAGAGAAATAATTTCCTATAGAAGAATTTGTGCTTGTACCCTCCTTCACAAAGTCTTGAAGATGAGGTAATTCAAATTTGCCTTTTGTTAAATAATTTATTCCCCACATTGGTTTTGTTGCAAAACTAAAAAGACTAGATAAAGTTAATTTAGGTGGAGATGTAAAGCCAGTTCTTAAATCTCTTTCTCGATTTCCTCCAGTTATAGTATCAACTGTCAAAGCCATTACATCAAATTTAGCTGCTTTAGCTCTCTCTAGGCAAGAGTCATTCAACCCCCTATCTTTATGAAAATAAAATTGAAACATTTTTGGTGTATCAATCATTGATGATATTTCCTCAACGCTAACTGTTGCTAAAGCAGAAACACCAAACATTGTATTAAATTTTTTAGCTGCCTTTCCTACAGCTCTTTCTCCATCAAAGTGAAATAGCCTTTGAAGAGCTGTTGGTGATAAATAAAAAGGTAAATCCAATTTTTTACCAAATATGGTGGTTGATAAATCTACATTTTCTACTCCTCTCAATACATTTGGAACTAAATCAACATCGTCAAAAGCACTTGTATTTCTTGCGTAGGTAATTTCATCATCTGCAGCACCATCAATATAATGAAATATGGGTGAGGGTAATTTTTTTTTAGCTAATTTTCTAAAATCACTAAAATTGTGACAATCTTTTAAATTCATTTAAAAACCTTAAAACTTTTTGAAGAAATTAAACATATAACTATTTGCCCCAGGATTTTTATCTCCTAAACTTGCGTTAGATAAATGATTATATGAAAAACCTAATTGAGCATCTTTGGGAAGTTCTAATGAAAGTTGAACCTCACTCTTAAATTCTAATGCATGGCCAAGATCTTTTCCATCACCTTGATTGTAATATCCAGGTGTAAAACTAGGGGTAAAATTTAAAGAACCAATTTTATATTGAGCCTGAACACCGGTATACATATAAGTAGCATTATCTGCTGTTATCATTGCACCTGTGATTGGTGATAAATTTCCCAAAAAAGTATCTCTATTTAAATTTTCGTTTTGATGTTGAAAACCAATTAAAGTTGCTCTTTTACCATCATCACTAAAATCAAACATTCCTGTATAAACATTAAATTCAGTTTCTTTATCATCCAGTTTTAACTCATCAGCGCTAATAGATATGCTGAATAGAAAAATTGTTAAAAAAGTGATAATAAATTTAAATTTCATACATGGAATATACTTAGTTTTTTTTAATTATAAATAATTTAAATAATATTACACCCCCAAGTAAAAACATCAAAATTGGCAATAACCAAAGAAAATATGTATTTTTGTTAAATTTCGGATCGTATAATATCCATTCACCGTATTTATTCTCAAAATATTCATAAATTTCTTTTTCGCTTAGTCCTTCACTTAATTTCTTTTCTACTAAAATTTTTAAACTATTTGCAAATTGAGAGTCCGAGTCATAAATTGATTGACCTTGACAAATCAAACAACGTAAATTTTTAGTTATCTCGTTTTGCAATTGTGTTTCATGTTCATCTGCAAAAGATAAATTAATGGTAGATAATATAAGTAAAATTATTATGTATTTTAAATATTTCATTTCACTAACTCATTAATTTCAAATACTTTTTTTGAATCAAGTGGTCCAATTACCTTTTTTATTATTTTTTTATTATAAATTAAAAAAGTTTCAGGAACACCATATGCTCCCCATTCTATTGATATAGTGCCATCTTGATCCATCAAAATAATATCATATGGATTACCAAGATCGTCTAGAAAAATTTTAGCATTTTTCTTATTATCTTTATAATTAAGTCCAACAATTTCTAATCCTTTTTTTTTATTTAAATCAACCAAAAAAGGATGCTCGTCTCTACAAGGCACACACCAGGAAGCCCAAATATTTATTAAATAAAATTTGTCATTTTTAAAAATTTCATCAGATTCAATTAATTTTTCTGAGTCAAAAGTCTTTACTTTAAAATATGGGATATTTTTTTTTAAATTCGTTTCAGGAGTATAAATATTTGAATTATTCAAACCTTTATAAAAAATTACAAATATTATTAAAAAGATAATTACTAAAAATAGAGGGAAAGTTTTAATTTTCATATCTTTTTTTAAAAACGCTCATTATTCCTCCAAAAGTAATCAACAATACAGAAAACCAAATCCAAATCATGAAAGGTTTAATTTGGTATCTAATATTAAAATAATCTTGATTTGGAACATAATTCATGGTCATAAATTTATCTTCAAACAAATTTACTTTTATGTCTGCCTCACTTGTTACAATATTTGGTTGATTGTAAATCCTTAATCCTGGATTTAAAATTTCAATATTATCTTCAGAATCTTTAATAATAAACTTTCCTATAATCTCCTTAAAATTTTTTTTTTCAACTTGACCTATATTTTCAAAATTTATTTCAAATTTTTCTGACTTATATATTTCACCAACTTTTAAATTTGTTATAATTTCTTTAGATAAAATGTTGTTAAATAATATGCTTAATATTAAAAGACTAAATCCAAAGTGTGCAAAATTTTGTGGTAAACTTAATTTTTTTTTTATAAAAAAATCTCTTAGAGAAACAAAAAACAAATAAAAAGCAAAAGTTAATAAAATACTATTAATTAAAATATCTTTATTTAACTTAATAACTAATAAGAAAGATAATAGAAATGAGATTAGAAATAATACGATCAGTCTCTTTTTAATTAACATGTCTGACTTAATCCATTTTAGCTTTGGACCAATAGCCATCATAAATAAAAATGGAATTAAAAATGGTATAATCAGCTTATGATAAAATGGCGGTCCAACTGAAATTTTTTCAGAAGAAATAACCTCTAGAAAAATTGGATAGATTGTACCAATTAAAACTACTGTAAGAAAATACATCATAAACCAATTATTAATTAAAATAGATGTTTCTTTACTTAACCAAAATAATTGGTTCATATTTTTATTTTCAAATTTATGAAAAAAGAAAAAAATAAAAAGTGATAAAAAAATTAAAGAAAATAGAAAAATTAAAATAAATAATCCTCTCTCTGGATCATTTGCAAATGTATGCACAGAATTTAAAATTCCTGATCTAACTAAGAACGTACCACACATACTTAATGTGAATGTTGAGATAGATAAAATAACAACCCAAGAAGTAAGTAAAAATCTTTTTTCTAGAACCAAAAGGCAGTGAAGAAGAGTAGTCAATGCCAACCAAGGCATCAAAGACACGTTTTCAACAGGATCCCAAAACCAAAAACCTCCCCAGCCTAATTCATAATATGCCCATATGGAACCTAACAAAATCCCTAATGTTAAGAATACCCAAGACAGCAAAACCCATTTCTTTATATGTGTGGCCCACTCCTTATTAATTTTATTAAGCGTTGCAGCAGCAAGTGTTGAGGAAAAAATTATTGATGATCCTACATATCCTAAATACAAAATTGGTGGATGAATTGCTAGGGCAGGATCCTGTAGTATTGGATTAAGACCTAGTCCCTCAGCTGGAGTTGGAAAAATATAACTAAATGGATTCGAGGTTTTTAACAGGAAAATAAAAAAACCAATAATTATAATTTGTTGAAAAAATAATGTTAAAATTCTGTATTTTTTACTTTGTTCTTTAGATTTTAATAAAAATAAAAATAGAAATAATGTTAAAACTAATAACCATAGTAACAAACTTCCTTCGTGATTTCCCCATGTTCCTGAAATTTTATAAAATAATGGTTTAGTTGTATGAGAGTGATTATAAACTGTTTCATTGCTAAAATCAGAATTTATAAATGAAATTATAAGACCAAGAAAACTTACAACTACAAAAAAAAATTGTAAAAATGTTAGAGATAAAATTTTACTATCAAAATTTAAAAAATTTCTAAAATTTTTAATTGAAAAAAAAATAATTAAAAATGAGGAACAAAGTCCAAAAAATAAAGAATATAATCCAATTAAACTAGCCAAAATTATTTCTCCTCTATAGCAGCTTTTACCTCTGGTGGCATATAATTTTCATCGTGTTTTGCCAAAATTTTTGTAGCTAAAAATACGTTCCTATCTTTTAAATAACCTTCTGCAACAACACCTTTGCCTTCAGCGAAAAGATTTGGAATAACACCAGAGTAAGTTACATTAATTTCATTTTTAAAATCAGTCACAATGAATTTTAATTTTTTTTCCTCAACAAAAATTGAGTTTTTTTTTACCATTCCTCCAATTCTAATTTTGTTTTTTTCAATTTCTCCTAAAGTTTTTATTTCTGTAGGTGATTTAAAATAAACCACATTATCTTCCAATGATTTTAAAATAAGAAAAACTGATAAAGATAAAACTACCAATATTAATAAAACAAAAAAAATTCTTAATTTAACTTTACTACCATACATGGTTTAAAAGTTAGCTAATTGATGTGTTGGATAAAATTTCTTTATTAATAGCTTGAGATTTTGCAATAGCTGCTCTTTCAGAGTTTAAAGTTCCAAACTTGGTGATAAACTTTTCTTTCTCTTTAGAGTATTGAATTTTTATGACCGCATAAAGAATAGTAAAACATAAAATTGTAAATGAAAAAGCAGACCAAACATATGTCCCATACCCATTCATTAATAAAAGTTCGTTTATCATAATCTATCTAGACCTTTATTTTTTATCTTTATCAGTTCTGTATTATATTTCATTAAAAAAATTAACAAAGAAAATAGAGCAAATGCCGCAGTCATAATAAATAATGGATACATCATCGATATATGAATTGATGATTTTGATAAAATATTAATCGAAGCTGGTTGATGTAAAGTATTCCACCAATCTACAGAGTATTTAATTATTGGAACATTGATTATTCCTAAAATTGAAATTATTGATGTTATTTTAAATGCTTTATCATTATCATAAATTCTCCAAGCAATTAAATACAATAAATAAAATAAAGCCAAAATAAGCATAGAAGTTATTCTAGCATCCCACGCCCACCAAGTTCCCCAAGTAGGTTTTCCCCATATTGAACCTGTCACAAGTGCGATTATATTAAATACAAATCCTGAAGGTGCTAAACTTTTTGAAATTAAAAATAAATTTCTTATTTTAAAAATATATCCAATTGTAGATAAAAACGTGATCATTGAAAAAATTCCAAGACATATCCAGGCTGCAGGAACATGGACATACATAATTCTTGCAGAATGGCTTTGTTTATAATCTTCAGGAGATAAAATTAGTGCTTCAGTCAGTCCAATAGAAATGACAATAATAAATAACAATAAAACATATTTAGGAGCTTTGGATGTTATGGAGAAAATTTTATTTGGTTCAAAATATTTAAACATTTAATAGATTTTTAAATTAATTTTATTAAATTTGTTAGGAAATAATTGTCTGATCAAGAATGTCAGAGGGAGATAATAACGAAGGGTAAATATTAAACATCCTTGACCAGAATTCAAAAAAATTAACAAACTGCTGTGTCAAAGATTTGAGCTAAATGTGTTAAAAAGATGATTTACTTAATTTGAAAGCTTAAAATAGCTAGATCCTTTTTTTCCTGAAAAAATCTCTTCAATTAAAGGGTGTTTGATCGGCTCATCTGAGTCATCATTCAACAAATTTTGTTCAGATACATAAGCCTCATATGTAATTTCATCATTCTCAGCTAAGAGATGATAGAAGGGTTGATCTTTTCTAGGTCTTACATTTTTTGGAATTGATTGATACCATTCTTCAGAGTTATTAAACTCAAAATCGACATCATATATAACTCCTCTAAACTCAAAATGTTTATGTTTTACTATATCTCCTATAGAAAATTTTGCTTTTTGAACTGGCATTAATATTAGTATGGGTATTTAAAAACAAAAATCAATAAGAAAAATTTTAAATTTTTGTATAAATATTATTTATGTTAATATCTTTTAAGTGAATAAATCATTTTTAAAGTTTCTTACTGATTTTGGCCCCTTGGTAATTTTTTTTTACTACTATTACGATAGTGGTAAAGATTTAAAAATTGCTATACCGCCATTCATAATTGCGACAATATTGGCATTGGGTGTAATGTGGTTTTTAGAAAAAAGAATTCCAAAAGTTCCATTGATAAGTGGAATCTTAATTACTTTTTTTGGAGGACTAACCATTTATTTTAACAACCCTGTTTTCATTTATATCAAACCAACAATTATAAATATTTTATTTGGTTTTGCTTTAATATTTGGAAGATATTTTACAAATGAGCCTGTGCTAAAAAAATTAATGGGAAAATCAGTTGCATTGACGAATGAGGGTTGGGAAATTCTTAATAAAAGATGGATATATTTTTTCTTTGGGCTAGCAATACTTAATGAATTAGTTTGGAGAACACAATCAGAGGAATTTTGGGTAAACTTTAAAGTTTGGGGTTTGTTACCTATAACTTTTATTTTCACTGCTTTTCAAATAGGGTTAATAAACAAATATAAAATAAATGAATAACTTAAGATTAGTAATAAATAATGTAAATAAACAAATTGAAGATAAGCATTTCTTCGAAAAAGATGAATTAAAAATTATTTTAGACCTTTATGCTAAAATGGTATCTGAAGGTTCATGGAAAGATTATGGTCTCAGTATATCAAGTAAACAAGTTGGCTTTAGTGTATTTAAAAATTCAGCTGAAAATGCCCTTTACAAAATATGTAAAAACTTTAAGCCAAAAAATAAAAATCTCAAATATTTAATAACAGATACTAATGGAAAAATTCTTAAAAATTCACCTGAGTTAGGTTTATTGTTAAAAAACACTGACTGGAAAAAACTTTAAATAAATTATCTTCTTTGCCCGAATAGCCTTAAAAGCATTATAAACAAATTTATGAAATCCAGATACAAAGTTAGGGCACCCATAACAGCTTTCTTGCCCATTAATTCACCTGTATCACTTGCAACATACATGTTTTTTATTTTTTGAGTATCATAAGCTGTCAGACCTACAAAAATTAAAACTCCTAAAATAGATATAACAAAATACATCATAGACGATTTCATAAATATATTAACAATAGACGCAATTATTATTCCGATTAATCCCATCATTAAAAAAGAGCCTAATTTTGTTAAATCTCTTTTAGTTGTATATCCATATATACTCATTGCACCAAATGTTGCTGACGTGATAAAAAAAACTCTTGTAACACTCATTCCAGTGTAAACTAATAAAATCGAAGACAAAGATAATCCCATTAAAGCTGCAAATACCCAAAATGTTGTTTGAGCTTTAGATGCGCTCATTTTATTAATTCCAAAACTCATATAAAAAACAATTCCAAGTGGCGCTAGCATTACAAGCCATTTTAATCCAGATAAATAGATTGCGTTACCCATTTGAGTTAGACCAACAATCGATCCGGATGCATCTGTAACAACAGACATTTTAAAAGTTAATAGTGCAATTATACCTGTTAATAAAACTCCTGTTGCCATGTAATTATAAACTTTTAACATGTAGGCTCTTAAACCTTCATCTGTTACAGCTGTTTCTTGTGCAGCTGTCCTAGCTCTTGCAAGTATACCTTTTTTATCAAATTCCATAATGGATGAAATATATAGTCTTTTACTAATTATTCAAGATGCCTTAAAAGATTAATAAAAATTAACAATAAATCTTAATGAATTACAAAAAATTAGGAAATACTGAACTTGATGTGAGTACAATTTGTCTCGGTACAATGACTTGGGGTGAGCAAAATACCGAAGCTGAGGGATTTGATCAAATGGATTATGCCTTAGATCATGGTGTAAACTTTTGGGATACTGCAGAAATATATTCCATTCCAATGAGAAAAGAAACATATGGGGAAACAGAGAGAATAATTGGTAACTGGTTTCAAAAAACAAAAAAAAGAGACAAGGTTGTTTTAGCAACAAAAGTTTGTGGTAATACTTCTAACAAATATATTAGGGGAGGTGGTTATAATTTTGGAAAAAAAAAAATATCTGAAGCTTTAGATGAGAGTCTCAAAAGGTTAAAAACAGACTACATAGATCTCTATCAACTTCATTGGCCAGAGAGAAATACAAATTTTTTTGGGAAGCATGGATATGAACATGATGAAAACGATAAAGATTGGACACCGTTTGAGGAAATACTTGAAAGTTTACAAAAATTTATTTCTCAAGGTAAAATTAAGTATATTGGTTTATCTAATGAAACAGCATGGGGTTTGTCAAAATTTCTTGAAATATCAAAATTAAAAGATTTACCAAAAATGATGTCAGTGCAAAATCCATACAATTTACTTAATAGAACTTATGAAGTTGGACTTGCAGAAATTTCTGTAAGAGAGAAAAGTGGTTTGTTAGCCTACTCTCCTTTGGCATTCGGATACTTAACAGGAAAATATAGAAATAATAATTTACCAGAAAAATCAAGAATGAAACTATTTAAAGATTTTACAAGATATAAAAATGAAAATGGTCAAAAAGCTATTGAAGAATATTATAAGTTGTCACAAAAATTCAATATTGATTTTACTCAAATGTCATTGAAGTTTTGTGAAATTCAGCCATTTATGACAAGCGTAATAATAGGTGCAACGACAATCGAACAGTTGAAAACAAATATAGAAAGTGTAAATGTAAGTTTAACAAGCGAAATTTTAAATGAGATTAACAAAATTCAAAAAAAGTACCCAAACCCATGTCCATAATTAAGAAAATTTTATTTTTATCATTTATTATAACTGTGATTTTTGATTCACATACATTTGCTGAAAATTTGAAAAGGGTCGGAAAATATAAAGATTGGGAGGTAATGGTTATGTCAGAACAATCAGGAAAAGTTTGTTTTGCACAATCATCTCCTGTTTTGCAAGCACCCAAAAAAAATAAAAGGGACGCAAGATTATTTGTAACTTTTAGACCAAGCGAAAAAATTTCTGATGAGATAAGTGCTACTGCAGGCTATGAATTTAATAAAAATAATACTGTTTTAGCTAGCTCAGGAAATAACAAATTTAAATTTGATATAAAACAACAAGGCTTTGCTTGGATGACGAGCAATAAAAAAGAAAAAATTATGGTTAAAGTCATGAAAAAAGGATCAAGAATAATGGTCACTGGATATAATGAAAAAGGCTCACAAACAATTGATCATTATTCACTACTTGGTTTTACAAAAGCATATAGTACTGCAAAAAAAGCTTGCAGTTAATTAATGAAATCAAAAAAAAGAATTGTTTTAGCTTACTCAGGAGGACTTGACACTTCTATAATATTAAAATGGCTTCAAGAAAATTATAATGCTGAAGTCATTTGTTATACAGCTGACATAGGACAAAAAATTGATCGAAAAAAAATTATTTCAAATGCTAAAAAACTTGGGGTTAAAAATATAATCATCAATGATCTCAAAGATATTTTTGTAAAAGATTATGTTTATCCAATGATACGTGGTCACGCGATTTATGAAGGTGTATATTTATTAGGAACCTCAATCGCAAGACCTTTAATTGCGAAAGATCAAATTAGAATTGCGAAAAAATTCAAAGCTTTTGCAGTTTCACATGGTGCCACTGGTAAAGGAAATGATCAAGTTAGATTTGAACTTGGCTATCATTATTTTGATCCAAATATAGAAATTATTGCACCTTGGAGAATTTGGAAATTAAAATCTAGAACTGATTTAATCAATTATGCAAAAAAAAATAAAATTCCTATTCCTAAAGACAAAAAGGGTGCGCCTCCTTTTTCGATTGATGACAATTTATTTCATACTTCTACTGAGGGAAAGGTTTTAGAAAATCCAAAAAATTCAGCTCCGGAATTTATTTTTCAAAGAACAACTTCACCAGAAAAAGCTCCCAACAAACCAAGCTTTGTCATTATTAATTTTAAAAATGGAGATCCGATTGGAATTAATGGAAAAAAATTAAAACCTTCAAAACTGCTTGAAAAGTTGAATCAATTAGCTGGAAAGAATGGAGTCGGAAGAGTTGATCTTGTTGAAAACAGATTTCTAGGAATTAAATCAAGAGGAGTTTATGAAACACCAGGTGGAACATTATTAATTCAGGCTCACAGAGCAATTGAATCTGTTACATTAGATAAAGAAACAATGCATAAAAAAGACAACATAATGTCTAGATATGCAGAGCTAATTTATAATGGGTTTTGGTATTCCAAGGAAAGGTTTAAACTTCAAAAAGTTATCGATCTTAAAAGAAATAAAGTCAGTGGATCAGTAAAGCTTAAAATTTATAGAGGTAATATTACAATTCAATCTAGAGTCACAAAAAGTACGGCTTACTCGCTCAAAAAAGTTTCCTTTGAGGAAAATAAATCATTTAATAAATCAAATGTAGAGAAATTCATAAATTTTCATAAAAAAAAGTTAAGAAACTAGCTGATTATTTGTGGACAATTTGGGGATTGTTTATTTTTGAAAAAAACATAATTTAAATTTATGGAATCACTAAAAAATTGGATGAGAGATACCGCAAACATCTTGTTTGATGATAGTAAAAATGACCTTAGATCATTACCGAAAACAGTAAGATTACAAATTCTATTAGTTTTAAGTTTTATTTGGACAACAGTTTTTAGTTTATATGTTTTTTCATACACCACCTTTGTTTTTGGTTGGACAGGACTTTTTTTAGCACACATTGGTTTGATATTTGCCGTGTATATGACATTTAAACATTTCCATAGAGCTGAAGAAAATTCAGCCAGTGTGTTTAAAACAAAAAATTTTGATCCGTTTAAAATAATGGTGCTTGTTTTTGTAATTGTATTTATATTCATATTTTCTAAAGGAATTGAAGTATTAACTAGCCCGAATCCATATTCCTATTCAATTCCATATGATGGTTCCTCAAAATCAGTATTTGAAAAATGGCTACCATTTAGTAAAGATAAATAATGGAAAAAATAGCAAAAAATTTACAACTCGTATTAATGGTTATCATTTTGATAAGCACAGTAATTGCTGTTGGAATTGAAATCAGTAAAATGTTTCAAAATCAATTAGTAACTCTAGCTGATTTGCTATTGATGTTTCTTTACTTAGAAGTGCTTGCAATGGTTAGGGTTTTTTGGGATCAACAATCAATTAGTATTACATTGCCATTATTAATAGCTATTACCGCGCTAGCACGTTTTATTATTCTTCAAGGAAAAGAAATGGATCCATCAGCATTAGTTTATGAGGCTGTTGCAATCGTTCTTATTGCTGGAGCAATTGTAATCTTAAGATTAAGACACAGTGATAAATTGGGTCTAAAGAAAAAAAAATCAAAATAATTTCAAATGAATTTTGAAGCTTCAAGGGCTAAGGCCTTAGACAAATTAAATTATTTTATAGAAAATAATCTTTCAGAATACTCTAAGCTTAGAAATTTTGATTTTGGACCAGAGAATAGATCTAATATTTCATGTTTATCTCCTTACGTCACTCATGGAATAATTAATGAGAATGAAGTGATTAAAAAATCACTAGGGAAGTTTTCCTTTTCAAAAAATGAGAAATTTATTCAAGAAGTTTTGTGGCGTACATATTGGAAAGGCTGGTTAGAATTAAGGCCAAATGTTTGGTCAGACTATTTAATGGAATTAAATAAAATTAAAGAAGAATTTAAAAATAATCAGAGCTATCTCAATGCAATAGAGGGCAAAACAAATATTGAATGTTTTAATACTTGGGTAAATGAACTCAAAGAAAATAACTATTTACATAATCACACAAGGATGTGGTTTGCCAGTATTTGGATTTTTACTTTAGAACTACCTTGGCAATTAGGTGCAGAATTTTTTATGCAACATCTTTATGACGGAGATGCTGCATCAAATACCCTTGGATGGAGATGGGTAGCTGGTGTTCAAACTCAAGGAAAGCATTACTTAGCAAGTGAATGGAATATCAAAAAATTCACTAATAATAGATTTAATAATATTAAATTAAATGAAAATGCTCCTCCAAAAGTATCTGAAAAAAAATACTCAATTATTAAACAAAATTTTAATAATCCACAAAATATTGAAGACAAAAATCTTTTAATTTTTGAAAATAACCTCTCTTTTGAAATAACTGATTTTCAAAATAATAAATTTAAAAAAGTTTACTTAATTTCCAATGAAAATGAAAATAGATCTATCAAACTCAGTGAAAAGGTAGTGAAATTTAAATCACTTTTAATCGAAGATCAAAAACAAAGATTAAAAGCTAAGTCTATTGATTGTGAAGTCATTGATATAAGTGAAATTAAAAAAATTGAAAATTGCTATAGTTTATATCCAACAGTAGGTGAAAACTTAGATTATTTGAATTCAAATGATATAAAAATAGACTTTCTATATAGAAAACTTGATCAGTATTCTTGGCAATATTGCAATAAAGGTTTTTTTAATTTTAAAAATTATATTCCTAAGATAATTTCAACTTTCAATTAAAACCACCTGAACATTCCAATAATGCCAGCTGTTGCATAAAAGAATTGTAAAAATAATATTCCTCTATGACCTCCCCTGTAAGCCCAAATTCCAATTAAAATTGCAGATATAAGTAACAAGCAAAAACCAAAAAACTCTATACCAATATTCATAGCTACAAATAATGAATATAATATTGCCGTAATAACCCCTGCCCATTCAAAAATTTTGTTATTCATAAAAGTTTTTTAAAATTACCGTAGAGAATCTTAGAGTAATTATTCATATCTGTCATATTATCTTTTGCAGATTGATCAAATTTCTCTAATGCTCCATCACCTAATTGGTCTTCTAAAGCTTTTTTATACTCGGGCACACATCCCCATTCATTGACCGTCGTATCTTTAATTTCGATATGAAATTGAATGCCATAAGCATGATTTTGATATTTAAAAATTTGAAATTTAGTAACAGGAGATGAAGCTA
>CACGBP010000009.1 GCA_902571375.1 uncultured Pelagibacteraceae bacterium
GAACATCAATTACTTTACTTGAATCTACTCCAAATTTTTTTTGAACATCCTCTTCATTTATAAACTTATTCTTCATTGGATCAAAAATTCTCACATTTTTTTTATACAATTGCATCAAATCCTTATCAGATGAAACTATTGTTACCTTTGCTCCTTGGCTCAAAATTTTATCAACGTATGTAGCGATTAAATCATCTGCTTCAAAATTCATTAACTCAACAGATGGTAAATTAAATGCTAAAACAGATTTTCTGATATACTCAAATTGTGGAGCTAAATCATCAGGTGCTTCTGATCTGTTTGCTTTATAATCACTATATATTTCGTTTCTAAAAGTTTTTCTTGCTGAGTCAAAAATAACTGCAAAATGAGTTGGCTTCTGAAGATTTTGATTAGACTTAGAGTCCTCTAAAAGTTTGAAAAGCATACTACAGAAACCACTTACTGCACCAGTCGGTAAACCATCACTTTTTCTGGTTAAAGGTGGTAAAGCATAATAAGCTCGGAATATGTAGCCAGATCCATCAATAAGATAAAAATGATCTGTTTTTTGAATTTTTGTCATTGTAATTAATATAGATTATCGATTAAAAAAAGAGTAATATTTTTTATGGAACTAATAAAGCAAAATTCTCAAATTCAAATAATTAAATCATTGCTTGTAATCTTTTTAGGGTCAGTACTATTAGCTATTTCTGCAAAAATAAAAATACCATTTTATCCAGTACCAATGACTATGCAAACTTTTGTAGTTTTGTTTCTTGGAATTAGCTTTGGTTATAAAATTGCACTTGCTACTGTGAGTTTGTATTTAATTGAAGGAATTTTAGGTTTACCAGTTTTTTCTAATTCTCCAGAAAGAGGTGTCGGTTTAGCTTACTTCACGGGTCCTACAATGGGATATTTGATTGGTTTCCTCACAGCTTGCTTTTTGGCATCATACATTAAAATTTCAGATAACTATTTAATAATAATTACAAAGTTAATTCTATCGGTTTCATCTATTTATATTTTAGGTATCTTATGGTTAGGAACACTAATAGGATGGGATAAGCCAATTTTTGAATTAGGTGTTGCCCCTTTTTTATTAGCAGAAATTTTCAAAATAAGCTTACTTACAATTTTAACCAAAAAAATTTTGAAATTTAGAAAATTTATTTAGGAGATCTTTTAGATAGAATTCTTTGCAAAGTTCTTCTATGCATTTTTAATCTTCTTGCTGTTTCTGAGACATTTCTATTACATAATTCAAACACTCTATGAATATGTTCCCATTTGACTCTGTCAGCTGACATTGGATTTTCAGGTGGAGCTGCTTTTTTTGAAGGGTCAGCTAATAATGCTTTTTCTACATCATCTGCATCTGCTGGTTTAGCTAAATAATCTATCGCGCCCTCTTTAATGGCTGCAACAGCTGTAGGGATATTTCCATATCCTGTTAACATTATTATTCTGCTATTTGAGTTAGATGATTGAATTTGTTTAACAACTTCTAAACCGTTTCCATCATTCAGTCTTAAATCTACAACTGCGAATCCAGGTTTTTTAGCCTTAACTGAATCGATTCCTTTTTGTACACCTTCAGCTTGAACAACCTCGAATCCCTTTTTTTCCATTGCTCTAGCTAATCTTTCCCTAAAAGGGTTATCATCATCGACAATTAGTAAGGATTTATTGTCGAAATCAGCCAAATTTTGAAGTGGAGCTTCATTTTTCATAGCTTTTATATGAGTATTTTTTTCCACAATTCAATAGGTTATTATTTGCTTTACATTGAATAACTATTGAATTAATTGCTCGTTTTATTAAAGTTTTTTAAATAAAAGACTTTTTTTTTGTTAAATTTTTTTTGGGGGGCATTTAAAATGCAAAAATTTAAGTCAGTTGAAGAATTAATAAATCAACTGAAACCTGAGAAACCAGTTTACTGTATAAGGAAGAATTCAATTCTTTCTGCATCTAAGTTTTTCCAAAAAAAATTTCCGGGTAAAATTCTTTTTGCAGTTAAGACAAATCCTCATCCTGAGGTTATCAAGACACTAATAAAAAGTGGAATTGATCAATTTGATGTTGCATCAATTCAAGAAGTTAAAGCTGTCAAAAAATTTAGCCAAACTGCTAAATGTTCTTTTATGCATACAGTTAAAAGTAGGGAAAACATTAGTGAAGCCTACTTTAAATATGGAATTAAGACTTTTGCGTTAGATACCAAAGATGAACTTGTTAAGATTATTGAAAGCACAAGTAATGCTAAAGATTTAGAATTGTTTGTAAGAGTTGCGGTATCGAATGAGCATGCCGAAATCGACTTATCGAAAAAGTTTGGTGCTTTAAATTCGGAGGCTGCAGGACTTTTAAGACTTGTTAAACAACACTCTAAAAAGATTGGTTTGAGTTTTCATGTTGGATCACAATGTATGCATCCTATTTCATATGCTAAAGGTATAACTGAAATAGGAAATATTATTAAAAAAACAAAAATAATTCCTGACTACATAAATGTTGGTGGTGGGTTCCCAACTATTTATCCAGATTTAGTACCACAGTCTTTAGATAATTATTTTGATGAAATTAAAAAAAGTTTAGAAAATTTAAAAATTGAAACTTTACCAGAGATCATTTGTGAACCTGGTAGAGCACTTGTGGCTGAAAGTGGATCAACTATTGTAAGAGTAAATTTAAGAAAAAAACAAAAACTTTATATTAATGATGGAACCTATGGTACACTTTTTGATGCTGGTACTCCAAATATAGTTTTTCCATCTAAAATGATTAAAGATAGTTCAAACAAAATTATTTCAAAAAAATTAACAGCATTCGATTTTTATGGTCCAACTTGTGATAGTATGGATTATATGAAAGGTCCTTTTCTTCTTCCAAATAATATCAAAGAAAACGACTATATTGAACTTGGTCAACTTGGATCTTACGGATTAACATTTAGAACAGAATTTAATGGTTTTTATTCTGATGAAATTTATGAAGTTGAAGATAATCCGATAATGAGTCTCTATGACAAAGATATAAATAAAGCTACTTTGGTGGCTTAATGTCAGATAATAAAAATTTAGGTCACAATAGTAAAAAAGATTTTTTAAAAAATCCTGTTGAACATATCGATATCACAACATTTGATTCTAGAAAAATTATATCATCGATGGAAAAGATGTCTTTTGTCTCAAGAGAAACCGCCAATGCTGCAAAAATATTTAATGAAATGCTTAAAGATAAAGATTGTACGATTTTTCTAACTTTAGCAGGCTCAACTTCTGCTGCTGGATGTATGAACATCTATAAGGATTTAGTAAAATACAATATGGTTGATGCCATTGTAGCAACTGGAGCATCAATAATTGATATGGATTTTTTCGAGGCTCTAGGATTTAAACATTACCAAGGATCTCAATTTCAAGATGATACTGAGCTTAGAAAAAATTATATTGATAGAATTTATGATACCTATATTGACGAGGATGAGCTACAGATTTGTGATAAAAAAATATGTGAAATTGCAGATAATTTAGACCCAAGAAGCTATACCTCTAGAGAATTTATTTACGAGATTGGAAAATATTTAAAAAAAAATTCTATTAAAAAAGACTCTTTAATTGAAACTGCTTATGATAATAACGTACCAATTTTTTGCCCAGCATTTACTGACTCTAGTGCTGGATTTGGTTTAGTAATTCATCAGGAAAAAAATCCAAAAAATCATGTTACAATTGACTCAATTAAAGAATTTAGAGAATTAACTGAAATAAAGATTAAATCTAAAGGCTCTGGTTTATTTATGATTGGTGGTGGAGTGCCTAAAAATTTTATTCAAGACACAGTAATATGTGCTGAGCTTTTAGGTAAAGAAGTTGATATGCACAAATATGCTGTGCAAATCACTGTTGCTGACTCTCGAGATGGTGCATGTAGCAGCTCAACTTTAAAAGAGGCAAGTTCTTGGGGTAAAGTTGATATGACTAAAGAACAGATGGTCTTTGCAGAAGCTACAAGTGTCTTACCTTTAATTGCCAGTGATGCTTATCATAGGGGTGAGTGGAAAAATAGAATTAGAAAAAACTTTTCAAAAATTTTTGGATAAAGAATTGCATTATTTATCAAATAAAAAAGGATTTCTTGGCGTTGATAATAAATTCAATTTTAAAGAGCAAGTTGTAATTGTTCCATTTGGTTTAGAAAAAACTGTAAGTTATGGTAGTGGTACCAAAAATGGTCCAAAGGAAATAATTAAAGCATCTCACCAGGTTGAGCTTTATGATGAAGAATTGAATTGTGAACCCTATAAAAAAATTGGCATTAAAACTTTAAAACCATTTAAAATAAATAAAAATATTAACAAAGCTCTACAAAAAATGGCAAATATTAATAAAGAAATTTTAGAAAAAAAACTCTTTCCAATGACTTTTGGCGGAGAGCATTCAATAACTCCTGGGTGTATAGCTCCTTTTGTAAAAAAATATAAGAATATTTGTCTTTTACATTTCGATGCTCATGCTGATTTAAGAAATAGTTATAATGGAGAAAAATTTTCTCATGCTTCTGCAATCAGAAGATGTTTAGATTATAAAAATGTATCAATAATTTCGTTTGGAATAAGAAATATTTCTCAAAGTGAAATACCTTTTTTAAAAAAAAATAAATCTAGAATTAATATCTTTTGGGCTAAAGATAAATTTAAATGGGATCTAATTAAATTTAAGAAATTGATAAAGAATAAAACAGTTTACTTAACTTTTGATGTAGATGGATTAGACTCAAGTATTATGCCTGCCACTGGAACTCCTGAACCTGGTGGATTATTGTGGGACGAAACTTTGAATATTATAAAAATAGCAGCAAAAAATTCAAATATAGTTGGAGCAGATATAAATGAATTAGCCCCAATAAAAGGTTTTAATTCTTATAATTTTTTAGTTGCAAAATTAGCGTATAAAATTTTGACTTATAAATATTTATATTAAACTTAAATTGGCTTAAATGTCTTCAGTAGCAATCTAAATGGAATTAACATTAAAATTGCTACAAATATCTTAACTGCAAGATCGCCTAATGCTAAAGTAAACCAGGGAACGACTGTTCCATAGAAAGAAATCGAAAAAAATAAGAAAGTATCAACAGTTGATCCAATCATTGATGATGTTAATGGGGCAATAAACCATTTTTTTTTTCTTAAATTATCAAAGATTTGAACGTCTAAAAGTTGAGCAGTAAGGAATGCTACCGCAGATCCAATTGCGATTCTAATTGATATAAAATCCGCAAAGTCAGTTGAAAACAAAACCGTAAAAGCAATTCCTAAAAAAAAACCCAAATAAACAATTTTTCTTGCTATAATTTTTCCATATGACCTATTTGCCAAGTCAGTAATTAAAAAAGCTATTGGGTAACTAAAAGCTCCATATGTTAAGATTTCATTTAATCCATAATAATTTACTGGAAACTGAACAAGGTAGTTTGAAGTTAAAACAATTACTCCCATCAAGAATGATAGAAGAATAAAAGATTTACTCATTAAGCTGTTTTAGATTGAGCTGTTTTTTTTTTATATGGAGATCTAATTAGTAAGCTTTTTTTTAATTTTTTTAAACGAGTTGATATATTTTTATTCTTTACTGTTTTTAAAAATTCGTCAAAACTTCCCTTTTTATCTACAGATCTTACACCTGCATTACTAACGGTAAGTTTCAAACTTCTTTTCAAAACTTCGCTTGTAAATTTTACTTTTTTTAAATTTGGTAAAAATCTTCTTTTAGTCTTATTATTAGCGTGACTAACATTATGACCTTTCATAGGATTCTTGCCAGTAAGTTCACATTTTTTTGTCATAAAATTTAAAGACTATATAAAGTTAGATTTTGTTAACGTCAAGTTTATTAGATTTAAGTTATTTTGTTTTTCCTATTATTTCACTAAAGTTTTTAACACCATCCTTTAATAATAATTCTTTAAACTCTTTTTTTATCAAGTTAACGATATTTGGACCTCTAAAAACCATTCCTGTGTAAAGCTGAACACAGTTTGCACCGGCAATAAACTTTTCATATGCAGTTCTGCCGGAGTCAACTCCACCAACTCCTATAATTTTAATTTTTCCATTTAAGATTTTGTAAAATTTTCTCACTAGTTCTGTAGACTTTAATTCTATAGGTTTACCAGATAAACCACCTTTTTGATGGCCTTGAATGTTTTTTAAGTTATTTCTTGTAGAGTCTGATGTATTTGAAATTATGACTGCTTCGATATTATTACTCAAAAGAACTTCTGAAATTTTTTCAATTTCTTGATCATTAATATCTGGGGATATTTTTACGACGATTGGTGTTTTTGAATTTAAATTTTTCTTCTCTTTATCCAGTGTTTGCAACAATTCATCTAATTTTTTTTGGTTATGAAAGCTTCTTAAATTCTCTGTATTTGGGGATGAAATATTAATTGTAATATAATCTGCAACATCATTAAAAGTTTTTAGACATTCAATATAATCACTCATTTTTTCCTGTGTATCTTTATTAGGTCCAATATTTATTCCAAGTAAACCCTTTGGGTTGTTTCGATTAATTCTCTCTAAAATATTTTTTGCACCTAAATTATTAAAACCAAGTCTATTAATTAGAGCTTCATCTTCAACTAATCTAAATACTCTTGGTTTAGGATTTCCATATTGTTTTAACGGAGTTACGGTCCCTACTTCAACAAAACCAAATCCTAGTTTAAACAATGAATTATATACCTCTGCATTTTTATCAAAACCTGCTGCCATCCCTATTGGATTGTCTAAATCTTTATTAAATAATTTTGTTTTAAATAATGGATTATTTTTATCTTCTTCAATTATATTTGGAACAAAGTTAAATTTTAATGATTTTATCGCCAGATTGTGTGCTGTTTCAGGATCTATTTTAAAAATTAAAGATCTTAAATTTGAGAACATTATTTTATTTTATTTAATATAAGATCTTTTGTTTCTTTAACACCAAAAAAACTTATAAAAAAACCCATTCGTGGTCCATTTTCATCACCAAATACTACTTCGTAAATCAATTTAAACCAATCTCGCAGATTTTCCGAATAACCATTTTCTTTTCCAGTGGAATAAATCAAAGTCTGAATATCCTCTGGTTTCATTTTGTCGTTGCATTTATCTAAGTTTTTTACCAAAGCTTCAAGAGCAAGTTTTTCTTCTTTATTTGGTTTTTTATATTTTTTTTTTAATCTGATAACATCGTTAAAATATTTTATTGCATAACCAACTAGTTTGTCAAAGATGGGGTGATTTTTTTCTGAAATATCCGTTTTATATCTTTTTACAAATTTCCATAAAAGTTCTTTATTGTCTGCATTACTTGTTTCTACTAGGTTTAGAAGCATTGAAAACGACATGATCATTTTTTCTTCAGGTATTTCACTGTTATGAACATGCCAGACTGGATTCATTAATAATTGTAGTTCGTTTTGATTTTTTGCTTTTTCGACAAAATCTAAATAATCATCTACAGTTCTGGGCACTATATCTTTATAAAGTTTTTTTGCCCTTTTGGGATTTTGATACATGTATAATGATAAACTTTCTGGCGATGCATATTGAAGCCACTGATCAATTGTTATGCCGTTGCCTTTTGATTTTGAAATTTTTTCACCCTTTTCATCTAAAAACAGTTCATAAGCAAATCCTGAAGGATTTGTTTTTCCAATTAATCTGATTATTTTTGTAGATAATATTGCACTCTCAATAAGATCTTTACCGTACATTTCGAAATCAATATCAAGAGCATACCATCTCATAGCCCAATCAACTTTCCATTGTAATTTACAATTTCCATCTAAAATACTTCTCTCCAAATCCTTACCATTATTGTCGAAAATAATTACAGATTTATCCTTTTCAATTTTTTTTACTGGAATTTCTAGAACATGCCCAGTATCAGGACATATTGGCAAAAATGGGCTGTAAGTTTTTTGACGTTCTTTGCCCAGTGTTGGTATAATAATTTTCATTATTTCATCATAGTTATCTAATATTGTCTGAAGAGAGGAATTAAAAAAACCAGATTTATAAAGATGAGTTGAGCTTTTAAAACTATATTTAAAATTAAAATTATTTAAAAAATTTTTTAACATTTCATTATTATGTTCACCAAAACTATTAAATTTTTCAAATGGATCAGGAACCTGAGTAAGCGGTCTGTGTAAATTTTTTTCTAATAAATCTTTTTTAGGAACATTATCTGGAACTTTTCTTAAACCATCCATGTCATCAGAGAAAGTGATTATTTCTGTTGGCAAATCAGTAAGATGCTTAAGAGCATTTACCATCATTGAGGTTCTTGCAACTTCTCCAAAAGTTCCGATATGTGGTAAGCCGCTAGGACCATAACCTGTTTGGAGAGTTATTTTTCCCTTTTTTTCAATTAAAGCTTTTCTCTCTCGAAGCATTTTCTTAGCTTCAACAAAAGGCCAAGCACTTGTTTTGTCTAAATTTTCTTTTTTAATCATGAATAAATCAAATAAAATCTTAAATTAGTGATTTAACTAATTCTTATAGAGTTGAAATTTATTTACCATAAAATAATGTTCTTTCAAAATGTCTAATTATAAAACTGTTTTTTTCACACTAGGAATTCTTCAAATAATCCTAGGAATTTTTATGTTGATTCCTGTAATTATACAACTTTTATACAATGAAGTTGATGTATCTTTTTTAAGCTCTTCAATCGTGACAATGGTATTTGGGACATTATTTTTTTTATCAAATTTAGATCATGATAAAAAATTGAATTTGCAACAAGCCTTTTTATTAACAGCATTGTCTTGGCTAAGTATTGCGATTTTCGGATCACTTCCATTTGTTTTTTCAGAGATTAAATTTTCGTTCACTAATGCCTTTTTTGAAAGCATGTCCGGCATTACAACTACTGGTTCAACAATTATTTCTGATCTTGAAAATATACCAAAAGGAATTTTGTTTTGGAGAGCAATTTTACAATGGCTTGGAGGTATAGGAATAATTGTAATGGCCATTACACTAATGCCCATAATGAATGTTGGTGGTATGCAATTATTTAAAATTTCAAGCAATGACTCATCAGAAAAAATTTTACCTAAATCAAAAGAAATTGCACTAAGATTAATTTATATTTACTCAGGATTAACTGCGCTATGTGCTTTTTCTTATAGAATTTTAGGAATGAATACTTTTGATAGCTTAACTCACTCTATGACAACAATAGCTACTGGGGGTTTTTCGAATTATAATGAATCTATTGGATTTTTTAATAGTATTTCCATAGAAATTTCTGCAATGATATTTATCATCTTGGGAAGTCTTCCCTTTATAGCTTATATTAAGTTTCTAAGTGGAAATAAAAAGATATTTTTTTCAGACATACAAATCAAAACATTTTTGAAAATTATTATTTTTAGTATTATTATTTTAGTAATATACTTAATCATCAATTCTACAGAAAAATTAAATTTAAGATCTATTGTTTTTAATGTTGTCTCCATCTTGACTGGGACTGGATATGTAAATGCTAAATATGATGATTGGGGTAGTTTTCCAATAATTTTATTTTTAGGTCTTATGTTTATTGGTGGTTGTGCAGGCTCAACAACATGTGGAATAAAAATATTTAGAATACAAATTTTGTATTCTTTTATTCAAAATCATTTGAAAAAAATAATTTTTCCAAAAGGTATTTTTGTTCTAAAATATGATCAAAACCCTGTTGATAATAAATTTATTGCTTCAATAATTTCATTTATATATATGTATTTACTAATCTTTTTTATAATTACGGCATTACTATCTTTAACTGGTCTTGATTTTATAACTGCTATTTCTGGAGCAGCAACATCAATATCTAATGTAGGTCCTGGATTAGGATCAATAATTGGCCCTAATGGCAATTTTTCATCACTTCCAGATATATCAAAATGGATACTAACTTTGGGAATGATTTTAGGTAGACTTGAACTATTCGCTATACTAGTATTATTCTTACCTTCTTTTTGGAGGAATTAATTATGTCAGAAGCTCAAAAAACTTCGTGGACTCAATCCCTATCAGTTTACAAAGATATTCGAATGCTTAGAATTTTGCTTTTAGGCTCTATTAGTGGTTTTCCATGGGTATTGATTGCAAGTAGTTTAAGTCTTTGGCTTAAAGAAGAAGGCTTAAGTAGATCGACTATTGGATGGGCAGGATTAATATTTGCTGTATATGCATTTAATTATTTATGGGCACCTTTAATCGATAGAATTCAAATACCATTTCTAACCAAAAGACTAGGTCATAGAAGAGGATGGATTGTTCTAATGCAAATAATCATTCTTTTAAGTCTATTAGTTTGGAGTGCTATAAATCCTACACAAAATTTAGCTTTGTTGATATCAGTAGGATTAATTATTGCAATAGCTTCAGCCACTCAAGACATCACTGTCGATGCTTTAAGAATTGAGCAAATTAATGAAAATGAGGGAAAATCAATGGCAGCTGGTGCAGCAATGGCAGTGGTTGGATGGTGGACAGGTTACAAATTAGGAGGTGTTGTTGCTCTATTTACAGCTGAGTTCTTTCAAAATTTTGGTGTAACAAATTATTGGCAAACTACTTTCCTAGTTTTAGGCATTTTAATAATTCTGATGAATATTGGATTACTTTTTGTCCACGAACCATTGGAAACAGATAGACAAATTAAACAAAAAGAAACGGATAAACTTATTGAAGAAAAACTTGGTTCCAGAAATGCGATTACAAATTTTGTTGCCTATATTACTGGAACTATCGGAGGTCCTATTATCAGTTTTTTCAAAAAAAATGGTTTTGCAATTGCAGCAGGAATTTTAGGATTTGTTTTTTTATTTAAAATAGGTGAAGCTTTCATGGGAAGAATGTCTATTGTCTTCTATAAAGAAATCGGCTTCTCAAAAGGTCAAATTGCAATTTATTCAAAAGGACTTGGTTGGATTACAACAGTTGTATTCACTTTATTAGGCGGCATAATGGCAATGAGAGCAGGAACAATTAAAACCATGTTCTTTGCAGGAGGCTTGATGGCTGTAACAAATCTTTTATTTGCAGTCTTAGCATGGACTGGAAAATCTGAGATTTTATTTGCGATTGCCGTGATAGCTGATGATATTACTGCTGCTTTTGCAACAGTGGCTTTTGTTGCTTTCATATCATTATTAGTTGATAGAACATATACAGCAACTCAATATGCATTACTTGCCTCAATCGGTACTGCAGGAAGAACTACACTAGCTTCATCTTCAGGAGCTTTAGTTGATTGGTTAAATGGTGATTGGGGAACATTTTTTGTCTTAACTACCATTATGGTAATTCCTTCGTTAGTTTTTTTATGGTTAATAAAAAATAAAATTAAAATTGGTGCAAAATAATTTTTTTTTTCTAGGTAGTTATTCTAATATCTATAAAAAACCCTTAAAGACATCAGAAGTGACTTCGCAAATTATGTATGGTGAAAAATTTAAAATTTTATCAAAAAGAAAAAATTGGATTAAAATTAAAACTTTATTTGATAACTATAAAGGGTTTATAAAAAACTCAAATTATGTAGATAAATTTAACCCTAATTATAAAGTTAGTACAATTAAAGCAAGAATTTTTAAAAAACCCAGAATTAGAACGAACAATTGGCTTCCATTTGCTTCTAAGTTATCAGTTTTAGAAAAAAATAGGAATTACATGAAGATTGAGAAAAATAAGTGGGTTAAAAAAACAGATATAAAGAAATTAAATCATAAAGAAAAAAATTTTATAAAAATATTTAAAAAATTTTTGAGTGTAAGATATGTTTGGGGTGGAAAAACATTTAAAGGTATTGATTGCTCTGCATTATTGCAAATATTCTTTTATTACAATGACTCATTTTATCCAAGAGATACAAAAGATCAAATTAAGTTTACAAAAAAGAATTTAAAAAAAAGAAAATTTAAAAAAGGAGATATTATTTTTTGGAAAGGACATGTTGCTATGTGTTTAAATTCTAAACAACTAATTCATGCTTATGGGCCAGAAAAAAAAGTAATTATTATGCCAATTATAGAGACAATTAATAGAATACAAAAAACTGCCAAACTTAAAGTAAAAAAAATATCCAAAATAAAATATTAATTTCTACCAAAGTCAGGTTTATCAATATCTTGTTTCAATTTAATGATTTTTGATCTTACTTTTTTAGTTTGAATAAGTTTTTTTACAATAGACTTATTATTTTTTGAATTGATATCTTTTTTAAATTGCTTCAAATTTTTTATAAATAAATCAATTGCTTTTGAAATATTATTTTTATTATTAAAAAAAATATCTCTCCACATGATTTCATTTGATGCCGCAATTCTAGAAAAATCTCTTAATCCACCAGCACTGTATTTGATTAACCCAAAATTTTGTCTTTTCTCAAAATCTTGTGCAGATTTTACTAAATTATAAGCAATTAAATGTGGTAAATGACTGGTGATGGAAAAAATTTTATCGTGTTTTTCAGCATTCATCACAACCACTTTTGACCCAATTTTTTTCCAAAATTTAGTAAGAGTAATTAAGTTATTTTTTTTGGTATTTTTTTCTTTTATAATTATGCACCATCTATCAATAAACATATTTTCTTTCCCGTGCTCTGGGCCACTTACTTCTGATCCAGCTATTGGATGACTTTGTATCCAATGAACACCTTTCTTTAAAAATCTTTTAATTATTTTGGAAGTTTCAATTTTTGATGATCCAATATCAGTAATCAATGTTTTTGATGATATAAACCTATTAATTTTTAAAATAATATCTTTATATTCACTCATTGGCGTACAAAAAATAATTAAATCTGAATTAACTACACCTATCTTTAATGATTTAACAATTGTTCCAGGTAACTTTAATTTTTTTATTTTAGCAATATTTGATTTTGATTTTTCATAGATAAATAATTTTTTTGCTATTTTTTTTTTATTTATGCGTCTTAATAAAGATGAACCTAGTAACCCACAACCAATAATTAAAATATTTTTCATTTTTTTAATACTTTTTTAACCTCACTCATAAACTTTAAATTTTCTTTTTTATTTCCAATAGTTAATCTTAATTTATTTTTTATATTATAACCATCTTCAGTTGATCTTAATATGATTCCCTTATTTTTAAGTTTTCCAAATAAATATTTGGCTGAATACTTACATTTGTCAAAATTAAGTAATAAAAAATTTGCCGAAACTGAATTAGAGTAAATATTATATGTTTCAAGAAACTTTTTAATTTTTTTGAAATACAATAAATTATGTCTAACTGATTTAATGACAAATGTTTTATCTTTTAGTGACTCGGAAGCAGCTAATTGAGCAATACCATTTACATTAAATGGAGGTTTTATAACATTTAGTGCATCTACTATTTTTTTTGATCCATATCCCCATCCTACTCTTAAAGATGCTAATCCAAATATTTTAGAAAAAGTTCTTAAGATGAAAACATTATTTTTATTCTTAAATAAATTTAACCCAGATGAATAATCTTTATTTGTCATATATTCCGCATAGGCATCATCGATAACTAATAAAATTTTTTTATTTAATTTTTTTCTTAAATACAAAACCTCTTTTTTAGTCAAATAAGTTCCTGTTGGATTATTTGGGTTGGCAATAAAAACAATTTTAGTTTTATTTGTAACTTTTTTTAAAATTTCTTTTACTGAAACTTTAAAATTAACTTCTTTTGCAAATATAACTTTTGCACCGACAATTTTTGAATAAATTCTGTACATTAAAAAACTATACTCTGGAACCAAAACCTCATCTTTTGGGTTCAAAAATAATTGACATATCATTTGAATAACTTCATCTGATCCTGCTCCACAAATGATTTTTTCTGAATTGCATTTATAAGCTTTAGAAATCTCTTTTCTTAAATTTTGAGATTTTCCATCAGGATATTTATCTAAAAGAAGATTTTTGTTTAATAATATTTTCTTAACTTTTGGACTCATGCCTAAAGCAGATTCATTTGCAGAAAGCTTAATTACCTTACTGAGCCTTTTGACTTTCGATTTACCAGGCTTATAAGCTTCAATTTTAAATTTTTTAAAATTTGGAGTTATCATTTTTTTTAATTTATGAGTTCTTTATAGATAAAATTACAAAATTTTATAGATAATAAGAGGTTTTTTAAAAAATTGACATAATAAATAAGTTCTAGTAAAAAAATTATGCGCTGATTTATCTGAATTGCGAGCGCTTAAAAAAAACCGCTAAAATAGTTTTTTTTCTCACAATTCAAAATAGGCTAAACTATGAATACTGAGAAAAACATAAAAACACTAATTATTAAAAAACCATTAAAATTAGACTGTGGAAAAACTATTAAAGATTTTCCGATTGCCTACGAAACTTACGGTTCTCTTAATTCTAAAAAAGATAACGCTATACTAGTTTTTCATGCTCTAACGGGAGATCAATTTGTAACAGGAACAAATCCTGTAACCAAAAAAGATGGCTGGTGGAGTTATGCAGTGGGTCCCAATAAAGCTATAGATACAAATAAATATTTTGTTATTTGCTCTAATGTAATTGGTGGATGTATGGGTTCATATGGACCAAGTCACAAAGATTCTGACCAAAATATTTTTGGAACAAATTTTCCAGTAATCACTATTAATGATATGGTAAATGCACAATATAATTTACTTGAACATTTTGGTATTAATCAACTTTTTTCCATAGCTGGTGGTTCAATGGGGGGAATGCAAGTTCTTCAATTTATTAGCAACTTTCCTGATAAATCTAAAACAGTAATCCCAATAGCAACTACCTCTAGTCATTCAGCACAAAATATTGCTTTTAACGAACTGGGTAGACAGGCTATCACAGCTGATAGTGATTGGAAAAATGGAAACTACACATCAAACAAAACAAACCCTGGGAAAGGATTAGCTGTAGCTAGAATGGCAGCTCATATAACATACTTATCTAAAAAGGGATTACAGGAAAAATTTGGCAGAAAATTACAAGAAAGAGAAGATCTTAAATTTGGGTTTGATGCTGATTTTCAAATAGAAAGTTATTTGAGATATCAAGGATCAGTTTTTGTAGATAGATTTGATGCAAATAGTTATCTTTATATAACCAGGGCTATGGATTATTTTGATTTATCCAAACAATTTAAAGGCAATCTTTCGGATGCATTTATAAATACAAAAGCAAAATTTTTTATAATCTCATTTACCTCAGATTGGCTTTATCCAACTCAAGAAAATAAAGATATTGTAATTGCTTTAAACTCTATAGGAGCTGATGTTGGATTTGTAGAAATTGAGTCTGATAAAGGCCATGATTCATTTTTATTGGATGTACCAGATTTTTTAAATGCATTAAAAAACTTTTTAGATAAATCATATGATGAAAAATGAATTTAAAGTAATAGCAGATTTGATTGAAAAAGATAAAAAGGTCTTAGATGTAGGTTGTGCTGATGGAACTCTTATGAAATTTTTAAAAGAAAATAAAAATGTAAATATAAGAGGATTAGAGATTTCAAAAGAAAAAGTGCAAGAATGTATTGCAAAAGGTTTAACAGTAATCGAAGGAAATGCTGAGAAAGATTTACAACAGTTTCCAGATAAATCATTTGATTACGTCGTTTTAAGTCAAACACTTCAAGCTTTTCTTAATCCTGAATTAGTTTTAGATGAACTTTTGAGAGTTGGAAAAAGAGCGATAGTAACTATTCCTAATTTTGGATATTGGAAAGTAAGATTTCACTTATTATTTAAGGGAACAATGCCTATTACAAAAACTTTACCAGATGAATGGTATAATACACCTAATTTACATATGTGCACAATAAAAGATTTTTTTTATTTTGTTAAATCAAAAGAAATAAAGATATTTAAATCGCTTGCTTTAAATAATATAAATACATCATTAATAAATAGTAATAATTTAGGGATTAAAAATTTGTTTGCAGATCTTGGTATATTTTTAATAGAAAAATAATATGCGCATTGAAATTATATCTTGTCTTCGGGATAACTACAGTTATTTAATCATAGACGATAGTAGCAATTCTGCTTGTGTAGTAGATCCAAGTGAGTCTAAACCAATAATAAATTTCCTGGAAAATAAGAATATAGAATTAAGATATATTCTTAATACTCATCATCATTATGATCATATTGGTGGAAATAAAGACTTAAAAAGAAAATATGGATCAGAAGTTATAGGTTTCAAAGCAGACTCAGACAGAATACCAGAGATAGACATTTTGTTAGAAGATAATCAAATATGGAAAGCTGAAAACTTTGAAGCTAAAATAATGCATATACCTGGGCATACCTCTGGACATATTTGTTTTCATTTTTTTAAAGAAAAATTAATTTTTACAGGAGATACACTGTTTTCTCTTGGTTGTGGAAGAATATTTGAAGGTTCTTATGGAGAAATGTTTGAGTCTTTAAACAAAATTAAAGCTTTACCGAAAGAAACAAAAATATATTGTGGTCATGAATACACTCTAAATAATGCAAAATTTTGCAGAAAATACGATTCTAAAAACAAAGAATTGCAAAAAAAAATAGAAAAAATAGAAAAACAACTAGAAAAAGGAATTCCTACAATACCTTCAACTTTAAAAGAGGAATTAGAGTGTAATATCTTTTTAAGAGCAAAAGATGTAGAAAGCTTTTCAAAATTAAGAGATTTAAAGGATAATTTTTAGCTAATATGCTTGACTAAAAGGTTGCTCTGATTATATTGCGATAATTAAAAAATTACTAAAAGCTATGTCATTTGCAGTTATACAATCAGGTGGAAAACAATATAAAGTTAAATCTGGTGAAATATTAAAAATTGAAAAATTACCAGACTCTAAAGAAAACTCTAAAATAGAGTTTAAAGAAATTTTAGCTTATGGGGATAACAAAGTGATAGAAATAGGGGCTCCAATTGTACAAGGAGCAAAAGTTGAAGCAGATTTAATAAAAAATAGTAAAAATAGAACAGTTTTAATTTTTAAAAAAAGAAGAAGACAAAATTCAAGAAGAAAAAATGGTCATAGACAGCAGTATTCGATGATAAGAATTAATAAAATTTTTTCAAAAGATGGTAAAGTTTTATCTGAGGCTGAAAAAGTTTCAAAAACTCCAAAAAAAGAAGTGTCGAAGAAAGAAATAAGTAAATAGGTATCAGTTATGGCAACAAAAAAAGCAGGTGGATCATCAAGAAATGGACGAGATAGTGCTGGAAGAAGACTTGGTGTAAAAAAATATGGAGGGGAAACTGTTATACCTGGCAACATAATTGTTAGACAAAGAGGTACAAAAATATTTCCAGGAGAAAATGTAGGTATGGGCAAAGACCACTCAATTTTTTCAGTAATAAAAGGTAAAGTAGTTTTTAAAAAAACTAAATCAGATAGAACTTTTGTTTCAGTAAAACCCAATTAATAGTACAACTTAACAATAGTGTTGTATTATGAAATTCTTAGACCAAGTAAAAATTTATGTTAAAGCCGGAAACGGAGGTGATGGATCTCCAAGTTTCAGACGAGAAAAATTTATTGAATATGGTGGACCAGATGGTGGTGATGGTGGAAACGGAGGCTCAGTTATTTTAAAAGCAGAGAGAAATCTTAACACCTTAATTGATTATAGATACCAACAACATCATAAAGCTAAACGAGGAGAAAATGGTTCAGGTCAAAATAGAACAGGAAAAAGCGGAGAAGATTTAATTCTTAAAGTTCCATTAGGAACTCAAGTGTTTGAGGAGGACAATAAAACTCTAATTTTTGATTTTATAAAAATAGGAGAGGAATTTGTAGTAGCTGCTGGGGGCAAAGGTGGACTTGGAAATACTAGGTTTAAAAGCTCAACTAACCGAGCGCCAAGAAAATTTACTAAGGGCACTCTTGGAGAAGAATTTACTATTTGGCTACAACTTAAAACAATTGCTGATATCGGAATAATTGGTTTGCCTAATGCTGGAAAATCAAGTTTGTTGGCAGCTATAACTAATGCAAATCCAAAAATTGCGAACTATCAATTCACAACTTTAAACCCTAATCTTGGTGTGGCTAGTTATGATGATAAAGAAGTTACAATTGCAGATATACCAGGTTTAATTGAAGGAGCACATAAGGGCACTGGTCTTGGTATACAATTTTTAAAACATGTTGAAAGATGTAAATCTCTTTTACATATGATTGATATTACTAATGATGATATTAAAAAAAGTTATAATCAGGTAAAAAAAGAATTAAAAAATTATAGCAATAAACTATCTAAAAAAAAGGAACTGATAGTTTTAAATAAAACAGATTTAATAGATAAAAAAAAAGTAAAAGACATTGTTAATAATTTTTCAAAAAGTACACAATCTGAGGTAATTACAATGTCCACATTAGAAAAAAAAACTATATCTAAAATTAAAGCAAAATTAATATCTTATGCATCTTAAAAATTCAAAAATAATTGTAATAAAAATTGGATCATCTCTTCTGGTCAATAAAGAAGGAACAATTAGAAAAAAATGGTTATCAAGTTTTGCAAAAGATATAAAAAAATTTAAAGCTAAAAATAAAAAGATTATTATTGTTAGTTCAGGTGCAATTGCTTTGGGGTGTAAAAAAATGAATTATAAAAAAACTCATTTAAAATTAGATAAAAGCCAAGCTATAGCCTCTGTTGGGCAAATAGAATTGATGAACTTGTTTTCTCAAACATTTTCAAAGTTTAAATTAAATATTTCTCAAATTTTATTAACTTTAGAGGATACTGAAGAAAGAAGAAGGTCAATAAATGCAAAAAGAACTTTTGAAAATTTATTTGAGCTTGATTATATACCTATTGTAAATGAAAATGATACTATAGCTACTTCTGAAATAAAATATGGTGATAATGATAGATTGGCATCTCGGGTTGCGCAAATCACGAATGCTGATACTTTAATTTTATTATCAGATGTTGATGGACTATTCACTAAAAACCCAAAATTATTTAAAGACGCTAAGCTAATTAAAAAAGTAAATGATTTAGATAAGGATATAAATAACATTAACATCAAAGGTACAACAGAATTTGGCAAAGGAGGAATGAATACTAAAATTGAAGCAGCAAAGATTTGTAACCTTGCTGGTTGTGATATGATAATTGCTAATGGATTGTATCTAAACCCTATTGATCAAATAGAAAAAAAAAATAATTGCACATTGTTTGTTTCAAAGATATCAAAATTACAGGCTAGAAAAAAATGGATAATTAGTTCTATTTCGCCGAAGGGGGAACTTACAATAGATGAGGGTGCTAAAAAGGCACTTACGAACGGAAAAAGTTTATTGGCAGCAGGTATTAAAAAAGTATCTGGTAAATTCAATAAAGGTGATCACATAAAAATTATAGATATCAAACGCAATGAGTTTGCAAGAGGCTTAAGCTCTTTTTCTTCTGAAGAAATAGTTAAAATTATAGGATGTCATTCAAATGAGATTCCAAAAATACTTGGGTATATTTCAAAATCTGAAGTAGTACATAAAGATGATATGGTTAAAATATAATGAAAAATTTATTAATAAATATTGGTAAAAAATCAAAAAAGGCTTTTATTAATAAATTAAGCTCAAAAAAGAAAGATAAAGTTTTAAAAGATTACTATCATCTAATAGAAAAAAATAGAAAATTGATAATTAAAGAAAATAAAAAAGATGTAAAAAATGCCATTAAAAAAGGAATAAAAGATAATTTAATAAAAAGACTTATCTTAGATGACAAAAAAATTTCAAATATAATTAATTCAATAAAAAATATTATTAAATTAAAAGATCCTACAAATATAGTTTTAGAAAAATGGAGAAGACCAAATGGTTTAAATATTTCAAAGATATCAATCCCTATTGGTATTATAGGGGTAATTTATGAAAGTAGACCCAATGTGACTTCTGATGTGGCCTCACTATGTTTTAAATCTGGTAACACAGTAATATTAAAAGGTGGTACAGAGGCATTTAATTCTAATTTTATTCTTTCAAAATTATTTAGAAAGTCTTTGCAAAAAAAATGATTTAGATGAGAACTTTGTTCAGTTTGTAAATGTAAAAAATAGAAAAGTTGTTGATTTTCTTTTAACTAAGATGAATAATTTCATTGATATAATCATCCCTCGAGGAGGAAAAAGTTTAGTAAAAAAGGTTCAAGATCTTTCTACAGTGCCTATAATTGGCCATTTAGAGGGAATTTGTCATTCTTATGTCGACAAAGATGCAAATCCTAAAATTGCAGATAAAATTATTCATAATGCCAAGTTAAGAAACACAGCAATTTGTGGGGCCACAGAAACAATTCTGTTACATGAAAAGATAATTAAAAAATTTGGAAATAGAATTTTAAAAAATTTAGAAAAAAATGGATGTAAAATTATAGGTGATAATAAAATTAGAAAGACTTATGGTAAAAAAATCAAAAAAGCCACAAACAAAGATTGGTCAAAAGAATACTTATCACCAATCGTCTCAGTTAAATCTGTGAAAAATATTAATGAAGCAATAAGCCATATAAATAAATATGGAACTATGCACACAGATTGTATTATTACACAAAATAAAAGGTCTGCTAAAAAATTTTTGAATGAGGTAAAAAGTTCAATTGCTATGCATAATACATCAACACAATTTGCCGATGGCCAAGAATTTGGATTTGGAGGTGAAGTAGGAATCTCTACAAATATACTTCCACCAAGAGGCCCTGTTGGCCTCAATCAATTGGTTTCTTATAAATATCAAGTGACGAGTAAAGGTGTAATAAGGAAATAATTTGGGAATAAAAAAAAATAGAATTGGAATTTTAGGAGGTTCTTTTGACCCAGCTCATAAAGGTCATTTAGCTATTTCAAAAGTAGCTGCAAAAAAACTTAAACTTAAAAAAATTTTTTGGGCAATTACAAAAAAAAATCCTTTTAAAAAAAAAAGTCATCTTGATCTTTCAGCTAGAATTAATCTTTGTAAAAAAATTACAAAAAAAATAAAATTTATTGAAGTAAAATGCTTTGAAAACAAAGTTAGATCTAACAAAACTGTTAATCTAATAAATTTCTTCGCTAAAAATATAAAGAATGAAGTTTTTTTTATAATGGGAGCTGATAATTTAATTAATTTTCATAAATGGCACAAATGGAAAATTATTTCAAAAAAGTGCACTCTTATAGTGTTTGATCGACAAGGATATAAAAAAAAATCACTTAATTCAAAGACTTATAAAACCCTGAATAAAGAAAAATTGAAATTTATAAACTTTAATAAGGTCAATATTTCTTCTTCTCAATTAAGAAAAATTTGATAATCTTTTAATAATTAATGGATAAAAATACAGATCTTAAACAAACTATTATTCAAACTTTAGATATCAATAAGGCACAAGACATAATTAGCATCGATCTTAAAGATAAAAGTTCAATGGCTGATCATATGATTATTGCTAGTGGTACATCATCTAGGCATATTCAATCTCTATCAGAGCAAGTCTTAAATAAATTTAAAGATAAAGGGATTATTAATCCCAAAATTGAGGGTAAAGAAAGTAACGAATGGAAATTGGTTGATGGAATTGATATAATTGTACACATCTTTCATCCTGAGAAAAGAAAATTTTATGAATTAGAAAAAATGTGGTCAGAATTAATTCCTAAAGAAAAACTAATTATATGATTAAAAAAACTTTACTTATTTTATTTTCCTTTTTTTTTATTTACCTTAATGCTGTAAAATCTGCTGAGACCAATATTTACCAAAAAATTGATTTATTTGGTGAGGTTCTTGAAAAAATAAATAAAGAATATGTTGATGAGATAAACCAATCTGAAAGCATGGACTCTGCAATTAATGGTCTTTTGCAATCATTAGATCCTTATTCAGCTTATATGTCTCCAGAAATCTTCGATGAAATGCAAACTGAAACTAGTGGTGAATTTGGAGGACTTGGTATTGAAGTAGGAATGGAGTCTGGAGTTGTTAAAGTTATATCGCCAATTGATGATACACCAGCATCTAGAGCGGGTATAAAAGCAGGGGATTACATCGTCAAAATTGACAACATACAGGTTCAGGGTAAATCTTTAAGTGAAGCAGTTGATCTGATGAGAGGACCAGTTGGGTCTGGGATAGAATTAACTGTTAGAAGACGAGGAGAAAAAAAGGCGCTCACATTTAAAATAATAAGAGAAGTTATACAAATTCAATCAGTTAAAGCTGAACTCTTAGAAAAAGATATTGGATATATTAGGCTAACCTCTTTCAATGAAAATAGTGGTAAACAAGTTGAAAAAAACATAAAAGATTTAGAAAAAAATAATAATATAAAATCTTATATATTGGATTTAAGAAATAATCCTGGCGGCCTACTTTCACAGGCAATTAAAATTTCTGACTTTTTTTTAAATAATGGTGAAATAGTCTCCACTAAAAGTAGAAAAGCCTCTGAAAATAGAAAATGGTTTGCAAATGAAGGTGATTTAACTAAAGGAAAAACTTTAATTGTTTTAATTAATTATGGATCAGCCTCAGCATCTGAAATAGTTGCTGGAGCACTAAAAGACCATAAGAGAGCAATTCTACTTGGAGAAAATAGTTATGGAAAAGGCTCTGTTCAATCGATTATTCCTCTTAAAAATAATGGAGCAATCCGATTAACTGTAGCAAAATATTATCTTCCTTCAGGAAAATCAATTTCTGAAGTTGGAGTATCACCTGATATTGAGATAAGTGAAGGGTCAGATGATTTTAGAATTAAAACTGAAACGGATAATCAACTAAATTACGCAATCAAACTACTTAGCGGTTAAAATGGAGGAAAAATTTAGAAATTTGCCTCTAAGAAATGGAGTAGGTATTTTTCTTATCAACAAACATAATAAAGTTTTTGTTGCTAAAAGAATTGATAATCCAAAAAATTTCTGGCAAATGCCTCAAGGTGGAGTAGATGAGGGCGAAGATCTTTTAACCGCAGCATATAGAGAATTGAAAGAGGAAACTAGTATTAGTAATGTAAAATTAATTAAAGAAATTGATAGTACTTTAACTTATGAGTTACCAGATAATTTATTGGGAATAATCTGGAAAGGTAAATATAAAGGTCAAAAACAAAAATGGTTTTTAATGAGGTATTTAGGGAAAGATGAGGATATTAATATAAAAACTACTAATCCTGAGTTTTTAGAATGGAAATGGGTAGATATAGATAAAATCACTGAAATTGTGGTAGATTTTAAACTTAATGTCTACAAAGAACTAAAAGAAAAAGTAAAAAAAATAATTAGTTGAGTAATTTTAAAGTTTCAACTTTTTGATCAGCCAAATATTTCAACTCGTCACTTAAGTCCATCTTATTAGCTTCTTCTTCAGCAAGTTTAAGCAAATCCTCTAATTTATTTTTTTCGATATCTTTCAAATTCAAGATAGAGCTGGTAAGTACAGATAGATTGTTATTTTTGAACTCAACAATACCATCCTCTACATAATATTTCTCTTCACCAGATTTTGCTTGAATGGTAATTATTCCTGGTTTTAAAAATGAAATTATCGAAATATGATCTTTGAGTATTCCCATTTCACCCTCAAAAGCAGGAACAACTACTTCAGTCACATCATCTTTAGACAAAAAAGATTTGTCTGGATTTACAATTTCTATTTTAAATTCTTCACTCACTAGGCAGCATCTTTTTTCATTTTTTCAGCTTTTTCAATAGCTTCCTCAATAGTACCTACCATATAAAATGCAGCTTCAGGAAGATGATCATACTCACCTTTGCAAATAGCATCAAAGCCTTTTATTGTTGACTCCAGATCTACAAGCTTACCTGGTGATCCAGTAAATACTTCAGCAACAAAGAAGGGTTGTGATAAAAATCTTTGGATTTTTCTAGCTCTTGCAACAGTTAATTTATCTTCTTCTGACAATTCGTCCATACCCAAGATTGCAATAATATCTTGTAAAGATTTATATGTTTGAAGAACTTTTTGAACCTCTCTTGCAACTCTATAATGTTCATCACCAACTATTCTAGGATCAAGAATTCTTGAAGTAGAGTCTAATGGATCCACAGCAGGATAAATACCAATTTCTGCAATTTGTCTAGAAAGTACTGTAGTTGCATCTAAGTGAGCAAATGAAGTTGCAGGCGCAGGATCAGTTAAATCGTCTGCTGGAACATAAATAGCTTGTACAGAAGTAATTGATCCTTTGTTTGTTGTTGTAATTCTCTCTTGTAAGTTAC
>CACGBP010000010.1 GCA_902571375.1 uncultured Pelagibacteraceae bacterium
AAAAGAAAATTTGAGTTTTAGAGCAGCTTTTCTTGAAGGTGCATTTACTGTTCCAGGCGATGGTTGTATCGATTACAAACCATTATTTGAAGTTTTAAAAAAAAATAATTATTCAGGTTGGTTGGTAGTAGAAGCTGAACAAGATCCAGCAAAAGCTAATCCATTTGAATATGCAAAGATAGGTTATAAATATTTAACTGAGACTTTGAGTAAATCTAAAATTGAAGTTTTCAAAAATTAATTATCTATAAAGCGAAGTTAATTCGTTGTTACCTGCTGCAACACATGGAGATTTAAAACATGTTCCTACAACCCATTCAGAACCAGGTTCAGATAAAAAATTTGATGACATAACAAAAATTACTCCCATCTCTACTGATTGTCCTGCTTTTCCCTCAGCTTTAATTCTTGGATCTGGATCAGTTTTTACTTTTGAATCTGTTGAAAAAGGATTTTCAATATTTAAATTATTATTTATATAATTTACTATTTTTGATGATATCCATTCTTCATTACAGGCATCACCCCAAATAGTTTTCTTGTCTTCATCATTATTTCCACAATTATTTATTTCGCCATTTATAAAATCCACAACTTTTTGGTGATTTTCTTTTACTAGATTTGCTTTCGCCTCGACTGCAGGTCTGGTACTTGCTGTCCATATAAGCATTCCAATAACATAGATGACTGATAAAGTTACTAAAGCTTCTAAAAGACCAAAATTTTTTAAATTTATTCGCATAATTAAAGTTTAATTATTTTAGATTTGTCTAATTTTTTTTCAAAAAAATCAATAATATTCTGTATTGTTTCTTTTCCCATTCTAATCATACATTCTTCAGTGAATGCTGCAGTGTGAGGACTTAAAAAAACTTTATCATTTTTAAGTAATGGATTATCAGACTTAGGTGGTTCTGTCTCAAATACATCTAAACCTGCACCAAAGATTAAATTTTCTTTTAATGCTTTATCTAAATCTACTTCATTAATAATTCCACCTCTAGCTGCATTAATAACAATACAATTTTTTTTCATAGATCTTAAAAGATCATAGTTTATTATATTTCTCGTTTCATCGTTTAGAGGCATATGTAAAGAGATAGCATCCATTTCTTTAACTGCATCTTTTATATCATCTACTTTTTTTCCTCCCAAAGATTTTATTTTTTCATCATTTATATAAGGGTCATATACAAAAACATTCATCTCAAAGCCTAAACATCTTTTTATCAATGCTTGCCCAATTCTACCAAAACCAGCAATTAAAATATTCTTTCCCCAAAGCTCAATTGTTTTTGGTAATTTATTTCTATCATTAAATTTTCCAGATTTTACCGATTGATCATACATATCTTTTCTTTTTGAAATATTTAAAAGCATAAACATTACATGCTCTGCAACGGCCACAGCATTAGCAGTTGCTGTTATAGTTAAGGTTGCTCCAATTTCCTTGGTACTTTTTAAACCAATATTATCGTAACCAACGCCGTGTCTCGAAATAATCTGAAGTTTTTTGGCAGAGCTAATTATCTCATTAGGTAATTTTGCAGTTCTTATTGAGATTGCATCACAATCAACTATTTTTTTTTTCAAATCTTCATTGATTTCATCAAAAATCTCAAATTCATAACTGGAATTATCTTCGAGCAACTTAATACCTTCTTGATGAATGTTTTGAATTACAAGAATTTTCTTTTTTTCTGGCACTTTTAATATGCTTTTGACTCTTCTTTTTTATTTGATGAGCCTTTCATTTTTTCAACTATTGCTTTAGCACCAGCACTCATAGCTCTTTGATCTGATCCAATTGTTACAAAATTAAATCCTTTCTCAACCATTTTTAGAGCATATTCAGGTGTACCATTATGAATACCTGCAAAAATTTTATTTTTTTTTGCATGCTCTAAAATTTTTAGAATTTGAGAATATGCTTTTGAATTTTCTGGTTTATCAAATCCTGGTTCTTCACCAATAGCTAAACTAAGGTCTGCTGGCCCAATATAAATACCGTCTAAACCTTTTACAGACATTATTTCATCAAGCTTATCTAAAGATTCTTTAGTTTCTATCATTGCAAACTTAAGCATTTCTTGATCTGCGTGTTTGGCATAATCAGATCCACCGTAAATAAGCCCTCTTACTGGTCCAAAACTTCTATATCCGTTAGGTGGATACATACAAGCTTGTATAAATTTTTCAGCCTCTTCTTTGTTACTGACCATTGGACAAATAATTCCATAACAACCTGCATCTAATATTTTCATAATTTGACCTGGTTCATTCCAATTTACTCTGGCTAATGGAGTTACATTTGTAGATGAAATAGTTTGTAACATTGGAAGTGCATTTGAATAATCAACTAGTCCATGTTGCATATCTATTGTAAGAGAATCCCAACCTTGATGGGCCATTGCCTCTGCAGACACAGTGCTTGGTATTTGAAGCCAACCATTAATGACTGGTTTCCCTTCACTCATCATCTTTTTTATTTTATTTTTTCTCATTTAATTTTTAAGACCAAGATGAGTATACTTTATATTTAAATAATCTTTAATTGCCATTGATCCACCTTCACGACCATAACCAGTCTGTTTAATTCCTCCAAAAGGTGCTTCAGCAACTGCTACAGCAGCTGTATTAACTGCAACACATCCAGTTTCCATTAACTCAGAAGCCTTGTGAGCTCGCTCCATTGAATTTGTGTAAATATAACTACATAAACCTAAATCATTATTATTAGCTCTCTCAATTACCTCATCGAAAGTTTTGAATGACAGCATAGGAACTAGCGGCCCAAAGGGTTCTTGTTTCATGATTGTAAAATCATCTTTTACATTATCAAAAACAGTAGGCTCATAAAAATAACCTTTATTAAAACCAGGTGGTCTTTTTCCACCCAGTAAAACTTTAGCACCTTCTTTTTTCGTTGTTTCAACAAGTTCCTCTATTTCATTAAGTCTTTTTGCTGTAGTCATTGGTCCAAGCTGAACACCTTCATCTAATCCATTACCTATTTTAAGTTTTTTTGTTTTTTCTATAAATTTATTTATAAACTCATCCTTTTTACTCTCTTGAATATAAAATCGATTTGGAGATATACAAACTTGACCATTATTTCTAAATTTTGCTGTAATTGCCATGTCAGCTACAGTATCTATATTTGAATCCTCAAAAACAATAAAAGGGGAATGACCACTAAGTTCCATAGTAACTCTTTGAACTTTATCTGCAGCTTTTTTCAAAATTAGTTTTCCAACTCTAGTAGAACCAGTAATGGAAACTTTTTTAACAATATCTGACTCTATAAGTTGTTCTGAAACAGATGCAGGATCACCAGAAAGTAAGTTTACAACTCCTTCAGGCACTCCACTTTCTCTACAAATATCAACTAATTCCATTACGGTTCCAGGTGTAATTACATCTGGTTTACAAATCACTGAACAGCCTGCGGCAAGAGCAGTTGATATTTTTCTTGATGCTAATATTAATGGAAAATTCCATGGTACTAATGCAGCAACTACGCCAACTGGCTGATAATAAACATGAACTCTAGTGTTTGGAAATCGACTTTCTACAGTTTGGCCATATATTCTTTTTGTTTCTTCAGCATTCCATTCAAATATATCTGCAGCTCCACCAGCTTCACCTACACCCTCCGCTAAAGGTTTTCCAACTTCTAAAGTTAACCATTTCGCAAGAACGTTTTGCTTTTCCCTTATCTTGTCTGCTATTTTTCTAATTATGTAAGATCTTTGCCATGGAGCTGTATTTCTCCAAACTTTTAATCCTTTTTCTGCAGATTTAAGAGCCTTTTCAACATCAGATCTTCCAGCTTTAGACGCTTTACCAATTATTTCCTCAGTTGCAGGGTTAATTACTTCGTAATTTTCATTTTTCTCAGATTTTTGCCACTTCCCATCAATGAATTGCCCAAATTTTTCGTACATAAAAATATTTCTAAGTTTTTTAGTGAAATTAATTTATAATTTTGATTTATATACTCAATTATGAAAAAATTAAAGCTTACATGTGCTCATGCAATAGTTAAGCACTTAATTGCTCAAAAAATATTAATTGATGGTAAAAAACAACCACTTTTTCCTGGAGTGTTTGGTATCTTTGGACATGGAAATGTTGCTTGTCTCGGTCAAGCTTTAGAAGAGAACAAAGATAAACTCCCAACTTATAGAGGCCATCACGAGCAGAATATGGCTTTAACTGGAGTGGCATATTCGAGAGCTAAAAGAAGAAGACAAATTTTTATTGCTACAAGTTCAGTTGGGCCAGGATCTACAAATTTACTTACAGCAGCAGCTGTTGCTATGAGTAACAGAATACCAATATTATTTTTACCTGGTGATACATATGCAAATAGAATGCCAGATCCCGTTCTTCAACAAGTTGAACATTTTAATAATCCAGGAATAACGGCAAATGATGCTTTTAAATCAGTTACAAGATATTTTGATAGAATTACAAGACCAGAACAAATTTTGCAATCTTTACCACAAGCTATTCAATTAATGATAGATCCTGCTGATGCTGGTCCAGCTTGTTTATCTTTATGTCAAGATATTCAAGGTGAAACGTTCGATTATCCAGAGGAGTTTTTTAAAGAGAGAGTGCACAACATTAGAAGACCAAAACCAGATGATTTTGAAATAAAGAAAGCTGCAGAGAAAATTAAAAGTTGTAAAAATCCAATAATAATTTCCGGCGGGGGTGTTTTTTATTCAGATGCTATGGAAGAATTAGGAAACTTTGCAATTAAACACAATATACCTGTTACTCAAACAGTGATGGGTTATTCTACAATGAAAAGAGATCATTCACATTTTCTTGGACCTATTGGTGGTTTAGGTGGTAAAGCGGCAAATAATTTTGCAAAGAAAACTGATCTTGCAATAGCCATTGGAACTAAATTAGCTGATTTTACAACAGGCTCATGGGCAAATTTTGAAAATCCAGATTTTGGATTAGTTTCATTAAATATAACAAGACACGATGCAAATAAACATTTAGCTCAAGCTGTGGTAGGGGATGCAAAAGTTTCATTAATCGAACTTTCAAATGCTTTAGGAAATTGGAAAGCAAATGATGACTGGTATAAAAAGTCTAGAGATGAATTAAAATCTTGGAATGAATACGTCGATAAAGAAAGTGGTCCAACAAATCAAAAATTACCAAGCTATGCTCATGCAGTTGGTGCGATTTATAGAAATTCAGATCCTTCTGATATAGCAGTAACAGCAGCAGGTGGTTTAGTCGGAGAAGTGGTTCAAGTTTGGAGACCAAGAGAATTAAATACTCATGAAACAGAGTGGGGATTCAGTTGTATGAGTTATGAAATTTCTGGGGCTCTTGGGATTAAAATGGCCAATCCAAATAAAGATGTAATTGCATTTGTTGGAGATGGTTCATACCTATTATATAATTCTGATATTTATTCCTCAGTTATAACAAATAATAAATTAATCATTATCGTCTGTGACAATGGTGGTCACGCTGTAATTAATAGACTTCAACTTTTTAAAGGTGGAAAAGAATATAATTGTTTACTAGAAAGTTCTAATGCACCAAATTTAGTTGGTGTTGATTTTGCTAAACATGCAGAAAGCATGGGAGCTAAATCTGAGCAAGTAAATTCTATTTCTGAATTAGAAGAAGCATTTAAAAGAGCAAAAAAATCTGATGTAACTTATGTTATTTCAATAAAAACTCATTCATATCAATGGCTAGAGGGATCAGCTTACTGGGAAAGTCCAACATTAGAAATTCCAAACACCAAAGAAAATGAAGAAGCTTTAAAATTACATAAAGAGGGAAAAGCCAAACAAAGACAAGGTGTGTAAATCAACTAAATGAATAAAGTTTTTAAAGTTGGATTGATAGGTTGTGGTCATATTGCGGAAACCTATTTTAGAGCCCATAAGTATTTTAATAACTTTAAAATTGTCAAATGTGCCGATATAAAGAGTGAAGCAGCAAAAAAATGTGCTAAGAACTATAGAATTCAAGCAGTTTCTGTAAATGAATTATTAAAAGATAAAAAAATAGAAATCATTTTAAATTTAACACCACCAAAAGTTCATTATCAAATTGCAAAAAAATCTTTATTAAACGGAAAACATGTTTATTCAGAAAAACCTTTGGCTATTAACCTTAAAGATGGAAAAGAATTACTTAAAATTTCAAAAAAAAAAAAATTATATTTAGGAAACGCTCCAGATACATTCTTAGGTGGAGGTAATCAAAAATCTAAAGAATTGTTAGAAAATAAGAACATTGGAAAAGTAAATTTAGGAAATGCAATTTTTGCTTTTCCTGGTGTTCAATCTTATCACCCTAATCCTGAACCATGGTTTGCAAAAAAAGAGGGAGGACCTGTTATTGACATGGGCCCATATTATCTTACTGCTTTAATAAATTTACTTGGACCTGCTAAAGAAGTTAAAGCTGCAAGTTTAATGAGAGGTGCTAGTTTTAGAACAATTGGAATCGGACCAAAAAAAGGAAAAAAAATTAAAGTTGAGTGTCCAACAACATATTTTACAACAATAATTTTTAAAAATGGAAGTATTATAAGATTAACTCTTTCATTTGATGTTATCGCCCATCAAAGAAATCATATAGAACTTTATGGCACTAAAGGATCAATGATTGTCCCTGATCCAAATATGTTTGGTGGATCAGTTTTTGTTTGTAAAAAATTAGGTAATCCCTGGAAAGAATTTAAAACAAATCGTATGAGATTAGGAAGAATAAATATCAGAACTCAAAGTTCTAGAGCAAATGAGTCCCCAACTAATGCTAATTACAGAGGAGTAGGACTGGCAGAAATGGCCTATTGTATTGATAAAAAAAAAATTCATCGATGTAACGGTGAGGTATCACTTCATGTTCTTGATTTAATTCAATCCACTATGAATTCTGCAAAAACTAATAAGGCAGTCAAATTAACTACTACATGCAAGATACCAAAATTGTTTACTTATAAAGAAATTCAAAAAATAATGAGATGATTTATGCAAATCGGGATTGATCTTGGGGCTAGTAAAATAGAATATGTTTTGTTAGACGATAGTGGTAATGAACATCATAGAGAAAGAATAGAGGTTCCAAAAGATTATAAAAATACTTTAGCAGTCATAAAAAAAATAGTGATTGATTTAGAGAAAAAAGCTGGAAAAGAGTTACCAGTAGGTGTTTGTCATCCAGGTATTCATTCTATTCAAACTGGATTAGTTAAAAATGCGCCTAATTCCTTTTGGATTAACGGCAAACCTCTACAGAGAGATTTAAGATCTGAAATTGGTAAAGAAATTTATTGTGAAAATGACGCTAATTGTTTTGCTCTATCTGAGGCAATCGATGGATCTGGAAAACATTATAAGATTGTTTTTGGAGTAATTTTAGGCTCTGGTGTTGGTGGTGGATTAGTTATCGATAAAAGAATAGTAAATGGACCAAATGGAATAACTGGAGAGTGGGGACACAATCAAATTCCAAGTGTTTGTATTGATGGAGTTAAAATAAAAAAAACAAATTTAAGAGCTGGAGAAATTGAAAATTATGTTGCTGGTTTAGGAATTTCAAAAGCATTTAAAAATAAATTTAAAAAAGATTTAACTGCTCAGAAAATTTTTGAAATGCACAGAAAACTTGATTTAGATGCTGAAAAACTAATTGATAAATATAAAGATCAATTAGCGATGTCATTAGCAACAGTTGTAAATATTATAGATCCAGATGTATTTGTTTTTGGAGGCGGTGTTTCAAATGAAATTGATTTTTTAGATGAGATTAAACAAAAAATGAAAAAATTTGTTGCCGGAGGTGAATTTGAGGGAACATTTTTAAAACCAAAATTTGGAGATGCTAGTGGCGTTAGAGGTGCGGCGAGATTAGCAAGAACAACAAATTACTGAATTAATTAATCATTCATATATCATCAAGTTGAAATAATAAATGAATTATCCTATTATTAAACCGAAGGAGTAAACAATGAAATTATGTAGAATTGGTAATGTTGGAAATGAAAAACCAGCATTAATCGATAATGAAAATAATTACCGAGATTTGTCATCTTTATTAGATGATTTAAATCCAGAGACATTAAATTTTGATACAATAAAAAAAATTAAAAATACTGAAATTTCGGCTTTGCCAAAATTAGATTCTAAATTAAGAATAGGTGCTTGTGTTTCAAAACCAGCCAAATTTATTGGAATAGGATTAAACTTTAAAGATCATGCTGAAGAACAAAATTTACCAATTCCAAAAGAACCAATAATTTTTTCAAAGTTTACTAGTTGTATTACTGGACCCAATGATCCAATCATTGTCCCCAAAGGATCTAATCATACAGATTGGGAAGTTGAATTAGGTTTTGTGATTGGAAAAAAAGCAATAAATGTTAGTGTTGAAAATGCATTAGATCATGTTCTTGGTTTTTTTCTTGTTAATGATGTTAGTGAAAGAAACTTTCAAAAAAATAAAGGTTTAACTTGGGATAAAGGAAAAGGTTTTGATACTTTTGGTCCTATAGGTCCTTTTATAGTTACAACAGATGAATTGCCAGATTTTCAAAAACTAAATATGTTTTTAGATGTTGATGGTAAGAGAATGCAAACTGGAAACACTGAGAAAATGATCTTTGACGTTAAAACTTTAGTTTCTTATATGAGCTCATGTATGAGTCTACATCCAGGAGATATTTGTTGTACTGGGACACCTCCAGGAGTAGGAGAAAATATGTCTCCACCTCATTTTTTAAAGGGTGGTGAAGAAGTAGTTTTGGGTGTCGACAAATTGGGCACACAAACTCATAAAGTAATCCCTTATCAAGATTAAAAGAGCTTAAAAATATTGAATGTTTGAAATAATAATTGCTTTTGGTGCAGGATTAATAAGTTTTCTATCCCCGTGTGTATTACCTTTAATACCTGGATATATTTCTTATATTTCGGGAAGTTCTTTAAGCGAATTAATAAGTAAAAAAAATATTAATTTATTTCCGATTATTCTATTCACCGTTGGTTTTTCAATAGTTTTTATAATTTTTGGTGCAGCCTCTACTTTTTTGGGACAAGTTCTTTTAAAAAATTCTTATGAATTAAGAATTGTAGCTGGTTTTGTAATTATTATTTTATCTTTACAAATAATAGGACTCATCAATATTAAATTTTTAAATTATGAAAAAAGGATTCAAACTAATATTAGCGCAGGTATTTTAAGTCCAATATTAATTGGTATGGCATTTGCATTTGGGTGGACACCATGTATTGGTCCTATTCTTGGGTCAATATTGGTCCTTGCTTCAACAGAAGAGAGTTTAAGTAAAGGTATATTGCTTTTATTTTTCTACTCAATTGGTTTAGCATTACCTTTTATCTTATCAGGATATTTAATTCAGAGATTTTTGATATTTTCAAAAAACTTTAAAAAGAACATAAATAAAGTATCAAAAATCGGTGGGATAATCTTATTAATCACTGGAATATTGATTATTACTAACCAACTTCAAGCCCTGGGTTATTACTTGTTAAATATATTTCCTTTTCTACAAAATTTTGGATAATTAATTTATGAAAATTTATCAAATAGATTCAAGTGCTAGAAAAGAAGGATCAACTTCTAGAGCATTAGCTAAAAAGGTTTTGGAAAAAATTAAAAAACCTGGTGATAAAGTAATTTATAGAGATTTAAATGACGAGATGGTTTTTGTTTCAGGATTAACAGAATCTGGAATGAATATTGATGAAAAAGACCAAAATGAAAACCATAAAAAAATGTTTAAACTATCTGATCAACTAGTTAAAGAGCTCAAAGAAAGTGACATAATTATAATTTCAGCACCAATTTATAATTATGGGCCACCAGCTACTTTAAAAGCTTGGTCAGATTTAGCTGCAAGAGTTGGAGAAACTTTTAGATTTAAACCAAACGGTAGAAGAGAAGGTTTATTAAAAAATAAAAAAGCTTATCTTGTAATTACATCTGGAGGAACCAAGCTTAATAGCAGTGAAGATTTTTTAACACCTTGGCTGAAATTTATTCTTAATTTTTTTGGAATTGAAAAAATTGATATTATTTGTGCTGACCAAATGGCATTGGACTACGACAAATCAATTAAAGATGCAGAAAAGCAAATAGAAAATATTTCTTAAAAATTAAATTTTCTCTTTAGATGTTTTAGTTTACCTTCTGTACTGTCATAGTCTATATAACATCCTTGTAAAAAACGATTACCTTCATTAGCATCGTAAGTTGTTCTACCATGAAGCAATCTATGATTATCCATCATTAATAAATCACCAGACTGAAGCTTAAATTCAATTTTATAATCATCAGAATTATAAAGTTCAGATATTTTTTTTCTTGCTGAGTAGTACAATTCTAATTTCTCTTTATCCATTAGAGGTACAAAATCTAATCTTGGACTAAATCTTACTTGCTTAAATTCACCAAACTCATCTAGTTGAATCATCTCAGCCCAGTTTTCTAAAACTACACTTTGATCTATGAATTGAAACCTGACTTTAATTTCAGTTAAAATTTTATAATAATCAGAAAAATTTTTTTTTAGTTCTTCTGTGACTGTAAAACCATCAACTAATGTTGATAATCCACCACTCACCTCATTCTCAATGCAATGTAAAATTTGAATACACGGGACAGGATTTCGATAAGGATTATCAGTATGAGGAGCTAAAGGAAGTGAAGTATAAGCTAAATCATTTGGATTTGGTTTAGATTTAACATTAAAAAATTCTCCAAAGTTTGTTCTTCTAATACTACCTATCGAATTTGCAAAATTTACAATAAAATTGTTTTTAGTAGGAACTTTTTTAAATATTACAAAACCATATTGGTAAAAACTAATTAAAGCTTTATACATTTCTTCCTTTTCAAAAAAATCTTCTTTAAATTCAAAATCATTAAAATTTTTTAGAGAAGAATCCCACTTTATTTTCTTTATATGTTTTACGTCGTTAATATTTGAAAATTCCTTTAGAATATTTTGGATTGCTAGTTTTGCATGTACTCCATCATCAAAAGTTATTTCCAAAAAGTCATTTGAAAGACTCATAGAATTAATTTGAATATTTTCCTTAAGTTCTGTGGGATCGAATAATCTTTGTTTTGTAGCTTTATCCACAAAATTGTCTCCGTCAACTCTTTCTCTCAACCAAAAAGGATGAATTTCTTTTTTGAATCCTTTATTTTCAAAGAATACCTTGTTATGTTCTAATCCAATTTTCATAAATTGTTTAAATCATTATTTAAAATTTAGCTTTAATCAATAGGAATAAAATAGTATTAGTCCTTTGTGCCAATGTTAAAATCTTCAGATTATAAAGCTTATTCAAAATTTATTGAAAGTTTGGCTAAGAAATTAACTAAATTTTATTACTCTAAATTGAATAAATCTTTCAAAGTATCTAATAAACTTAAAGGGAGAGGTTATGACCCTGTTACAAGTGCCGATAAGGCTTTTGAAAAATTTATCAGAAAAGAAATCAAAAAAAAATTTCCTAATCACCAAGTAATAGGCGAGGAGTTTGGACATCAAAAATCGAGGAGTGACTTTACTTGGGTTTTAGATCCTATAGATGGAACAAGGTCATTTGTGATTGGAAATCCTTCGTGGAGTAATTTAGTTTCATTAAATTATAAAGGTGAACCTATTATAGGATTAGCAAATTTTCCTATATTAAATAAATATTATTTAAATACTTCTAATAAAAATGCTTATGTGATTGAAAATAAAAAAAAAAGAAAAATTAGAGTTAATAAAAAGGTATCTTTCTCTAATTTAAAAGTTTCTGGTGCATTTCATGGAGGCTTAACAGTAAAACAAGAACAAAGAATCCCAAAAATTTTAAAATTAATGCAATTTCCTTGTACTGATGCTTTAAGTTATTCTCATCTAGCTGAAGGAAAAATTGATGCTGTAATTCAGGCAACAAATAAAATTTGGGATATACATCCTTTAATACCAATTATTAAAGCTGCAGGAGGAATTGTTACAACTTGGAAAAATGAAAATGCTGTTAAAGCTGGTAATATACTTGTGTCAACGAATAAAACTATTCACAAAAAATTATTAAGATTGTTAAAGCCTGTTTCTAAGTAGTTTTACCAAGAGTATTTAAAAGAATCACACCAACAATAATCAAAGTTATACCAATAACTCCATATAAATTTGGTATTTGATTATATTTAAATACACCAAACAAAGTGACAGCAGTAATTGTTAATCCGCCATATGTTGCGTAAGTAAAGCCTACAGGTATAACATTCATTGCTTTTGATAAACAAAAAATACAGGCCACTATTGAAATTGCACAAAAAATAGTAGGACCAAGATTTGTAAATCCATTAGTTGATTTTAAAAAACCATTAGAAGTTATTCCTAAAATAATAGCTAATAATAAAAAGATATATCCAGATAAATTTGTCATATGTTATCCTGTTTTACCAATTAGGTTTACTATTAATACTCCAGAAATAATTAAAGCTAATCCAATTAAAGTGTAAAGATCTGGCATTTGATTAAATTTATAAATACCAACAATTGTTGTAGCTATAATGCATAGACCCGCAAATGAAGCATAAGTGATACCAACAGGAATTGTTTTCATAACAATTGATAAAGTGAACATACAGCCCACTATTGTTATTGCTGTTAATAAGCTTGGTATCAATAATGTAAAACCATTTGCACCTTTGGCAAAACCGTTAGCAGCAGTACCTAAAATTACAGCAAATATAAGAACAATGTATGCAACTATATTACTCATAACATAAAGAATATTATTATTTGGTAATTTTATCTACCAATCTTTTTATTGGTGGACCAAGAACAAGTGCAGCTATTATTGCTATGGGCAAACTCACTGACCATGCCTTTAAAAATCTATTGATATATTCGTTATCCATTCCTGTATTTATATAAGTAATTATAAGTGTCATGAGCAAACTCATGCCAAAACCCATAATTAAAATGAATATGAAATCAAAATATTTTTTTGGAAACATTATTTAGACATTGGAGTAGCACCAGTTTCTAAGCTAGTGATCTTTCCATCTTTGTATCTATAAACTGCCATTACAGCTTCCACATTTCCATCATTAAAAGTTACGATTGAATGGTGTATACCAATTTCATCATTTTCATAAACAATTCGTGCTTTATCTTGATTAATATCACCACTCATTGCCCATTTAATTACATCAGCTTTTCCTAATGAATTTCCAGATTTATGCATTGTGAATTTAAAATCATCATGCAAAAGTTCATTCATTGTTGCTTCATCTTTATTTTTAATAGCATCAGTATATTTTTTTAATATCGACATTATTCTCCCCACATTCCGTGAAACTCATAAACAATAGCTGGTTCATTTCCTACTACCCATCCATCATGTCCTGGCTGAATAGAATATGCGTCTCCAGCTTTATAAGTTATTTCAGTTCCATCATTATGTTTTGCGCAAACTGCCCCTGAAACAATTACTCCAAGATGTGTTGCCTGACAGCTATCACCCCCAACTGTTGGTTTAATATCCTTTGACCATTTCCATCCAGGTTGTAGAGTAAGTTTCATCACCCTTTGGTTTCCAACTTTTACAGCTTCTATTTTTGCATTATTAAAATTATTATTAACTTCATCTGCTTTTTCAAAAGATTTTACTTCTACTCCTGCCATAACCTCTCCTTTTATTTAGATGTATATTTTATCAGCTAAACCGTAACATAATACAGCACTTAAGATAGTTAAAACTAACGGCGCATATATCGCCTCATCAGAAGTTTTGTCTGTATGGCCAAGTTTATTTATTTTTGTATTATAAAAACCAACAATAAAAGCAGATAAATTTTGTAAGAAAATTAGATTAAAGAAACCCCATGTTGCCTCTAAACCATTAGGTCTAATGAATCCAACATAGATAGCCATAACTACAGAGCCAAAAAATATAGATCCAAAAAATCTGACCATTCCGGCACCAGTATCATCAATGCCATATTGATCTAAAAAAGATTTCGTTTGAAAAACACATCTAAATCCATAAAAAGCAAATCCAATAAAATGAATTATAAAAACTGCTAAATAAAATATTCCATTAAATTTTTCTATCATTTTGTCTCCTTTTAATTAATAAATTCCAGAATTTACGATTTTTAATACTTCATCTTTTGAATTTGGAATTTTTTTATAAACAAATTCATCACATTTTTTTACTGAATCTTCATCATAGGGTTTTCCATACAAATCATCTACAATTTTTAATAATTCTTTATTTAATTTTTCTTCACCCACACCTTTGTCAATAAGATAAGAATTAAGAAATTTTTTCGCAGCTACGGAATGTACAATTTTATCTAATTCAAGCTGACCTTGTGGGATCATGCTATATGCATAATATATTCCTGTGCAGTTGGTTAACTTATCTTCATCATCTTTACTAATTTCGGCAAAAGTAGCTAGAGGAAAAATTACAATTGATAAAATTAAGATGATCCTTTTAATCATTAAAAACCACTCTCATTTCATCTTGTATTGTACCTTCTTTAAATACACCTTTCATTTTTTTTTGAAGATCAACAAATTTAGGATCAGCAGACATGTTTTGATCATTTTCAAATGCTTTGTCTGTAAATTGTTCTCCAACAAGAGTTTCTCTTACTGTTCTAGGATTTCCACCAATTTGAAAAGAAAAGTAAACTTCATGATCAGGGTAATGCTTTTTTCTTACTTCAGCTAAGCCTTTGGAAATTTCCATAGCCTCACCAAGTTTGTCATCATAAACTCCGATAGTTCTTGTATAGATTGCTTTCATTTTTACTCCTTTTATTTAGCTTTTAAAAAGAGCAAGAGCTTCATTTAAAAGTTTTTCAGATTTTGCATGATCACCAGCTTTGTGTGCATCCATACCTTGGTCTCTAAGCTCTTGTGCTTTTTTAATTTTATCGTCAACATTATTTGCCATCATTGGACAAGAACCTGCATATGCCGAACTAACAAATAAGACTAGGCAAAGTGATAATAATATTTTTTTCATAGTATCCTCTTTATTATTTTGCTTTGGTTAAATGATAAACTGAATAGCTATCTAATACTGCTGACATAACAGGTTTTGATACTTCAGTTCCTTCAATAAATTTATATAAAGCGGCTTCATCCGTACAAAAAATCTTAAACATAACAGTACTTTTATCTGGGGTTACCGTACCAATTGTTTTTTCTACTACAGCTACCTTTGCTCTTTCTGCTAAACCCTCGGGTGATTGCATGAAACCCATAAATTTTTCAAATGTACCTTCTTTTAATTTAGCCACTACTAACATTTCTTTTTCCATTTTTTCTCCTTTTTAAATTAATATAAAGTTTGAACTACTTTTTTTACTCTTTCAGCTCCATTTGGAATTGAATTGGCTATAAATGAATGACAATCCTCGGTTTTGGTTTTGTCATATTTGGATCCATAGTATTTATCTACAGCTTTGTTTACACCTTCATCCCATTCTTTTTCAGAGATACCTATTTCAAGAGCGTATGTTTTCATAACTTTCACTGATGCCATAGACTTTTCCTTCATACTGTATTCAAATTGTTCACCAGAAGGTAAAAAATAGTTAGCCATGTAAATTCCACTACATTCCCAAGCCTTTTTTTTGTCACTGTTACTCATTCCTGCATGCGCAAGATTAAAGATTAAAAAAGATAATATTATTAAAATATATTTTTTCATATGACCCCAATGTTAATTAATATTATTCTAAAAATGTAACTGTTTTGTTACATGGCTGGTATGCGATATTATAACCAGCTGGGAATAGGTAAGTTTTTTTCCTTTAAAAAAGACTTATTAAACATCTTTGAGTTGTATTTGTCTGATCTATCACAAAGAATTGTTACAATTGTTTTTCCTGGACCCAGTTCTTTTCCTAATCTGATCGCACCCGCAATATTTACTCCACAACTTGTTCCCAAACTTAATCCTTCATTTTGGATTAAATCATAGAGTATTGGTAAAGACTCCTGATCACTGATTGAAAAAGCTCCATCTATTTGTGCTACAGCAAAATTTTTAGTTATTCTGCTTGAACCAATACCCTCCGTGATCGATCCACCTTCTGCTTTTAATTCTCCATTAACTATATGATTATATAGAGCTGAACCAGTTGGATCTGATAAATAAATTTTAATATCTTTATTTTTTTCTTTTAAATATTTACTAACACCACCAATTGTTCCACCTGTTCCTGACGCACAGACAAATCCATCTACTTTACCATCAGTTTGTTCCCAAATCTCTGGACCAGTTGTTTCGTAATGACCTTTTGCATTAGCAGTATTATCAAATTGATTAGCCCAAACTACACCATTATTGTTTGTATTTTTTAATTCCTCTGCGAGTCGACCTGCAACTTTAACATAGTTGCCATCATCTTTATAAGGTTTGGGTGGCACCAATCTTAAATCTGCACCAATATTTTTTAAAGTATCTTTTTTTTCTTGAGTTTGATTATCGTTCATTACAATTATAGTTTTGTAACCTAAAGAGTTTCCAAGGAGACATAATCCTATACCTGTGTTGCCAGCAGTTCCTTCAACAACTATTCCACCTTCAGATATTAACTCCTTTTCTTGAGCATCTTTTATTAATGCTAGCGCTGCTCTATCTTTAACTGATCCACCAGGATTTAAGTACTCAGCTTTGCCATAAACATTGCATCCAGTAATTTCTGAGGCTGCTTTTAATTTTATTAAAGGTGTATTCCCTATGGATTCAATAAAATTATTTTTAATCTGTGTCATTGATCCTTATCTTTATCAGTAACAGCATAAGGCTGAAATCCTTTTGTAGCATCACCAACTCTTTTTGCTGGAATTCCTACCATTATTGATTTCTCTGGTACATTTTTAGTAACCACTGCATTTGCACCGATTAAAGAATTTTTACCAATAGTTATTGGCCCCAAAATTTGAGCACCAGATCCAACTACAACGTTATCTTCTAATGTTGGATGTCTTTTAGTATTTCGTTGGTCATCCGCATTTATACTTGGTGCAATTCCACCTAAAGTAACATTATGATAAATTGTTACATTATTCCCTACCTCAGATGTCTCACCAATTACCACTCCCATACCATGGTCAATGAATAAATTTTTGCCTATCTTTGCTTTTGGATGAATTTCTATACCAGTTAAAAATCTTGAGAATTGTGAAATGACTCTTGCAACTATATCGAATTTTGCTATTGCAAAAAAATTTGCAATCTTATGAAAAAAAATAGCTTTAACACCTGGGTAGGTTAAGATTAAACTTAACTTTGATTTTGCCGCAGGATCTCGGTCAATTATAGATTGTAAAAAATCATTCATTTTTTTTGGGTTTTCTAACAGTTGATTAAAAAAAGTATATACTTTATATAGTTACCATATACGCAATTTAAAGAGGGTTGAAATGTACAAAAATACTAACTGCTTCCATTTGGCTATTCCTTGTGGAGATTTAGAAACAGCAAAGAAATTTTATAGTGAAACTCTTGGCTGTAGACTTGATAACGCTGCTCAAGAATGGGCAGATGTTGATTTTTGGGGAAACGAATTAACACTTCATGCAAGTGAGCACAAATTAGATAATGAAAGACACGATGTTGATATGGGAAATGTTTCAGTTCCTCATTTTGGAGTTCATTTATCTAGAAAAGATTTTGATGCTCTTAAGAAAAGGTTGAAGGAAAAAGGTGCAAAATACTATGACGAGCCTTATCTAAGATTTAAAGGCACAAAGTATGAGCAAGAAACTTTTTTCGTTAAAGATCCTAACGAAAATATTTTAGAGATAAAGACATTAACTGCTAACGCGGAATAATTTAAGCCTTTAATGGAATACCTAGTATTAGGATTCTTCACTGGCCTAAGTTTAATATTAGCAATAGGTGCACAAAATATCTTTGTAATTGAGCAGGGTTTAAAAAAACAACATGTTTTTTTAGTTTGTATAGTTTGTTCAGTATCAGATTTAATCTTAATATTTTTAGGGATATCCTTATTTTATTTTTTTCAACAATACTTTAATATTTTTTTAG
>CACGBP010000011.1 GCA_902571375.1 uncultured Pelagibacteraceae bacterium
GAAAATTTTTCAACCGATCTTGTTCACGAAATAAGGAACCCATTAGCATCTCTTAAAAGTGCTTCTGAAATTCTCCATGATACAAATGATATAAGACAAAGGACAAAATTAATTGAAATTTTAAGCCATGATGTTCAAAGAATTGAAAGATTAATCACTGATTATTCTCAAATGTTAAAAGATGAAGTTGCACTAAGTAAAGAAAAAATAAAAAAAATTGATATTGAGCCAATCATTAAGTCTGTTGTAGACGATTTTAACAACCTTTATATGTTAAAAAGAGGAATAAAAATTTCTTATCAAAATGATGGAAACAACAAATATTATATTAATGGAATAGAGAATAGAATTGAACAAATAATTGCAAACTTATTAGACAATGCAATTTCATTTAGTGATGATAATAAGAATGTAATCGTTAAAGTCTCAAAGATGGATGATAATAAAGTTATGATAAATATTTTAGATGAAGGTCAAGGATTCAAAGAAAAAGATACAAATAAGATTTTTAAAAGATTTTACAGCAATAGACCTGATAAGTTTGGTCAACATTCAGGACTGGGTTTGAATATAGTTAAAAATTTAGTCGATTTACATAATGCAACAATCAAAGCATCAAATAGAAAGGATCATGGGGGAGCAAGTGTAGAAATTATGTTTCCAAAGGTATAAAGTGTCTATTGATTATTTAATTCTTTATTGTTAGAAGACCCACGATGGAAGATTTCAAAGTAAAAGATTTAACAGAAGCAGAATTTGGGCGAAAAGAGATTTCTATAGCTGAAAGTGAAATGCCTGGATTGATGGCATTAAGAGAGGAATACTCAAATAAGTCTCCTTTGAAAGGTGCTAAAATTATTGGTTGTTTGCATATGACCATTCAAACAGCAGTGCTCATTGAAACCTTAGTGGATTTGGGAGCTGAAGTCAGATGGTCTTCTTGTAATATTTTTTCAACACAAGATCATGCAGCTGCTGCAATAGCTAAAGCAGGCATACCCGTTTACGCGTGGAAAGGTGAAACTGAAGAAGAATATTTATGGTGTATAAAACAAACTATTGTGGGTAATAAAGACTGGAAACCAAACATGCTTTTAGACGATGGTGGTGATCTTACTGCGATAATGCATAATGAATATAAAGATTTATTAAAAGATGTGAGAGGAGTTTCTGAAGAGACTACTACAGGCATTAAGGCTTTAAATAAAATGGAAAAAGATAAATCTCTTTTAGTTCCTGCAATCAATGTTAACGACTCTGTTACTAAATCTAAATTTGATAATCTTTATGGATGTAGAGAAAGTTTAGTTGATGGAATTAGAAGAGCTACTGATGTGATGATGTCCGGAAAAATTGCAATTGTTGCAGGTTTTGGAGACGTTGGCAAAGGAAGTGCTGCATCTTTAAGGCAGAGTGGAGCTAGAGTTTTAGTCACGGAAGCAGATCCTATTTGTGCATTACAAGCTGCAATGGAGGGTTATGAGGTAGTTTTAATGGAAGAAGCTATAAGTAAAGCAGATATTGTTGTAACTGCAACAGGAAACAAAGATATAGTAACTGCTGATCACATGAGAGAAATGAAAGATAGAGCTATTTTGTGTAATATTGGTCACTTTGACAATGAGATACAAGTTGAGGCTTTAAAAAACTATAAATGGACAGAGGTAAAACCTCAAGTTCACGAAATTGAACTACCTAGCAAAAAAAGAATTATTCTTTTAGCAGAGGGAAGATTAGTAAATTTAGGTTGTGCAACTGGACACCCTAGTTTTGTAATGAGTGCATCATTTACAAATCAGGTTATTGCACAAATAGAACTTTGGAATAATCATAAAAATTATGAAAATAAAGTTTACGTTCTGCCAAAACATTTAGATGAAAAAGTAGCTACACTTCATCTTAAAAAAGTTGGTGCAAAATTAACTAAATTATCTAAAGAGCAAGCCGACTATATCAGTGTTGGTGTGGAGGGTCCTTTTAAACCTAATGCCTATCGCTACTAAAAGTGATAAAATAGAATTATTTTCGGAAAAAAACACAGAAGAACTAGCAGCTAAATTTTTAAATAAAATTAAATCAGGTGATATAATTTTTTTGTATGGCGAAATAGGAGTTGGTAAAACTACTTTTGTAAGATATTTAGTTAATAAATTTCAAAAAGAAAATAAATTAGAAATTACCGAGGTAACAAGTCCAACATTCAATTTACTCAGTGAATATCAAATAAATCAAATAAAAATAAATCATTATGATTTATTTAGGTTAAAATCATCTGAAGAGATTAATAATTTAGATTTATTTGGTGATTCTAAAAATTCAATAACATTAATTGAGTGGCCACAAATGATTAAAGAAAAACCGAAAAATTTGATAGAATTATTTTTTGAATATGAAAAAAATCATCAAACAAGATCTATACAAATTAAAGGCTTAAATTTGTAAATTTTTACATGGTTAAGTTAATGAAGATAAAGGGTGACGCATCATTTAGAACGTTTTTTAGAAAAGTAAATGTTCAACAAAATTCTATTATAGTTTCTGCAAAAAAAGAAAAATTTCAAAATTTGATTGTATATGATGCGATAAATAAAATTTTACGTAAAAACAAGATATTAGCTCCGAATTTATATAATGAAAATTATAGAAAGAATTTTATTGAAATAGAAGATTTTGGAGACAAAACGATATTAAATGAAATAAAAAAAAAAAAGAAAAACAAATTAAATTATTTTAAAAAGATAATTGATTTATTAACGAAAGTTCAATTAATTAAAGATAGAAAAGTTTATACTTTTGAAAATAAAAAATATTTGATACCAAAATATGATAAAATAATTTTAATACAAGAAGCAAACTTATTTTGTAATTGGTATGTGAAATCTAAATTTTCTAAGATAGAAAGTAAAAAATTTTCAAAAGAGTTCAGAAAAGTTACAAAAAAACTAGCTTCTAAATTAATGTTAAATCAAGATGTTTTCGTACATCGAGATTTTCATGTTTCAAATTTAATGCTAGTAAAAAAAAGTATAGGTATAATTGATAGCCAAGATGCTTTAATTGGTAATAGAGCTTACGATCTAGCTTCTTTGATAGATGATGTAAGATTGAAAACCTCAAAATCTTTCAAAAAAAAGATTTTTAATTTTTATATAAAAAGACAAAAAAAAATAAATATTTATAAATTAAAAAATGATTTCGAAATATTGTCAATTTTGAGAAATCTTAAGATTATTGGAATTTTTACTCGTCTTGCAATAAGAGATGGTAAAAAAAAATACTTAAAACTCATACCCTATGCATGGAAATTGATTGGTATGAGAATTAATGAAAATGAAGTATTTAACGACCTAAAAAACTTACTAAATCAAAAATTTAAAAAAAAATTAAATGAAGATTAATACAGCATTAATTTTATGTGCAGGTTTTGGTAAAAGATTAAATCCGATTACTTTATCAACACCCAAACCATTGCTTGAACTAAAGAATATTACAATGTTGGAAAGGTGTATTAATTTGATAGTAGAATTTGGAGCAAAACAAATTCTATTAAATACTTTTCATTTAGAAAATCAAATTCTTGAATTTATTAAAAATAAAAAATTTCCAATAGATATACAAATAATTCAAGATGGACAAAACATTTTGGATACAGGAGGAGGAATATTGAATATGATTAATAATTCTCAAGAAAATGATTTTATTATTTTCAATCCAGACACCTTATGGAGTAAACAATATATTCCAGAAATTAAGAAAATGAGTGAATTTTATTTCTCAAATGATTTAAATAATATTCTTTTGTTAACAAATAAAAAAAAAAGTTTTGATACAAATCTTAAAGGTGATTTTAATTTGACAAATAATTTATTAAAAAAAAGTGAAAGTAATGATTATATTTATATTGGTTGTCAAATTTTGAATAGAAATTTGTTAAAGAATTATGAAATTTCCAATTTTTCAATCTCAGAAATTTGGAATGAATTATTAAAAAAAAATCAACTAAATGGCTTTGAAAGTGCAAGTGAATTTTATCATTTAACAAATTTAGAAACTTTTAAAAGACTACAAGACTTTTAGCTCTTTCTTTATCAAGATATTCACACTTTATTATTTCTAATTTTTTATTTAGCTCAATTATTAATGGGTTTCCAGTAGGTATTTCAAGATTGGAGATTTGATTATTATCCAAATTAAATAATTTTTTACACAATGCTCTAATTGAATTGCCATGAGCAGATATCAAAACATTATTAGTCTCTAATTTTTTTTCTATTTCTTGTCCAAAATATTTTGTAACTCTTTCGTAAGTATCTTTTAAAGATTCAGTATCTGGAAGATCTTTTTTAGCCATACTATTGTATGTTTCTATATTTATTGGATGATATGGATTTTTCTTATCAAGAGGCTCTGGTTTAACATCCCATGATCTACGAATTTCATATACTTTATCTTCTCCAATCTTATTACTCATCTCAATTTTATTCAATCCAGTGAGATTACCATAATGTCTTTCATTAAGTTGCCAAGCTCTAGAAAATTTTTTTTTATCATTTAAAACTTTTTGAATAATTTTAAGTGTGTTATTTGCCCGTAATTGTAGAGAAGAGTAATAATAATGAATTTCAATATTCTTTTTTTTTATTAGCAAACCTGCTTTTTCTGCTTCAGCTCTACCTCTATCTGTAAGATCAACATCGACCCAGCCAGTGAATCTCTTCTCTAAATTCCAAATACTTTGACCATGTCTTATCAATATTAAAAAACTCATATTGTTATTTTTAGAATATATTTATAAATAAAACTATATAATTAAATGATTAAATTTTTTTCTAATAATAGAATAATTTTTTACATTGTTAATTTTTCTATAATTTTTTTATATCTTTATCCAGGAAGCTTGTTGGGACTAATTATTTATGGAAGTGAAAAAATACAACCTCAAATAACGCCAGATTTTATAATATCATCAAATCACTTTCATGTATTTATTATAGTATCGATAATTAGTTTTTTAACTTTTATAAAAACCAATCAAATAAAAATTCTCACAATATATTTAATAATATTATCAATAAGCCTTGAGGTTTTACATTTAATAATACCCGAAAGAACTTTTCAATGGTCAGATTTGTTTGGTAATTTATTAGGAGTGATAGTTGTAATTTTGATCAAGAATCTTATAAATAAATATGGAGTTTTTAAGAAATAAATTATTTATCATATTTATTTTTTTATTAACAGGCTGTTCATCTATTCCATCAAATACTGCAAATAGTTGTTTAATATTTGATGAGAGATATCTATGGTACAAACATACTAAGAAAGTTGAACAAAAATGGGGCACTCCTATTCATATTCAGTTAGCTATTATAAAGATGGAGTCCGATTTTGATTGGTTAGCTAAGCCAGCAAGACAAAAAATTTTTAAAGTAATTCCTTTTAAAAGACCATCAAGTTCTTTTGGCTATTCTCAGGCTGTTAAAGGAACTTGGGAGCAATATAAGAAAGAAACGGGAAACAAATTAGCTACAAGAGCAAGATTTAAAGATAGTGTTGATTTTATAGGTTGGTATACAAATAAAACGGAGTCTATTCTCAAAATTTCAAAAAAAGATGCTTTTAAACAATATCTTGCTTACCATGAGGGATGGGGAAACTATAAATATTACAAAAAAAATAAAAAAGTAATTGGTTTAGCAAAAAAAGTAGAAAAACAATCTAATATTTATAAAATTCAATTATCAAAATGTAAAAATTCACTTAACAAAAACAAATATATTATTTTTTAATTAATTCTTTTTTTAATTCTAAATCTACCACATCAATTCTTTTTGTATTTTTTGCTAAAGCTAAATACATAGATGGAGTAACATAAAGTGTAAAAAATGTAGAAATAATCATGCCTCCTAAAATAGTGGAACCGACAGCTAATCTAGAACCCTCACCAGCCCCAGGACCAATATTTCCTATCACCAAAGGAAGCATTGCAATCATTGTGCTTAGTGATGTCATAATGATAGGTCTAAATCTAACTGCACATGCTTCTTTAACAGCTGCCTCTATATTCTTTCCAGTAGTTCTAATTTGATTAGCATAATCTACTATTAAAATGCTATTTTTTGTTGAAATACCTATCAGTATGATCAAAGCAATTTGAGAAAAAATATTTACTGAGCTATTTAGAAACAAAATAAAAACTAAGCCACCAAAAATTGCCAATGGAACAGTAAGAATAATTATGAAGGGGTGTATAAAAGAATTAAATGTAGCAGCCATAACTAAATAAGCAGTGAGTAAAGCAAGAATAAAAATAATAAATAATTCATTACTTGTTTCTTTTATTTCCTCAGATTTTCCTTTCCAAGTAATTTGATTTTCGGGAGCTAAATTTGTCATCACATCCTCAAAAAATTTAATTGCTTCAGTTAAAGTGTAGCCTTCACTAATATTAGCAGAGATAGTCACTGCCCGCTGTCTATTGTATCTTGAAAGTTCTTTTGCAGATCCTTCTTCTTTAAAATTTACTAAATTTGATAAAGAAATTAGCTTTCCACTTGTTTCTGATCGAACAAATATTTTTGAAACTCCTTCTTTGTTTCTTCTATCAGACAGATATTGTTGAACAATTATAGGATATTCCTTACCTAGTTGGTTAAACGTTGTAACTCTTTTACCTCCATAAAGTGTCTCAAGAGTTTCTCCAATAGCTTTTGTGGAAACACCTAAATCTTTAGCTTTATTTTTGTTTATTACCAACTTAATTTCAGGTTTATTTCTATTATAATCAGACTCAATTCTTGAAAGATTTTTATTTTTTCTAAGTTCCCTGATTATTTTTTTTTGCTTTTCCTCAAGTTCTTCATATGTATTTCCATAAATTACCATTTGAACTGGCTTATTATAATTAGATACTCTTATTGATTGTGGAGAAATAGGGAAAGCCACTGCTTGAGGTAAGGTTACTATTTTTCCTATCGCTTCTCTTAAAACAACTTGCTGCCCTTTTTTTCGATTTTTCCAGTCATCTAATAAAGCAATTATTATAAAACTATTATATGAATTTGCAGAACTTCCAAAACCTGGAACTCTCATAATAAATCTAGAATATGGACTATCCTCAGCCTGAAGTAGTGGAATGAGTCTTGCTTCTACCTTTTGAGCTTGCTCTTGAGTATATTCAAAAGAAGTTCCTTCATCTGTGAATCCAATAATTAAGTATGCTCCACGATCTTCCATAGGTAAAAGTTCTTTTTTTGAAAAGCTAAATAATAAAGATGATGTAACAATTATAAAAAAAATAAACAAACCCACAGCTTTAGTTTTATGAACTACTCCATCTAAAGTTCCTTTATAAAAATTAGCAAAACCTAAAAAAATTTTTTCAAATTTTTGTATTATCATTTTCTTGGAAGTTTTTTTTTTCAAAAATTTACTTGCAAGCATAGGAGATAAAGTTAATGCAACAAATGAGGACACAACTATAGAAAATGACAATGCTATTGCTGTTTCCCTAAATAGTGTTCCAGATATTCCCTCTATAAAAATAAGAGGCAGAAAAACAGCAACTAAAATCAAAGTTGTAGCAATAATTGCAAATGAAATTTGCTTAGAGCCTTTATAGGCTGCTACTAAAGGTGTTTCACCGTTTTCTATCCTTCTATAAATTGCATCTGTCATAATGACCGAGTCATCAGTGATTATTCCAATAGCTAAAATAAAACTTAATAAAACAAAAATATTTATTGATAATCCAAAAATATAAAGACCTAAAAAAGATGCTATCAGACTAACTGGTAAAGCAATCGCTGGCACAATTACAGCTTTTAGATTTCCTAAAAATAAATATATTATTAAAACAACTAAGATAAATGCAATTAGCAAAGTTTTATAAACTTCTTCAATTGCAGCTTCTACATAGTTTGCTCTATTAAAGGAAATTCTTAAATCTAATTCCTCAGGTAAAGATTTTTTTACTTCTACAATTTTTTTTTTGATATCATTTGAAAGCTCAACAGTAGATGCACCACTTCTTGCATATATTCCTATTCCAACTGTTTTTAAATTTATTTGATCTTTGGTTTGAGCTTTGAAAAGTGTTTTTTCTGAAACTGGACCAAATTCAATGTTAGCTACATCAGATAATAGGATCACTTTATTGTCAGTTTTTTTAATAGGAAGTTGCTTAATAGAATTAATATCATTATATGATTTATCTAAATTTAAAGTTAAATCAATATTGTCTGCTTCAAGTGTTCCTGCTGGTAAACTTATATTTTCACCTCGCATCGCAGATTCAACTTCTTTAATTGTTAAATCGTTAGCTGCAAGCTTGATTGGATCTATCCAAACTCGGATACTTAATTCTCTTAGTCCACCAACTCTTATTCTTCCAACATTTTTGACACTTGAAAATTGATCCACAAGATATCTTTCCGCATAATCTCCTAATTCAAGATCACTCCAAGTAGACGAAGATAATGATAACCACATAGTAGTTGTAAATCCTGCTGCTCTTTTAAGTATTTGTGGTGGATCAGACTCAGAAGGTAAATTATCTACTACTCTGGCAACTCTTTCTCTGATATCATTAGCAGCATTATCTAAATCAATACTTGTATCGAACTCAATATTAATCGTGCTTCTTCCGTTTTCAGACTTTGAGTCAATATTTTTTATACCTTCAGCTCCACCAATTACATCTTCTACAACTTGAGTTACTTCTTGATCAACTATTGAAGCCGCAGCTGATTTGTAATCAACTTGAACTTGGACAACAGGAGGCTGAATTCCATTTGGAAGTTCTCTGACTGGTAATTTCCAAAAAACAAATAAACCAAATATTATTAAAATCAAAGACATCACCCAAGAGACTGTCGGTCTTTTTATGCTTAATTCAGTAATAAACATTTAATTTTTAATAGGTTTTATTTTTCCTCGAGGTCTCACTTTTTTTAAGCCCTCAGCAACAATGATATCTCCTTCATTTAATCCAGAGATTACTTCGATATTTTTGTTAATTCTTAGACCAGTTTTTACCTCAGTTTTATTAGCAATATTATCCTCGTTAATTTTATAAACATAAGACTTATCCCCCTCAATCATCACACTAGTGTCAGGTACACTCAAAGAATTTCTTAAATTAAATTTTACACTAACTTCTAGCAATGATCCTGAAATCAACTTTAAATCTTTATTTTCTACTTTTATTCTTGATAATAAACTTCTCGTATCAGCATTTATTCTACTTGATACAAAATCTACCTCACCTAAAAATATTTTTTCTTTGAAACTAGATAATTTGACTTCTACAGGAAGACCTTTTTTTATTGATGAGGAATAATTTTCTGGGATTTTAATATCTGAGTAAATTGTTGAATTATCATCGAGTGTGATAATAAATATATTGTTTGATAAAAGTATGTCCTCTGTTAGGCCAGTATATCCAAGCACCCCACTAAATGGAGCTAAAATATTTCCACTTTTTAATTGAATTAAAACTTCCCCTTTTTTGACAAAATCTTTTAATTTTAAATCATCAAAGAGATCATCTTTTTTTATTTTAAAAGTTTTTGATTTTTTAGAAATTGCTGTACCGAAGGTTTCAATCTTTTCAGAAAATTCTTTATTAATTACCTCTGTAACAATTATTCCAGGAGGTGGTCTTTTACTGAATTTTTTTTTAAAGTGATTTCCAATCATCGTTCTTCCAATAATGACAATTGCAATTATTAAAAAAAATATCAGTATTATTGAAATAGTTTTTGTAGATCTTTTCATATTAAATTAATTTAAACCGTACTCAGCCCATGAACCATCATAAATACAAGGATGATATTTATCATTAATTAAGGAATAAGCTAGTGCCAAAACACACGCGGTTACTCCAGAACCACATGAAAAAACTATATTTTTGTCATCATTACTTTTCAAACAATCTTTAAATATAGTCTTGAGTTCATTTGGGCTTTTGAATGTTTTGTCTTTGTTCAAACATTCATTAAATGGAAGACATAATGAATTCTTTATATGACCACTTCTTAAACCCTTTCTTGGCTCGGGAACCTTTCCTTCAAATCTATCTTTGTTTCTAGCATCAATAACTTGAAAATTTTTTTCATAAATATTTTGATCAATTAATTTTTTATCTTTTACTAATTCTTTTATTTCATAACTTTCATATTTAGATATTTGAATATTAGTTTTATTATTTGTAATGTCTCTTTTTTCATTTTTCCATTTTCGAAATCCGCCATTTAATACATGAACTAGTTTAGGATCATGACCAAAGTAAATAAAATTAAACCAACAACGGCAAGAGCTAACAACGTCTGAGTTATCATAAATAACAATTTTATCATTTTTTGTAATACCCATATCTGAGACTATTTGCCCCCAATTAGAAGCTTCAACAAGCATGTGTGGTAGATCAGTATTTTTTTTTGAATTATTATCTAAGTCAAAAAAAATTGAATTAGGAATATGATTTTTTTTATATTCCTCTAAACCATTTCTTTGACTCTGTGGCATATGCCATGAACAATCAATGATTTTTACACTATTAATATTTTTTTGTAACCAATCTGTTTCTACTAATGACATTCTTATCTTTTTTCTAGATATTTTTGATGATATTCTTCTGCAGGACAATAATTTTTTAGTAAAGAAATTTTAGTAACAACTTTGCCTGATAATCTTTGATTAAT
>CACGBP010000012.1 GCA_902571375.1 uncultured Pelagibacteraceae bacterium
CAAGCTCAATTATTTACACTTTATCCAGAAGTTTTTCCGGGTCCTTTAAACGAAGGTCTGTATGGCAAAGCATTAGCTAAAAATTTGTGGAGTCTAAATGTGATTAATATTAGAGATGCCGCGAAAGATAAACATAAGACGGTAGATGACACTCCATATGGTGGTGGTTCAGGAATGTTACTTAAGCCTGATGTGTTGGCAAACTCTATTGATCAAAATGTTAAGAATGGAGAAAGGATTTTTTATCTCTCACCAAAGGGAAAAAAATTTGATCAAAAATTTGCTCAAGATTTATCAAAGGAAAAATCATTTTCTTTGATTTGTGGACATTTTGAAGGAGTTGATGAAAGGATTTTATCTACAAGAAATATCGAAGAAATAAGTATAGGCGATTATGTGTTATCAGGTGGAGAAACAGCAGCTCTTGTAGTTCTCGATAGTGTTTTGAGACTTCTGCCAGGTGTTTTAGGAAATGATAAATCAGCTTCTGATGAAACTTTTGAAAACGGCCTTTTAGAGTATCCTCAATACACAAAACCACAGATTTGGGAGGAAAAATCAGTTCCAGATGTCTTATTATCGGGAGATCATAGTAAAATTAAAGACTGGCGTTTATCTCAATCTGAGGCTATAACACGCGACCGAAGACCAGATTTATGGCAAAAATATAAGAAGAATTAAATTGCTAAATATTAAAATGAAAACAATAGAAGAAATAAACCAGCACAACGTTAAAAAAATTCTTTCTGAGAAGAAACTACCAGAGTTCTTTCCGGGCGATGTAGTAAAAGTTGGTGTGAGAATTACTGAAGGAAAAAAAGAAAGAATTCAATATTTTGAAGGTGTTTGTATCGCAAAAAAAAATAGAGACTTAAATTCCTCATTTACTGTTAGAAAAATTTCTTTTGGAGAAGGTGTTGAGAGAACATTTCCATTATTTGGAACCGTAATAGATTCAATAAAAGTTATTCGTTCAGGAAAAGTTAGAAGAGCAAAATTATATTATTTAAGAGATAGAACTGGTAAATCAGCTAGAATTGCAGAAAAAATAAGAAAGAAGATTGGTATCGATATTGATGTTAAACCAGAGACAGTAACTGAAGAAAATTTAGCACCAGTTACTCCAGCACCAGATAAAAAAAAAGAAGAAGTTTCTAAAGTAGAAGTTGCACCAGCGGCAGAAACTAAAAAAGAAGAAACTCCAAAAGCAAAAGCAAATAAGGAAGAAGCTGAAAAGAAAAAAGAAAGCTCACCAGAAAAAAAATAATTTTTTTTTCAATGCCTAAAACATTATACGACAAAATTTGGAATGATCACTTAGTTGACCAGCAATCAGATGGGACAGCTTTACTTTTTGTAGATAGACATCTTGTTCATGAAGTTACTAGCCCTCAAGCATTTGAAGGTTTGAGAAATTCTAATCGAAAGGTAAGACATCCAAAACTGACTTTGGCAGTAGCAGATCATAATGTCCCGACAACAGATAGAACAAATGGAATTGCAGATCAGGAGTCTAAAATTCAAGTTGATACTTTAGAAAATAATTGTAAGGAATTTGGAATTCAACTTTTTGGTATGGATGACAAGAGGCAAGGTATTGTTCATATTATTGGTCCTGAACAAGGATTCACACAACCAGGTACTGTAATAGTTTGTGGAGATAGTCATACAGCTACTCATGGTGCATTTGGAGCCTTGGCTTTTGGAATTGGAACATCTGAGGTAGAACATGTTTTGGCAACACAAACATTAGTCCAAAAAAAAGCAAAAAATTTTAGAATAAATGTTAATGGAAAACTTCCATTAGGTGTTACTTCAAAAGATGTAATTTTACAAATAATTGGAAAAATAGGAACTGCTGGCGGTACTGGATGTGTTGTTGAATATGCTGGTGATTTAATTAGATCGTTAAGTGTTGAACAAAGAATGACCATATGTAACATGACTATTGAGGGTGGAGCTCGAGCAGGATTAATTGCACCAGACGAAAAAATATTTAAATATTTAGATGGAAAACCAATGTCACCAAAAGGTGAAAAATGGGATAAAGCGCTTGAATTTTGGAAAAATTTAAAATCAGACGATAATGCAACATTCGACAAAGAAATTAGTTTAGAAGCCAAAGAAATTTTGCCAATGATAACTTGGGGAACTTCACCTCAAGATGTCATTACAATTGATGGCAAAGTTCCAAATCCAAATTCTGAGAAAGATGAAGATAAAAAGAATTCAATAGAAAGAGCTTTAAAATATATGGGTCTAAAGCCAGATATGGCAGCTAGAGACATAAAAATAGATAAGGTTTTTATTGGTAGCTGTACTAATGGAAGAATTGAGGATTTAAGAGAAGCAGCAAAAATTTTAAAAGATAAAAAAATTGCGTCACATGTACATGCAATGGTGGTACCAGGATCTGGATTAGTTAAAGAGCAGGCTGAGCAGGAAGGTTTAGATAGAATATTTGTTAATTCTGGATTTGAATGGAGAGAGCCAGGTTGTTCAATGTGTCTAGCAATGAATGCAGATAAATTAAAACCAGAGGAAAGATGTGCCTCGACTTCAAATAGAAATTTCGAAGGAAGACAAGGCAGAGGTGGAAGAACTCATCTTGTAAGTCCAGGAATGGCAGCTGCAGCAGCGATTTCAGGAAATTTAGACGATGTAAGAAAGTATCAAAACTAATGCAAAAATTTACAACATTAAAAAGTATTCCCGCATATTTACCAATAGTAAATATTGATACAGATATGATTATCCCAAAACAGTTTCTAAAAACAATTAAAAGAACAGGTCTTGGTAAAAATTTATTTTATGAAATGAGATATGATGAAAAAGGAAATGTTATTAATGATTTCATTTTAAATCAAAATCCTTTTAATAATTCAAAGATATTAATAGCAGGAAAGAATTTTGGTTGTGGATCATCTAGAGAACATGCTCCATGGGCATTATTGGATTTTGGTATTACATGTGTAATTAGTTCAAGTTTTGCTGATATATTTTTTAGCAATTGTTTTAAAAATGGAATTTTACCAATTGTTCTAGATGAGGAAAAAATTAAAGAATTGTCTGAATATGCAAATAGAAAAGAAGAAATTTCGATTGACTTGAATGAAGAAAAAATACTTTACGGAAATAATGAGATTACATTTAAAGTTGACTCGTTTAAGAAAAAGTGTCTTCTAGAAGGTTTGGATGATATAGCGTTATCTTTAAAAAAATCGGATAAAATTGAAAATTTTGAAAAAAATTTAAAAAATCAAAAGCCGTGGATTATTAATGATTAAAGTCAAAAAAAGAAAAATATTATTACTTCCCGGAGATGGAATAGGACCTGAAGTTATTAATGAGGTTAAAAAGATAATTAATTGGTTCAATGATAAAAAATCTTTAGATTTTGAAATAGATGAGGATCTAGCAGGTGGGTGTTCTTACGACAAACATGGTACTCCAATTACTGATGAAGTTTTCTATAAAGCATTAGAGAGCGCAGTAGTTATGTTGGGCGCTGTAGGTGGACCTAAATGGGATAATGTTGAGTTTTCAAAAAAACCTGAGAGAGCACTTTTAAAGTTAAGAAAAGAATTAAAGCTTTTTGCAAATTTAAGGCCAGCAATATGTTTTAAACAGTTAGTTGATGCATCAACTCTAAAACCAGAAATCGTATCTGGTTTAGATATTATGATCGTAAGAGAATTAACTGGAGGAATATATTTTGGAGAACCAAGGGGAATCAAACCTATAGAAAACGGTGAAAGAAAAGGAATTAATACTCACACTTATACAAGTAGTGAAATAATTAGAGTAGCAAGAATTGCTTTTGATTTAGCAAAAAAAAGATCTAATAAAGTGACTTCATGTGAAAAATCAAATGTGATGGAAGCGGGTCAACTTTGGAAAGAAGAATTACAAGCTCTTCATGATAAAGAATATAAAGACGTAGAATTAAGCCATATGCTTGCTGATAACTGTGCAATGCAACTACTTAGAAATCCAAAACAATTCGATGTGATTGTAACAGATAATTTATTTGGAGATATGTTATCAGATCAAGCATCTATGTTAACAGGCTCATTAGGTCTTTTACCTTCTGCATCATTGGGAGCTAAAAATAAAGATGGTGAGATGAGAGCCATGTATGAACCTATTCATGGATCTGCGCCGGATATCGCTGGGAAAGGTATTGCAAATCCTATTGCAACAATATTGAGTTTTGCTATGGCTTTAAGATATTCTTTAGATTTAGATAAAGAGGCCGAAGCACTAGAAAAAGCAGTGCAAGACGTATTAAATGATGGGTTGAGAACAAAAGACATTTTATCCAATGGAACGAAGGAAGTTTCCACATCCCAAATGGGTGATGCGATAATTTCAAAATTGCAATAATCAATTAATTATTTTAAACTAATTTTATGCCAAGCTATACAGCACCAGTAGAAGATATGATGTTTCTTTTTGAAAAATTGAGAAACAATAAGAATTATAATGAATTAGAAAAATATAAAGATGTAAGCCCAGATCTTGTAAAAGATATTTTGCAGGAAGCAGCAAAGATAAATCAAAATCTTATATTACCGCTTGCAAAAGCTGGAGACGAAAATCCAGCAGTTTTAGAAAATGGGATCGTGCGAACTCCTCCTGGTTACAAGGAAGCATATACAAAATATATTGAGGATGGATGGACATCATTATCTTGTGATCCAAAATATGGAGGACAAGGTATGCCAAAAACAGTAAGTGCTTTTTTCGATGAGATGTTATCCTCAGCTAGTCTTTCATTTAAACTTTATAGTGAACTTAGTATTGGTGCCTATAATTGTATAAATCATCATGCTACAGACGATATTAAGAATAAATATTTACCAAAAATAGTTGAAGGTAAATGGAGCGGTACCATGTGCTTAACAGAGCCGGTGTGTGGAACTGACCTAGGTTTACTTAAGACTAAAGCAAAAAAACAATCTGATGGAACTTATAAATTAACTGGTCAAAAAATCTTCATTACTTCTGGCGATCATGATCTTACTGAAAATATAATTCATTTAGTTTTAGCAAGAGCCGATGATTCTCCTGATGGAACAAAAGGAATAAGTTTATTTTTAGTACCTAAATTTATTGTTAAAGATGATGGAACTATAGGACCTAGAAATGGGATTTCAACAGGATCCATAGAAACTAAGATGGGTATAAAAGGATCAGCTACTTGCGTTTTAAATTTTGATGATGCCACTGGATATATGATTGGTGATAAAGAAAAAGGTTTAAGCGCTATGTTTACGATGATGAATCTTGAGAGAATAGTTGTTGGTATTCAAGGACTAGGTATTTCTGAAATTGCTTACCAAAACTCTCTATCGTATGCAAAAGAAAGAAAACAAGGAAAAACAAATAAGACGAAATCAAAAAATGGAGCTGATTTTATTATTGAACATGCAGATATTAGAAGAACATTACTAAATATGAAATCAATTATCGAAGGTGAGAGAGCTTTATGTTTCTGGTTATCTCAACAGACTGAAGTTAGTTTGTATCATACAAATGAAAAAGTTCGTCAAGAGGCGTCTGATTATGTTTCTCTGATGACTCCTGTTGTTAAATCATTATTTACAGACTTAGCTATGGAAATAACCAGCGATGCAATGCAAATTCATGGGGGCTATGGGTATACAAAAGATCAAGGAATAGAACAATTATATAGAGATAACAGAATTACACCCATATATGAGGGGACTAACTCAGTTCAAGCTGCCGATCTAGTTTTTAGAAAATTATCAAATAAAAACGGGAGTATAATCAATAAGTTTTTAGACAAGGTAAAATCTGAATGTAATTCTAACAATGAAAAAATTAAACCATTTGTATCAGAATTTAATAATCATCTGAGTGTATTGAAAAAATTTAGTGATTGGATGATGGATAGAGCAAAAACAGAAAAAGATGACGTGAGTGCAGCTGCAAACGATTATTTAAAAACTTTAGGTTATGTGTCTATTGCATATGCATGGATTAAGGTTTTAGAGGTAAGCTTCGAAGATTATAATGAAAATAAAAACTTCTATGATGACAAAATAAATACCGCAAGATTTTACTTTGACAAAGTATTACCAAGAGTTGAACAACATTATAAGTCAGGTATCTCTGGTAGTTCAAATTTAATGAATTTCAAATTTAATTAGAATGAGTCATTACGATACTAATTTGGATAAAAATAATGCAAATTATGTTCCATTAACTCCTTTGACTTTCCTAAAAAGAGCTAAAGAAATTTATCCAAATTATGAAGCAGTTATTTATGAGGACCGTAAATATACTTGGGATCAGGTTTATAAAAGGACAGTTAAATTTGCTAGTGCACTTAATAAAATTGGTGTTGGAAAAGGCGATACAGTTTCCTTTTTAGCTTTTAATACTCCTGAAATTTTTGAAGGTCATTATTCAGTGCCAATGACAGGAGCAGTATTAAATACTATCAATATTAGACTAGATGCTAAAACAATCGCTTATATTTTAGATCACAGTGAAGCAAAAGTATTAGTTGTTGATAGACAACTTCATGTAGAGGTTAAAAAGGCCTTAAGCACCTTAAAAAAAAAAATTATAATAATCGATATTAATGACAAATTTGCAGATCAATCAAAGTGTGAGAAAATTGGTGAATTAGAATATGAAAGTTTTTTGAATACTGGTGATGAAAATTATGATTGGAAAATGCCTGAGGATGAATGGCAAGCAATATCATTGAGTTATACATCTGGCACTACAGGAAATCCAAAGGGTGTTGTTTATCATCACAGGGGATCATACTTAATGTCTACTGGAAGTGCAGTTGCTTGGAATATGCCAAATAGATTAAATTTTTTAACTATTGTTCCAATGTTTCATTGTAATGGTTGGGGTTACCCATGGACCATACCTATGTTAAATGGAAGGACTATATGTTTAAGAAATATTGATGTTAAAAAAATATTTGAATTAATTGATAAATATGATGTTACTCATTTTGGTGGAGCACCAATTGTACTGAATATGATTACTGGAGCGCCTGAGACTGATAGAAAAAAATTAAAACAAAAAGTTTATGTGCTCACTGCTGGAGCACCACCACCAAGTATTATATTTAAAAAAATGAATGAGCTAGGTTTTGAAGTGATGCATGTTTATGGATTAACAGAAACTTATGGACATGTTACTCAATGTGCTTGGAATGATTCTTGGAATGAATTTGATGAAGAGAAACAAAATGAAATTAAAGCAAGACAAGGAGTGAGGTATCCAAACACTGAGGGTATAGCAGTTATGAACCCAGAAACAATGACTGAAGTACCTAAAGATGGAAAAACAATTGGAGAAATCATGATCAAAGGAAATATTGTTATGAAGGGATATTTTAAAGATAAAGATGCAACATCCAAAGCTATGAATGGAGGTTGGTTTCATTCTGGAGATTTAGCTGTAATGCATCCTGATGGATATGTTAAAATTCAAGACAGGTCTAAAGACATTATAATCTCAGGAGGTGAAAATATATCTTCGATTGAAATAGAGAATACTTTAGCAAAACACCCTTCAGTATCTATCGCAGCAGTAGTGGCTAAGCCAGATGATAAATGGGGCGAAGTACCTTGTGCCTTTATTGAAATGGTTAAAGACAAACCTGTAACAGAAAAAGAACTAATAAGTTTTTGCAAAGAAACTCTTGCTGGATTTAAGGTTCCAAAACAAGTAGTTTTTTGTGATTTACCAAAAACTTCAACTGGTAAAATTCAGAAGTTTGAGCTTAGAAAAAAATTTTAGGTAAATAATTGATATTCCAAATAGAAAATAAAAATATTCATGCATCTGATGCAGGCCAAGGAATAGATCCTCAGAAAGAAACCATTGTATTTTTGCATGGTAGTGGACTTTCACATATAGTTTGGTCTCTTACTGAACAATTTTTCTCAAATAAAAATTTTAATGTATTATCAGTAGACTTACCTGGACATGGAAATTCAGACGGGCCTTGTTTAGATAGTATTGAAAAAATTGCTGATTGGTTAGAAAAATTATTCAAAAAACTAAATTTAAAAAACCTTATTTTGATTGGCCATTCTCAAGGTTGTTTAGAGATACTTGAGTATGCTTTCAAATACAAAGAAAGATTAAAGAAATTAGTTTTTGTTGGAGGTTCAAACAAAATGCCTGTTCATCCTGATTTAATAGACTTAGCACAAAATGGAGACTCTGACGCTGTTAAATTAATGATGAAATGGGGTTATGAGGGTTCAAAAAAATTTATAGGTGGAAATCCGGTAGAAAAAATAATTCAGTCACCGAGAGATATAAGTGAAATATTAGCAGTCGATTTAAAAGCATGTAATAATTATTCTAATGGTTCTGAGGCTGCAAAAACAATAAACTTACCTACGTTACTAATTTTGGGAGAATTAGATAAAATGGTTAATTTAGAAGTAGGAAAAAAATTTTCAGATTTATTAGAAAATTCTAAGACACATGTAATTAATGGATGTGGGCATATGATTATGATTGAAAAAGCTTTCGAAATGCGAGAAAAGATCCTTAAATTTTTAAATTCATGAAAAATTATCCAATTACAAAATCAAGGAGAATAAGAAGTACTCCTTATACCTCAAGAATAGAAAAACAAGGTGTTACAGCATATACAGTTTATAATCATATGTTGTTGCCTGCTGCATTCGGATCTATAGAAGACTCATGCAATCATCTAAAAAAAGAAGTTCAAGTTTGGGATGTGGCAGCCGAGAGACAAGTAGAAATTTCTGGAAAAGATGCTGCAAAACTTGTTCAGCTAATGACTAGTAGAGATTTATCAAAATCAAAAATAGGAAGATGTTATTATTGTCCAATTATTGATGATAATGGGAACTTAGTAAACGATCCTGTAATTTTAAAATTAGCTGAAGATAGATGGTGGATATCTATTGCCGACTCAGATGTTATTTTTTTTGCAAAAGGTCTTGCGTCTGGGAATAATTTTAAAGTCCAAATTTTTGAACCTAATGTTGATATAATTGCAATACAAGGACCAAAATCATTTGGTTTAATGGAAAAAGTTTTTGGAAAAAAAATAAATGAATTAAAATTTTTTGGTTTTGATTATTTTGATTTTAGAGGTGTTAAACATTTAATTGCTAGATCTGGTTGGTCTAAACAAGGAGGATTTGAAGTTTATGTAGAAAACACTCAATCTGGTTTGGATCTTTATGATTATTTCTTTGAAATAGGGAAAGAATTTAATTTAAAACCTGGTTGTCCAAATCTTATAGAAAGAATCGAAAGTGGCCTTCTATCCTACGGAAATGATTTTGATAATAATGACAACCCCTTTGAATGTGGCTTTGATAAATATGTTAATTTAGATTCTGAAGTATCTTTTTTAGGTAAGGAAAAATTAAAAAAAATTAAAAAAGATGGTATAAAAAGAAAACTAATGGGAGTTCATATCGATACTGATAAAATTAACTTAACCAAATCTTTAAAACTTAAAGATGAAAAAGGAAATTTTATTGGGGATTTAAGATCAGCTTGTTATTCGCCACATTTTAAAAAAGTTATAGGAATAGCAATGATAAATGAGCCTTATTGCAAAGCATCCACAACAGGAATGTTAGAAATTGAAGGAAATTCCTTAACTGTAAAAGTTTGCGATTTGCCTTTCATCTAGTATAAAACTTACATCATGAATATTGCAATTGTAGGAGCAACAGGAAATGTTGGAAGAAAAACTTTAGAAGTTCTTGAAAAAAAAGAACTATCTATTGCTAATCTTTATTTAGTTGCCTCGTCTAAGAGTGCTGGTAAAAAAATTAGTTTTAAGGGTAAAGAACATGAGGTTTTTGATTTAGAAAATTTTGATTTCTCCAAAGTAAAAATAGCCTTTTTTGCAGCTGGAGGAAAAATTTCTGAAAAATTTGCAGAAAAAGCCGCAAAGCATTGTCTGGTCATTGATAACTCAAGCTTCTATAGAATGGATCCAGATGTTCCTTTAATTGTTCCACAAGTTAACCCAAATCATTTAGATCAAATAAAAAAAAATATTATTGCCAATCCAAATTGTTCAACAGCACAATTGGTGATTGCTTTAAAACCTTTGCATGACCTTTTTGTAATTAAAAGAATAGTCGTTTCCACATATCAATCAGTTTCAGGTGGTGGTAAAGGACCAAT
>CACGBP010000013.1 GCA_902571375.1 uncultured Pelagibacteraceae bacterium
TTTAACTCATTTTTAAATGATCTTAATTCTGAAATTATATCAATTATTTTTTCAACATCTTTTTGAGATTGATCTTTTTTTGCTTTACCAGATGGCCAATTTTTATACATGAGAAAATCTTTATTTGATTTATCAAATTTGTTTTTTAACCATATTTCTTCGGTCACGAACGGGATAAAAGGATGAAGCATCACGAGTATTTGTTTGAAAATATAAGCAGATACTTCTTTGACTTCTTTTTGAGCCTTTTTATCATCTGAATAAAGTATTGTTTTTGAAAGTTCGATGTACCAATCACAATATGAATGCCAAGCAAATTGATAGGCATTTTTAGCAGCCTCATCAAAACGATAATCATCAATATTTTTTTGAATTTTGTTTTTAATTTCAATTAACTCTGAATATATCCATTTGCTTATATTTAATGTGATTTTGGGAACTTTATCAGTTTTCTTGAAATCGCATTTATTTGTGATTAAAAAATTATTGGCATTCCATAATTTGTTTAAAAAATTCCTATATCCTTTTACTCTATCCTCAGAAAGTTTAACGTCTGTACCTGGGGATGCCATTGACAACAAAGTAAATCTTAAAGCGTCAGCACTATATTTTTCTATTAAATCTAATGGGTCAATAACATTACCTTTCGATTTAGACATCTTTTGTCCTTTTTCATCTCTAACCAAAGCATGAACATAAATATCTTTGAAAGGTTCTTTATTTAAAAACTCCATTCCAAACATCATCATTCTAGCAACCCAAAAAAAGATAATATCAAAACCTGTAACTAAAACAGATGTAGGATAAAATTTCTTAACAAAATCTTTTTTATCAGGCCAACCTAATGTTGCAAAAGGCCATAAACCAGATGAAAACCATGTATCTAATACATCTGGATCTCTAGTTATTTCAACATCTTTTTTATAAAATTTTTTAGCTTGTTTTTTTGCATCTACTTCATTTGTTGCAACAAATATTTTTTTATCAGGTCCATACCATGCAGGTATTTGATGACCCCACCAAAGTTGTCTTGAAACACACCACGGTTCAATATTGTTCATCCATTGAAAATAAGTTTTAGACCAATTAGTTGGAAAGAAATTTGTCTTTTTTGTTTTAACAATTTTTTTTGCTTTTACGGCTAATTTTTTTGCATCAACAAACCATTGTTCAGTTAAAAAAGGTTCTATTACTGAGTTAGATCTGTCACCGTAAGGAACTTTATTCTTAATATTTTCTTCTTTAACAAAAAAATCTTTTTCTTTAAGTTCCTCTAATAACTTTTTACGGGCATCAAATCTATCAAGTCCAATATAATCCTGAGGAGCATTGTTGTTTATTTTTCCTTCTTCGGTAAATACATTAATTATCTCTAACTTGTTTCTTTGACCTACTTCATAGTCATTGAAGTCATGTGCTGGTGTAATCTTTAGTGCACCTGTTCCTTGTTCAGGGTCTGCATAGTTGTCTTTAATAATCTTAATTTTTCTGCCTACTATCGGGATTGTGACAGTTTTGCCTACATATTCTTTATATCTTTTGTCTTTTGGATTTACTGCGATTGCTGTATCTCCAAGCATAGTTTCAGGTCTTGTTGTAGCAATAGTAATAAATTCTGAGGAATTTTCGATTGGATATCTTATATAGTAAATTTTAGAATTCATCTCTCTTTGATCAACTTCTAAATCTGAAATAGCAGTTTTAAGTACAGTGTCCCAATTAACCAATTTTTCAGCTTTATAGATTAATTTTTTTTTATGTAACTCAACAAAAACTTTAATTACAGATTTGGATAAATTCTCATCCATAGTAAAAGCGTTACGTGACCAATCACAAGAACATCCAAGTTTTTTTAATTGATTGATTATGATATCTCCATATTCATTCTTCCATTCCCATACTTTTTCAATAAATTTTTCTCTTCCAAGAGTATTTTTATTTAAATTCTCTTTTTCTAGTTTTCTTTCAACAAGAGCTTGAGTTGCAATACCTGCGTGATCAGTTCCTGGTTGCCATAAAGTTTCATAATTATTCATTCGATAATATCGAACTAAAAAATCCTGAATTGAATTATTTAAAGCATGCCCCATATGTAAACTTCCAGTTACATTTGGTGGTGGGATTACAATAGAAAACTTTTTTGAATTTTTCTGCGGTTTAAATAATTCATTTTTCTCCCAATAAGCATAAATTTTATCCTCAACTTTAGAATGTATATATTTATCGGTTTCCATGGGTGTAATTAGTTTATAATTTAATAATCTAAATTAACAATAATCAAATTGGAACGTTATTTAATAGACTAATCGTAAATATTTTATATAAAACCCTTGTAGCTATCATCTAAAACATAAGGCAACGTGGCGGAATGGTTACGCAGAGGATTGCAAATCCTTGTATCCCGGTTCGATTCCGGGCGTTGCCTCCAAAAAAAATCTTGTTTTAGTATGAAAAAAAAGTAAGTTGAGCTTTTTACATTCCTCGGTAGCTCAGTTGGTAGAGCAGTTGACTGTTAATCAATTGGTCGCAGGTTCGAGTCCTGCCCGAGGAGCCAATAATTATACTACCTTCGATATATTACTATCTGAGACTTGTAACGATTTATTAAATTTTAATTTTTGGTCAGAACTTAATTCTGAATATAATTTAACCAAAAAATTATAATTTACATTCATATGACCTTCTTGAGATTTTTCTAGATTTACAAGATATTCTGAAAAATCTTCAAAAAAATAATTTATAGGTACTTTTAGGTAGTTCGAAAGTTGAAGTAACCTTATTGAACTTACACCATTTGTACCTTTTTCATATTTTTGTATTTGCTGAAATGTAACGTTTATTGCTTTTGCAACTTTAGTTTGAGTTAAACCAAGTGCTAACCTTCTAAGCTTAAGCTTGTTGCCTAAATGCTTATTAAAATTATCTTCCATTAAGACCCCTCTTAATTTTTTAAAAAACTTATTGAACTAGTTTTTGGTACCTACTGCAACTATAAATTTTTTTATTTTTAGGGAAAAAACGCAATTATAAAGATATATGTCAAGTAATACTTCTATCTAAAATATAGAAATATTTCTTGAAAATATTGCTGACTATAGTATCTGGCTTAGGAAAAGTTTAGTCCTATCACTCTTAGGGTTAGCAAAAAATTCCTTTGTATCAGCCTTTTCTACAATCATTCCTTCATCCATAAATATCATTTGATCAGCAACTTCTTTAGCAAAACCCATTTCATGAGTTACCACTATCATTGTCATGCCTTGTTTAGCTAAATTTACCATTACATCTAATACTTCTTTAATCATTTCTGGGTCTAGTGCGGATGTAGGTTCATCAAAAAGCATTATTTTTGGCTCCATACACAAAGCTCGAGCTATAGCAACCCTCTGTTGTTGACCACCTGAAAGTTGACCAGGATATTTATAAGCTTGATCTAATATTTGAACTCTTTCAAGATGTTTTAAAGCTAATTCTTCAGCTTCTTTTTTAGGCATTTTTTTTACCCAAATTGGTGCCAAAGTACAATTATCTAAAATTGATAAATGAGGAAATAAATTGAATTGTTGAAATACCATTCCAACTTCTGCTCTAATTTGTTCTATATTTTTAGTATCTTCAGTTAATGTAGTGCCATCAACTATTATGTCACCTTCTTGATGTTCTTCTAATCTATTTATACATCTAATTAATGTTGATTTACCTGAACCTGACGGACCACAAACAACAATTTTTTCTTTTGGTTTAACTTCTAAGTTTATTCCTTTTAAAACTTGAAAATCGCCAAACCATTTATTCATATTGTTTATTTGAATTATACTTTCTGACATAATTTTTATCGATCTGTTTTATATTTTTCTTCTAAATTATAGCTATATTTACTCATTGCATAACAAATAATCCAGAAAATTATTGCAGCAAATACATAGCCTTCCATAGCAAAACCTAACCATTCGGGATTAGTTTTAGCTAAATTCAACATTCCTACTATTTCTAAAAGGCCAACTACAAAAATTAATGGTGTATCTTTAACTAAAGCTAAAAATGTATTTGCTATACCTGGTATAACCAATTTTAAAGCTTGAGGTAAAATTACAAATATATGCATTCTCCAATATCCCATTCCTAATGATTTTGCGGCTTCGTATTGTCCTCTTGGAAGAGCTTGTAATCCACCTCTGATTACCTCTGCAACATAAGCGGCCTCAAATAATGAAATAGCTATTATACATCTTACCAATTTATCTATAAAAAAATCTGCAGGTAAAAACATTGGAAACATCACAGCTGACATAAATAAAACTGTAATTAAAGGAACTCCTCTCCAAAATTCGATGAAACCTATAGATATATATCTAACCAATGGGAACCCTGATCTTCTGCCTAAAGCAAAAGCCATTCCTATTGGAAAACAAAAAATTAAACAAAAGAATGAAATTATAAAAGTTAGTGATAGTCCACCCCAAGCACCAGTTTCTACCCAGTTTAATCCATCTAATTTTCCTAATTCAATTAATTCCTCATAAAAAATGAAGTATTTTAGCAAAATATATAAACCCAAAGGGACAATTAAAAAGTAATAAAACTTAAACTTACTAGGAATAAAAAAACCGATAATGATAGATAGAATTGCAGCAATTATTCCATATGAAAAATCAAAAAATACTGGACCACCAGAAATAAAGAAAAAAATGAATAAAAATGCAATAAAAGGATAAATTACTACATAATAAAGTGTTAAATACTTTTTAAATTTATCAGTTGCAAAATATCCAACTGATCCAAGTAAGGCCAAAGCAATAAATGATAAATTTATTCTCCATTGCTCACCATTTGGATACATTCCATACATAAATCTTCTCATCCAAACTTTAATATATGTCCAGCAAGCACCTGAACCTGTACAGACATCTTTTGAATTACCAGCAAAGCTAGCATCAATGAAAAACCAACTTAATATAGGTGGAATTGATTTTAAAATTATAAATATTATTAAAAGAGATAAAATCGCGTTAAAATTATTAGTATTTATATTTTTGTTTAATAAGTCTAATTGTTTGATTCCGCTCAACTCAATTCTTATGAAATAAAGTCCAACAAAACCCAGTATTAATGGTAATAAAAAACTTAAAAAGCTAGGTAAAAAACCAGTTATATTTAGACTAAAAAAAGAATTTAATAAAACATCCAAAATACTAATAAAAAACAAAAAAGAACCTAGATACAAAAAAGTATAAAGGTTAGATTTATCTGGTTTTAAAAAGTTAATTTTAGACATTATTTTTCCGTTATTGCTATTTTTTTATTGTACCAGTTCATCAATAATGAAATTGAAATACTTAATGATAAGTACGTAAACATTGTAATAGAAACAATTTCAATTGCTTTACCTGTTTGCATTAAAGCTGTTCCAGCAAATACTAATACTAAATCTGGATAAGCTATTGCTGCTGCTAATGAAGAATTTTTAGTTAAATTTAAATATTGATTGGTTGTTGGTGGTATTATTATTCTAAGAGCTTGGGGCATCACTACTAATTTAAGCACTTGATTTGGAGTTAATCCAATAGATGCTGCCGCCTCTTTTTGACCTTTACCAACACCTTGTATCCCTGCTCTTACACATTCAGCTATAAATGTTGCCGTATATAAAGATAAAGATAATGCTAAAGCAATTAATTCAGGTGGTAAGCTTACACCACCTTCATAAATAAATGATGTTGTTGCTAGTTGTTTTAAAACAGGAACTTCAAATGATAGTCTTACACCACCAATTAAAAAACTTAAAAGAGGTAAAATTAGAATTAAACCTATTGATATTAATAGGACTGGTGTTTGTTTACCTTGAGTTTCTTGTAATTTTTTTGCCTGAATACGAATAACTATGATTGCAATAATTGCAGCTAATATTGAATAAAAGAAAATATTAAAATTTTGCCAAATAAAAGCTGGAACGTATAAACCTTTTATTGTTAAGAATGCAATTCCAAACATTGCATCAGCATCTTGAGGAAGTGGTAATGCTCTTAAAGCAGCAAAATACCAAAAAAATATCTGTAAAAGTAATGGTATATTTCTAAAAAATTCTACATAAAAAGCAGCAAATTTATTAATCAAATAATTTGGGGATAATCTTGCTATACCAACTATTACTCCAAGTATAGTTGCAAGAATAATACCAATAACTGAAACAAGAATAGTATTTAATAGACCAACTAAATAGGCTCTAAAGTACGAATGAGATCCATCATACTCTATTAATGAAAACTGAACATCAAATGAAGACTCTTGTGATAAAAATCCATAACCAAAATCAATACCTCTACTCTCCATATTGACTTGTGCGTTATAAGTAAAAAAACCAAAGACTAGAACAACAGCTATAACTGTCATTAATTGTGGGCCAATGTCTTTAAGTTTAAAATTCACTGTAGTGATAATATATGAGTTTATAAAAAAAAGGGCTAGAAGAATCTAGCCCTTTTTATGTAATTTATAACTTAAATTATCTTGATGGCGGAACGTATAATATACCACCTTTAGTCCATAATTCATTTGGACCTCTGTCTGGTAAAATACCAGTGTCAGCTATATTTCTCTTATAACTTTCACCATAGTTTCCAACTTGTTTGATAATTCTTAAGTTCCACTCATTATCTAAACCAAATGCTGCACCCATTTCACCTTCAGCACCAACTAATCTTTTGATTTGTGGATTATCTGAAGTTTTCATTGAGTCTGCATTAGCTGAAGTAATACCGTATTCTTCTGCTTCGATCATAGTGTTCAAAGACCATCTTACGATATCTTCCCATACAGAGTCACCTTGTCTTACAACTGGTCCTAAAGGTTCTTTAGAAATAGTTTCTGGTAGAACAATGTGTTCATCAGGGTTTTTCATTTTTGTTCTTTGAGCAGCTAAACCAGATTTATCAGTAGTGTAAGTATCACATCTACCTGCATCATAAGCAGCTACAACTTCGTCAGCTTTTTCAAAAGCAACTGGCTCATAAGAAATTCCTCTAGAATTAAAGAAGTCTCTCATGTTTAACTCAGTTGTTGTACCAATGTTTGTACAAGCCGAGATACCATTTTTGAATTGATCTACTGAAGTTATACCTGAACTTTTTCTTACCATGAAACCTTGTCCATCGTAAAAGTTCACACCTACGAAAGTAAGTCCGATATCAGCATCTCTAGAAAGAGTCCAAGTTGTGTTTCTTGATAAGATATCAATCTCACCAGAAGTTAAAGCAGTAAATCTTTCTTTAGCACTTAGTGGTGTAAACTTAACTTTGTTTGCATCACCTAGAACTGCAGCAGCTACCGCTCTACATACATCAACGTCAACACCAGTCCAATTTCCTGCAGCATCAGCATTAGAAAATCCTGGAAGACCTTGAGATACTCCACATCTTACAAAACCTTTCTTTTGAGTGTTTTTAAGTGTTTTTGATTTTTTAGCAGCCATAGTCTCTGTTGTAAAAGTAAACAACACAGCTACTACAGCAACTAAAGAAGTTAATTGTTTTAAGTATTTAAACATTATTCTTCCTTTTGTTATTATTTATTTGTTAACAAATAATTCAAAACTAGGTTTTGAATATTTATAATTTAATCATTTAAAAAAAAACTCTTCAAGAACAATTTATTGAAATAGTTTGATTTTATAGATTCTAGTCAAGTCATTTATTTGAGAAAATATATAAAAAAAGTGTCAAAAATGGCGCGCCCTGGAGGATTCGAACCTCCGACCCTCGGTTTAGAAAACCGATGCTCTATCCAGCTGAGCTAAGGGC
>CACGBP010000014.1 GCA_902571375.1 uncultured Pelagibacteraceae bacterium
GCTCTCCCATTGAAGATGATATCAATTTAGTAGAAAAAATACATGAGCTTGGATGTAGATTTATGCAACTGACATATAATAATCAATCTTTGCTGGCTACAGGTTGTTATGAAAAAGTTGATAGTGGTGTAACAAACTTTGGTCGTGAAGTTATTAAAGAAATGAATAGACTAGGTGTTGTCGTGGATATGTCACATTCTGCTGAAAAGAGTACTTTTGATGCAATTGAAATAAGTGAAAAACCAATAGCAATTACACATGCAAATCCATCATTTTGGCATGCAGCGAAAAGAAATAAATCTTCAGAATTACTCAAAACTTTAAGTGATAGTGGGGGGATATTGGGATTATCACTTTATCCTCATCATTTAAAAGATAATACTAACTGTTCTATTGAAAGTTTTTGTGAAATGGTTGCAAGAACTGCAGAAATAATGAATGTAAATAATATTGGAATTGGTTCAGATCTTTGTTTAAACCAACCCAATGAAGTTGTTGAGTGGATGAGAAATGGCACGTGGTCAAAGAGTAAGAATTATGGAGAAGGATCAAAAAATAAACCTGGCTTTCCAAAACAACCCAAATGGTTTGAGGATGCTAGAGGATTTAAGAATTTAGATCAAGGACTTAAAAAAATTGGATTTTCAGAAACTGAGACCAATGGAATACTTGGAAATAATTGGTATAATTTTTATAAGACAATTTAAATATGAATGTAAGCTTACGAGATCCAAATTTAATAATGAAACTTTCAAGACTTGGTTCATTCCATCAATCAAGATTATCTTTTTTAAGGAGTTTTTTAAGTGAGTTCAAAGATTGGGAATATAAAAGAGATTTGTTTGATTTAGATAAAAAGGGGCATGGTACTGCTGTTTATTCTTTCACAAAAAAAAAAAGAGTTTATTCATTAGTTTGTTTTGCAAATAAGATTGATGATGATGAAAGATCAGATAGAGTAATTGCAACTAAATGGGATGCCGCATTTACTCTTCATGATGGAATTCCCCTGAAAAAAGATATTGATAGATTAAAAAATGAAGTTCCAAAACAGGAGGTTGGTAGATTGTCATATAAAGAATTAACTTTATCGAGAGCTAACAAGTCGGTTAGAATTTTTGATCATGTTGTTGACAGTTTAAGTAAAGGCAAACAGCCAAATTTAGATATCTTGGAAAAAGTTGGATATCTTTATAGAACCACAGCCGTTTATGGATCAGGTAAATTTGGATTAGCAGACCGTTTTAGAATTAAGAATAGAGATGAAATTAATGGTCCATTTAGATTAGAAATGATGTTGGTATATTTGGTAAGACAATTTACTTTTGATCAGGTAAATCATGTTGCAAAAAACAGAAATCCAAAATTGGCAGTAAAATTAGACCCTAAAATTTGCAAAAATCTTGGAATAGGCAATTCTACTGGACTAGGTATGGCACCTTTTATTGTAAACCATCCTACACTATTGAACAATTGGATACTCTGCAGAGAAACTGCTTTGAAAAAAATAAGAGAGTTAAAAATTATTGATATAAAAGATAGTGATTTATTTAAAGAATGTGTAAGAAATTCAATAAAAAATATTACAAGCTGGAATACTGAAAGCGAATATCAAATTAAAAAAATCAAATTCTTACTAAGAGATATTAGAAAATTTATAGACTTTTTGGAAAATGAATTTAATTTTCAAAAAAATTATCCATTTAATTCACTTTATTTGTGGCTAGAAAAAGAAACTTGCGAGGAATGTGTAGAGTATATCGTTTCTTTAATGATGGAACCATTTGGAGAAATCATTAATCCACTTGTAAAAGAGATGAGTTCAGATGAGGAAAAATATTTTAATATTCCAACAAATAGAACAATAGAGGATTTAATAGGGATTTTAGAAAAAAAATATTCAAATATCTTAAAAATAGATTTTGATAAAAAAGAAAATTATAAGAAATTTTGGTTTATTTCGAAAAATAAAGAGGAACCGAGATTAGCAGATCGATTTGAGGAGTCAGGCTCGGATTTAGAGCAGCCATTAGCAATTGCTAGAGATATTAAAAGATTATATAAAAAAACATTATTAGCAAAAAAATCCTTAAAGATCGGTAAATTTTTAATAAACAATTCCGATTTAAGACACGTTGTGAGAAGAGCTTTTGTTATTGAAAAATTTCCTTATTCAGAAATTCAAGATAACACAATTAGTGAGAATATAGTCCCCATTGATATGTTGAGATTAAAATTGTCTTTCTTTGGTGCATTAAAGTTTGATCCAAGATCTGATAAATGGCTAAGAATTTGCATGTTCCAAGGTGCGCCACTCCCTGGGGAGTTAAAAGATTTCGATGAACAATGGGTTTATAAATCTTAAAATTTATTTATGAAATCTTTGAGTGAAATTGAAACAACCTCAAAACGTGCCAGTCGAGCTGTAGGATTTTCTTGGGGTATTGCTGAAGAAATTGCAAAAGGTGTAAGATTGCTTGAACTATTTGGTTTTCCAGGGATAAAGATTTTAAATCAATACTATAAATTAATAAATAAAAAAAATTTTGAAAATTTATCAGTTATAAAAAAAAATAATAAATTAAATAAACAATCTATTTGTCCAATTAACTTGGGGGTTAGAATCTTAGATCAAGTTACAACAATCGAAAAATTAAAAAAAATTACTTTTTATAAAATAGCTTTTCCAATACTACTTTTACCATTTTTAAGTAGAAGCTCAGACATAATTGGAAAAAAAATATTATTAAAGTTTGAAAAAAATACTTTTTTACTAAATTTTAATGTAAATATTTCAACCAATCTTTCAGTTAAAAAATTTCCTGTATTAGCTAAAAAAGTTGAGATTACCTTTTTGGAAAATAAGGATAATTTTACAGAAAAAGAATGGAAAGCTTTATATAAGTTATCGGAAAATACATTCGTAGAGGAAACTGAAAGCCTAAAACAAGGAGCGGCTGGTGCTGGATTAACAGATAATGATTGATAATAACGATGTTAAAGAAAAAGATTTAAAAGATTTAGATGATATTTGTGATGAATGCAAAGAAGAAGATGAAAGTGTTTCTCAAAATTTAATTCTTACAGGTTATAAAATTTGTAAATCTTGCAGAATATCAAAGACAATATTTCCTATCTAAATATGATTTATAGGCATTGAGTCCATTCTACTCATTACAAAAGAGATGGATAAAAAAGCAATAATCAAAAATGATAAAAACACTATCCCAAAAGATTTAAAATTAGATTTTAAATTTAAAATCTGTTTAGTTGATATTATTAATGCTGCAAATATCCAAAACTGTGTAAAGAATATAATCGGTATCATTAAATCTGGTGTGATAGCAAAAAATCTTAATAAACCTGGTGCATGTGCAAAACCAACTGCAGTTAAAACTTTTTTAAATGAAACTTTTGTTTGTTTATCAGGGAACAGTTTTACTCCAATCACAAAGATAAAAACTGCCCACACAAACCATGTCAAAATAGCAGTCAATCCAGACATGGCTACTGCTGTTTTTATTACTGTATTAGCTGCAACGGCACCCGCCATTCCATCTAAAATCATTATTAAGCCAGCAAAATATATGGATGCCTCACCAAAATTTTTGTTATCACTGTAAAGAGATTTATCAAGTTTAATAGATTTAAAAATTATATTTAAAAATTCACCAAACATTTATTTTTTTTTGTTTTTTTGTTCTTTGTAAGAAACAAATAATGGAAACAGTATTAAAGCAATAGCAATGGTAATGCAAACAACAATTAAGAAACCCTTGGACATTTAGAAATTTTTGAGGGGGATTTTTGCACCCCCTCTAAATATTTTATTAACCTTTTACAACTTCTCTTGTATTAGCATTAAAAGATTCTTTGAATGGAATATCAACAACCACAGCATCCACTGGTTCACCTGGAGTATCTGAATATTTTTCAGGCAGATGAACTTTAAATTTAGTTCCAGTTTTCCCTTTAGGAAAACCATTTGCATTTAAAGTTCCATCGAATGGAACATATCCCATAGCAATGTTAGTTTTCTTTTCAGGATGCCACCATGGTGAGGTTACAAATCCAACAGGATCCCCACCACCTTCATTTGATATTAACCAAAAATCTGGTGCATAATCATCAATAGGTTTTCCACCTAATTCTAATCCAACTAATTGAAGCTTGTAAGGTTTTTTGCCTTCTTTAATTTCTTTGCCCATTTTTTCCAATGCAGCTTTACCCACATAGTCAGATTTTTTATTCCATTCACCTTTACCGGATAATGAAACTTGATAACCTAAGTTACATTGATATGGATTATGTTGCATATCCATATCTTGTCCCCATGAAAGAATTCCAGCTTGAATTCTTCTATGGTGTGCAGGAGCAATAACCATTAAATTATGTTTTTTACCTGCTTCAAGAACAGCATTCCACATATCATCGGCATACAAAGTTGCATTTCTTAAATAAATTTCATAACCAGCTTCACCTGAGAAACCAGATTGAGAAATTATACAACTTCTTCCACCAACTTTAACTTCAGCTAAACCATAAAAAGGCATGTTATCTAAATCAACTTGATCCCCAAGTAAATCTTTCATTAATGCTTTTGATTTAGGTCCTTGAATTTGAACAGGACAAGCATCAATTTCTTCAATGGTGCAATTGAACCTTCCATCTGCGTTGACACCTTGTAAATACATTCCAATGTCAGAGTCTGATAATGAAAACCAAAATTCATCTTCCGAAATTCTTAAAAGAATTGGATCATTTAAAACTCCGCCGTAAGCATTACACAAAATTACATATCTTGCTCTCATTGGAGAAATTTTTGTTGCATCTCTAGTGATTACATAATCTGTAAATTTTTCTGCATCTGGACCTTTAACTCTTATTTGTCTTTCTACAGCAACGTTCCACATCGTAACATGATTTACAATCGCATCATATTCTACCATTGCTCCACCATCTTCAGGTTTTACATATCCTCTTGGATGATAAATTCTATTGTAAACCGTTGCTCTCCAGCAACCTGCCTGCATTGATAAATGCCAATAAGGTGATTTTCTTACCCTTGTTGAAATTAACATTTCAACTTTTGTTGGCCCACTTTGTCTTAAATTGTATGGTACTTGTCGATCTGACTGATCTACTGAAGTAACATGTTTTAGTTTAGTATAGTCAAATTCTTTAGACATAACTATTCTCCTTCAACCACTTGTTAGTTTCCTTCAAGCCGCCGAATGTATAAATGTGGAAGAAATCAGTATGCGATTTAACTTTCCCAATTAGATCATTAGGGTCTTTAGGTTTTAATAAATCTAACGCCTTAGTAAAATTAGATTTAAGAAAATTTATGGAATTTTTTGCACCAACGATATTAGCAAATTTTATTAAGCTAGATATCTTCAGAGGCCCAGTAATTCCCACATGCACTGGTACGCTTTGTTTAGAAATAAAATCTATGATAGGCTGTGGATCTAATAACCATTGGGTTACGATGTAATCAGCATAAGGCTTTTTATCTATCATTGCTTTTTCTAAATTTGAATCGGATATATCAGGACTCCCCTCTGGGTGTCCAGCAATTCCTATTGTCATCTTCTCAAAATAGCCAGTCTCTAAAAGTTGGAATGAACTATCAAATTTGCCTAATGGTTCTCGACCTCCACCAATAACCAGAACTTGTTTTACTCCTCCGTCCTTACATCTAGAAACGTAATCTTTAAGCTCCTTTTCATCACGCATAGACCTTGCTGGAAAGTGAGGAACTGGATTAAACCCTTTTTTAACTAACTCAATTGCTTGTTGTGCTGTCTCTTTATAATCTCCCCCTGGAAGCATAGTAATATAGATATCACTAACAGGTGGAACAGTTGAGAGATCAGTTTGGGGACTTATTTCTAAAGAAAATTTCATATTTAGATCATTATCTTTTTTAAAAAACCTGTCAAAGAAATTCATTTATAGGTGTGGCGAAATTTGTTGCCAAAATTTATGCTCATGCTAATTTTTTTTGTGGATCAAAATCTTAAAAATTTACCATTATCAAAAATACTAGATATTGAGAAACTTAATAATGTTGATCAACCAATAGAAGTAGCTAATGGCTTACCTAATGAGTGTTATATAAATAAGGATTATTTAGCTCACGAAAGAGAAAAGGTTTTTTTGGACAAATGGACTGTAATTGGGGTGGCAAGTTCCATCCCCAATCCAGGAGATGCCAAA
>CACGBP010000015.1 GCA_902571375.1 uncultured Pelagibacteraceae bacterium
ACTGTTTCTTTCAGAGTCAGTAAAACTAAATGTAAAAGTTGTGAATAAAGATGTAGTTTTATTTAAGTCGATTGATCAAGAAAAAAATTATTCAGAGTCAGGCATAATTACCAGAAAAACAGGAGAATTGATTCATGAAATTACAAAAAATATAAAAAGTGAAAATGCAGAAAAATATATTTCAATATATTCATGCACTAAACATGACCAAAAAGTCTAATTTTTTTTTAGAAAATTTTGTGTAAAGTGTTGTTATGAAAAAATACCTTCTCAGCATAATTTTAAGTTTATTAATTACATCAGTTGCATTAGCACGAAGTACTGGTTGCAAAGAAGGAAATTGTGAAAATGGTTTTGGTAAATGGGTTTATACAGATAAAACTACCTACGAAGGTGAATGGGTAGGAACAAAAAAAAATGGTCAAGGAGTTGAAACTTGGCCCAACGGATACATCTACAAGGGCGAGTTTAAAAACAGCGAATGGAGTGGAGTAGGTGTTTTAACTTTTCCTGATGGCTCAACTTATGAAGGTGAATGGGCAAAAGGATTTATGAATGGAACAGGAACTTTTACCTCATCAGATGGAACACAGAAATCAGGCACATGGAAAAATGGAAAGCTACAAGAATAATGTCAAAAGAAAATTATTTAAATAAGATTAAAGATTTACCAGAAACAGTAAAACAATTTGGAGGTTTGGTGCTAATAGTTCTAATTATATTTTTTTCATTTTCTGTTTTAAATATTATGTTTGGTGGTGGTGATGAGCTTGTAAGAAAAATGAAATTGGAAGAAGAAAGAATCGCGGAAGAAAAAAAATTAAGTGAATTAATATCTAAATTACCTTCTGGAATTTTAGTAACTTTTGATGGTACTGATCATTATAAATTAACAGATGAAGTATATGAACAGGTTTGTAAAGCAACTAAGCTAATACCTCAAAGAGCAATTATGGGTGCAAATTTTTTAAATTTTAGAGCACACGAAATTTATACAATTAATGGGAATAAAATTGATGAAACTTTTGTCAAATGGGATGAAGAAAAAAATAAATGTTATGCAGGTTTTACAGTAAGTGGAAATAATGTTGGAGTTAATGAGTCAATATCTGTTAGTGGGGAAGCATTAAGTTTTTTAAGCACAGGAATTGATACTAGGGTTTACTATATTAAAAATTTTTAGGGGGAAAGTAACAATATTATGGATTTAATTTTATCTTAATTTCATATAACTTAATTAAAAATTTATGTCTGAACCAGTAATCAAATGTCAAAATGTTTATAAAATCTTTGGAGCAAATGCTGAAAAGATGCTTAAAGATTCAAATGGCAATGTTGATGCTAAAACCTTTCAAGAAAATGGATGTATTGTGGGAGTTAATAATGCTTCATTTGAAGTTTCTAAAGGAGAGATGTTGGTTGTTATGGGTTTGTCTGGTTCGGGAAAATCAACTTTATTACGATGCATTTCTAGATTAACAGATGCAACAGGTGGAAAAATTTTTATAGAAGGCCAAGATTTATTACAATTAAACAACAAAGACCTAATTGATCTTAGAAGAAATAAAATGGGAATGGTTTTTCAAAGTTTTGCTTTGCTTCCGCACAAAACTGTAGTTGAAAATATAGCTTTTCCACTTCAAATTAAAGGTGTCAAAACTGAAGATAGCATAAGTAAAGCAATGGATATGGTTAAGTTGGTTGGACTTGATGGGAGAGAAAATTATTTTCCAAGAGAGTTATCAGGAGGACAACAACAAAGAGTAGGTATAGCAAGATCATTAGCTGTAGAACCAGATATATGGTTTTTAGACGAACCTTTCTCTGCTTTAGATCCGTTAATTAGAAAAGAAATGCAAGATGAGTTTTTAAGACTTCAGGACAAATTACAAAAAACAATTATGTTTATTACTCATGATTTTGATGAGGCCTTAAAACTTGCTGATCGTATTGCAATTATGAAGGATGGCATAATTGAGCAGTTAGATACTCCAGCTAATATTGTATTAAATCCAGCAACTGAATATGTAAGAAAATTCACTGAAGAAGTACCTAGAGAAAAAGTTTTATTAATTGAAGATGTAATGGATAAAACTAAAGATAACCTTGGCAATGTAAGAGTTTCAAAAGATGAAATTATAGAAAATGTAGCTGAAAAAATTCTTACTCAAGAAAAATCAGTAGCTGTAGTAGATAATAATAATAACATTATTGGTTCTATAAACCCAGCTAAAATAATCAACACAGTTTTTGGAGGAAGAAAAAATAATAATTAATTATGGAATTTTTCAAGAAATATCCAAAAACATTTCAATGGTTATTTTTATTAATAGTATTTTTTGCATTATGTTTTGCAATCGAAGTTCCTGAAACATATAAATTTATTCGAGGTCAAGCAGAATTTGTTAAAGATCCCAATCAGAGCAGCTATGTGTTTTTAGGCAAAGAAGTAAGATACTATGCTTTTGATGTTTTTTGGAGATTGCCTCCATTACTTGGATGGTTACCTATTTGGATAAATGATTCGTTATTTTTCTTAATGAACGAATGGATGCCAATTGAGGTTTGGAATGAAGATACCCAAGAATTTAAAAGTCGTCCTCTTGTCTTACAGATAAGTAGAAACATAACAGCATTTATGACTTTTCTAATACAGTTAATAAGAGAGATTTTATTGGGAGGTCTTGAAACTATAGTAGCCTTTAGTAGCTGGGATTGGATAGATAAGAATCCATGGGCTGAACTACCAGGGTTACCATGGACAATTGTTGCAGCAGGTGCAACTTTGCTTTCTTATAAATTAAGCGGCAAGGGTTTAGCATTGTTTGCAGGTCTAACGATGGTTTACATTTCTATATTTGGCCAATGGAAACCTTCAATGCAAACTCTATCATTTATATTAGTCGCAGCACCTTTATCATTTGTTTTTGGCTTAGGTCTAGGGATAGCAGCATTTAAAAGTAAACGTGTTGAGAAAGCTTTGTATCCAATATTATTAGTAATGCAGACAATGCCACAATACGCAGTATTGGTTCCAGCGTTAGTTCTTTTTGGTGTTGGTGATCATGCTGCAGTAATAATAACAATGGTTGTTGCTGTGCCACCTATGATATTATTAACTATACTAGGTTTACGAGCCGTGCCATCAGAAGTTATTGAAGCTGGTAGAATGAGTGGTTGTAACAATTTTCAATTAATGTTTAAGGTATTAATTCCAACTGCAAGAAGAGACATATTAATTGGAGTAAACCAAGTTATCATGGTTTGCTTTTCAATGGCAGTTATTTCTGCTTTTATCGGTGCAAAAGGTTTAGGATTTAATTTATTATTAGCACTCAATCAGCTAAATATTGGACTAGCACTAGAGGCAGGCTTATGTATTAGTTTAATTGCAATTTTATTAGATAAGATGTCTTTAGCTTGGGCAAATAAGCAAGAGGATTATTTTGGCAACCTTACATTCTTTCAAAGAAATAAAAATTTATTATTTTTTGCTGCGACGGTAGTGATTGGATTATTGCTTGCATACATTGGAACCTTTTTATTTAAAGGGACATTTAATTACTTATTTGAAATTCCACACAATAAAGGAATTTCTACAGCTGATTTTTGGAACAAGGGTGTTGATTGGATTTTTGAAACTTTTTTTGTGTATATCAAGGCATTTAACACCTGGTTAATTCAAGAGGTACTTCAACCAATGAGGGCTTTATATTTAAGAATGCCTGCTATAGCTACAATAGTTTTGGTTGTTGGCGCAGGATATTTAATTGGTGGAGTTCGTTCAGCTTTAGTTGTTTGTGCTTTAACTTTATTTATTGCTCTTAGCCCATGGTGGGATAGAGCTTTAGTAACTACGTATATGGCGACTTTTGGAGTGATTGTGTCTTGTATTATAGGATTTACAGTTGGAACTTTATGTTTTCAGAATAAACAATCTGCAAAATTTATGTTAGGTGTATGTGATATCTTTCAAACATTCCCATCTTTTGTATATCTAATACCTGTAATGATGTTATTTGGTATAACTGATACATCAGTATTAATTGCAGTTATAGTTTATGCTACTATACCTGCAACTAGGTATACAATTGAAGGACTTAGAAGCGTTCCAGCAGGCTTGCATGATGCTGCAACCATGTCAGGTGTAAATAAGTTTCAAAGATTAACTAAAATAGAATTTCCTTTAGCATTTCCACATATGATGCTTGGAATAAACCAAACAATAGTATTTGCATTATTCATGGTAATTATTGGAGCATTCATTGGTACAGAGGATTTAGGTCAATATATTTTAAAAGCATTATCAGATAAAAAAGGTGCAGGTATTGGACTAACACTTGGTATATGTGTAGCCTTTATTGCTTTAATATTTGATAACTTAATCAGAGCTTACGTTCAAAAAAGAAAAAAACACCTAGGTATTGATTAATTCTAATCTATTTATCTAAAAAAGTTTTTAATGAATCATCCATAGCAGTTGCCCATGGTGTATGATGAATTGGAGCAACAGAACCTGTCACTGGTGAAGAAAAAGATTTGTTTCTATAAGTTAATATATCATCAACTTTATGATGTTCCCATTCTTTAAAATGCTTTCTAATTAATTCAAAATCAATTTTTGGATAATCTGACATTTCATGAAGTTCTTTTGTATATTCAGTTTGAAAATCAATCATTTGATCTGGATTTTCTAATTTTTCTTCCATAGCAACCCATTTATTAATGTCACTCTCAATTTCTTTATCATTTGGTATCTTAATTTTATTCATTATTACATCCCTTGCGTACCAAGCTTGACAATCAAACATATTAAATGTGTGAAACTGATCCTGCATGCCAAGATATAAAAGTTTATGATTATCCTGCCAAACAACTCCTTTGTATAGTTTTGGTGGGTATAATCTATTTCTAGTTTTTAATTGTAAACTCTCTTCTAAAAAAGGAAAATGATGAAGGTAACCAGTGCATAAAATTACAACATCTGCCTCTTGTTCTGTACCATCTTTAAAAATTGCTTTTTTACCTTCTAATTTATCAAGGTAATGAACTTCTTTCATTCCTTTTGGCCATTTAAATCCCATAGGATTATGTCTGTATCCTATTGTTACACTTTTGGCCCCGTACTTGTTGCATTGGAGCGCAACATCTTCTGCAGAATAACTAC
>CACGBP010000016.1 GCA_902571375.1 uncultured Pelagibacteraceae bacterium
AATTCCTTAAATCAAAATTTTTTATTTAATTTTAAAAATGGTGGAATTTTAAGAGATAACCAAAGTAATTTATTTAAATCTCATATAAGTAAAATGTTAAAATCAAAAATTGATCTAATTATCACCTCTGGTGCAGTATCAGCTGGAAAGTATGATTTTGTACCAAGTGCAGTCAGAAATTTTCAATTATCTAATTATTTTAAAAGTGTAGCAATCAGACCAGGAAAACCAATTTTGTTTGCTAAGATAAAAGGTAAACCCAAAGCTGTTTTTGGTTTACCTGGAAATCCAATTTCATCAGCTGCTTGTTTTAGATTCTTTGTATATCCTTATATAAGGAGTTTACTTGGCATAAAACAAGAAATTTCTTTTAAAGCAAGATTAAGGAATGAATTTAGAAAAAAAAACGACTTCACTCGGTTTGTAAAAAGTAAGTTAAGTACAACCAAAAATGGTAAACTAGAAGTTGAAATTTTAAAAGGTCAGGAGTCATTTAGAATTAAGTCATTTATTCAATCAAATATTTGGGTAATGTTACCTTCAGGTAAAGAAAGATTTAAAAAGGGTGAAACTGTTGATTGTTTTTTTCCAAATCAACCAAATAATAATTTTTTATAATAGATCTCATTTTTGTTGTAGTTGAAATAAATAAGAATTAATAATTCGGTAATGATTGAACTTAAAAATGAAAAAATTGCTATACCAGTCGTTTTGATAGCGGGTATCTTTTGGTCATTTGGACCTTTGGTAGTTAGATATATGGACAATCCTCATATGGTTCCATGGCAGTATATTTTTGGTCGGGGATTAACTATATTCATTATACTCAATTTGTACTTATATTTTGAAGAAGGAATAAATTTTTACAAAAATTATAAAAAAGTTGGAAGATCTGGAGTAATTGGGGGCTGCGGATTAGGTATTGCAATGATTTCCTTCATTTATTCTATAACTAATACAACAGCAGCTGTAACTTTACTGTGTTTGGCTGCAATGCCTTTTTTTACAGCTATTTTAGCCTACTTATTTTTAAAAGAAAAAATTTCGATGAATGTTTGGGTATCTATAATTTTAGCTACAATTGGTATAATTATAATGGCTTTAGGTAACACAGAAAAAAATTCTTTATTAGGATTTGTCTTTGGACTTACATCTTCGATCGGTTTTTCAGTATTTTCTGTAACACTAAGATGGAGAAAAGAAACACCAAAATTTACCACTGTAGCAGTAGCGGGATTATTTTGTTTTGTGTTTGCAACAATAGTAATTTTAAGTACCAAACAAACTTTTTTTTCAACTAGTTATAATAGTTCGATGTTTTCATTACATGGCACATTAGTTTGCCTTGGTTTAATTTTATATTCAATCGGTTCAAAAGCTATTCCTGCTGCAGAATTAACTTTATTATCTTTAACAGAGGTTATTGGTGGAATTTTTTGGGTTTGGTTGCCTTTATTAGGAATAAATGAAATTCCATCAACTAATACTATTGTAGGTGGTTTTTTTCTTTTTGTATCGCTTATATATTACAGTCTTATCATGAGATGGAATAAAAGATTTATTGCATTAAATTAATCAAAATTAAATTTATGGAACGACCTGATTTTTTTTCTCTAAAAAATGGTGAAAAGGTAAAACTTCCTTTTACAAATGATGAGTATAATAAAAGAGTTAATAAACTAAGGACAGTAATGGAAAAAAATAATCTTGATATGATTATTCTGACTTCAATGCATAATATAGCTTATTATACTGGATTTATTTATTGTTCATTTGGTAGACCTTATGGTTGCGTTGTAACAAAAAATAAGATTTCAACAATTTCAGCAAATATTGATGCCTCTCAACCTTGGAGAAGATCACATTGTGATAATATAATTTATACAGATTGGAAAAAAGATAATTTTCTAAGAGCAATAGTATCTATTATTGGAAGGGACGAACCTCCAAAAAATATTGGAATAGAAAATGATCATGTAACATTAGATATTAGAGAAAAAATTGGATCTATTTTTACTTTTTCAGTCTTTAGCGATGTTTCAAGAGATTTAATGAAACTTAGAATGATCAAATCAAAGGAGGAAATTGAAATAATTAAAAATGGTGTAAGAATTGCAGACTTAGGTGGTGAAGAAATAGTCAAAAATATAAGAGAGGACAACACAGAAATTGAAATTGCTATCGCTGGTCGAGATAGAATGGAAAGAGAAATCGTTAAAACCTATCCAGGAGCCGAATATATGGATACTTGGGTTTGGTTTCAATCAGGAATTAATACTGATGGAGCTCACAATCCTAAGACTAATAGAAAATTAAAAAAAGGAGATATTTTATCTTTAAATACTTTTCCTATGATTTCAGGATATTATACTGCATTAGAGAGAACTTTGTTTTTAGATAGTATTGATAAAGATTCATTAAAAGCCTGGGAAGCGAATGTTAAAGTTCATAAAAGAGGGTTAGAACTTATTAAACCTGGAGTAAAATGTTCAGAAATTTGCAACGAGTTAAACGAACTTTTTGCTGAACTTGGTTATTTACAATACAGAACCTTTGGTTATGGACATTCATTTGGTGTTCTTTCACATTTTTATGGTAGAGAAGCTGGTTTAGAACTTCGAGAAGATATAGATACTGTTTTAGAGGAGAATATGGTTATTTCGATGGAGCCAATGATTTTAATTCCTGAGGGTAAACCAGGAGCTGGAGGATATAGAGAGCATGATATTTTAGTTATTGGTAAGAATAGTGCAGAGAACATAACTAAATTTCCATTTGGTCCAGAACATAATATTATTAAGGCTTGATATGATAAAAGGAAAAAAAATTGTAAATAGTTGGAATGAGTGGGATCCACTAAAGCATGTTATTGTTGGCAGGGCAGATGGAACTTGTATTCCTGCTCCAGAACCAGCTTTAGATGCAAAAGTCCCTGAGGATTCAGATATGAGAGGTCAATTTGGCCCAAGGACTAAAGATACTGTTGATAAAGCAAACCAACTTTTAGATGATTTTTCCAATATACTTGAAAAAAGAGGTATTAAAGTAGATCGACCTATTCCAATTGATTTTAATCAAAAAACTTCTACGCCAGATTGGGAAGCAGAAACTATGTTTGGTTGTATGCCCCCAAGAGATGTTTTGCTTACAGTTGGAAATGAGATCCTAGAAGCAACAATGAGTTATAGATGCAGATGGTTTGAATATTTATGTTATCGACCACTTTTAAAAGAATATTACAATAATGATCCTAATATGAGACATGAATCAGCTCCAAAACCAAGACTCACTGATGCTGATTATAGAAAAGATTATTTATCAGATAAAATTGGAATTCAAAAAAGACTCAAATGGACTGAGGAAAAATTTTTTGTAACAACAGAAGAAGAACCACTATTTGATGCTGCAGATGTATTGAGATTTGGAAAAGATTTAGTTGTTCAACATGGTTTTACAACTAATTTAAAAGGTATAGATTGGTTAAAAAGACATTATAAGGATCATAGAGTTCATGCAGTAAATTTTCCAGGAGACCCATACCCAATACACATAGATGCTACATTCACCCCTATTAAAGAGGGTTTAATTATAAATAATCCTCAAAGGAGATTGCCAAAAGAACAAAGAAAATTATTTGAAGATAATGGATGGGAAATACTTGATGCTGCTCAACCTGCACACAATGAACCACCACCATTATGCTATTCTTCAGTTTGGCTTTCGATGAATGTTTTAGTGTTAGATCCAAAAACTGTTTGTGTTGAAAAAAGTGAAAAGTATCAAGCTGAACAACTCGATAAATTAGGCATTGAAGTTATTCCAGTTGAGTTAAGAGAAGCATATGCATTTGGTGGAGGACTTCATTGTTGTACTGCAGATGTTTATAGAGAAGGTGAATTAAAAGATTATTTTCCCAAGCAGTAAAATTAACTTGGATTTTTTTTTAAAAACTCAATATATTTTAAAACTTCATCAAATTTTTCATCAGGAATATCTTTATAACTACTCTTGAATTTTTCTTTTACACATAATGCTACATGAGCATATGGGTTTCTTCCTTTAGGATGATTTGGATGATCAGGTAATTGACCTTTCAAATAATCGCCAGCTTCCTGAATAATTTTCCACAGTTTACTTGTGTTTTCTTTGTCCATTTATTTAAAAATATTATAATGTTATCTCAAAATAGTAAATTATGTCTAAAGTTTTTAAAATAGGTATTACAGATAAAAATAATAAAAAAATTAATGAAGTTAAATCAATAGAGGTTTTAGAAAACAAAGGTGTAGTAGGTGATAGACATTTTGATGAATTTAACGACCCTTATTGTCAACTATCTTTGATAGAGTCTGAGAATATTGATTTTTACAATTCTAAATATAATCTAAATATTCCCTATGTTGATTTTAGAAGAAACATTATCACCAAAGGAATACGTTTAAATGATCTAATTGGTAAAAAATTTTTAGTAGGTAATGTTCAAGTAGAGGGTATTGATTTATGTCGACCTTGTAGACATTTGACAGAAATGTTAAGTCAAGAAAATGTCCTTAAAGAATTTTTGAGAAAAGGAGGACTTAGGTGTCAAGTTTTATCATCTTCAATGATAAATGTTGGGGACAATATTAGAGTATTAGATTAGTTTTTAATTTTCTTTAGATTTATCAACATCAAATTTTTCAAGACCCGAGGAAAAGTTTTTATCTAATGGTTTTTGATTTTCCTCAAATGACTTTATTTTTTCCAATTCTCTTTCACGGAGTCTTTGTTCTCTAAGATTTTCTCGATGCTCTCTTGCTTTTTGTTGACGATCAAATTTTTCTTCCCACTCTTTAATTTTTATGTTTTCT
>CACGBP010000017.1 GCA_902571375.1 uncultured Pelagibacteraceae bacterium
AAATGTTCTTTTGTAACTAAAGGACCCATTTCAGAATTTTTGTCCATTCCGGGACCAACTTTTAAACCCTCTGCTTTTTTTGATAGTCTTGATACTAATTCATCTCCAATATCTCCAACAGCAACTGCAACTGATTGAGCCATACACCTTTCGCCCGCTGACCCATAAGCAGCTCCCATCAAGCCATTTACTGCACCATCTAAATCACAATCAGGCATAACAACTAAATGATTTTTAGCACCACCTAATGCTTGAACCCTTTTTTCATTTTTAGCAGAGTTTTCATATATATATTTTGCAATAGGAGTTGAGCCTACAAAACTTACAGCCTTAATATCTTTATTTGTAAGAATAGCGTCCACTGCCTCTTTGTCTCCATTTACAACATTAAAAACACCGTCCGGTAAACCTGCCTCTTTTAAAAGTTCTGCTAATCTTATTGAACATGATGGATCTTTTTCAGATGGCTTTAGTATAAAAGTATTTCCACAAGCAATAGCTATAGGAAACATCCACATTGGAACCATTGCTGGAAAATTGAATGGTGTAACTCCCGCAACAACTCCTAAAGGCTGCCGTATTGACCAACTATCAACGTTAGTTCCAACATTTTCTGAAAATTCTCCTTTAAGCAAGTGTGGAATACCACATGCAAATTCAACAACTTCAAGTCCTCTAGTTAAAGATCCTTTTGCATCTTCATAAACTTTGCCATGTTCCGCCACTATTAATTGTGTAAGTTCATCTGAATTTTTTTTCTATTAATTCTTTAAATTTGAACATTATTCTAGCTCTTTGAAGAGAAGGTTTGAGTGACCACTCATCAAACGCTTTTTTTGCAGTAATCACTGCTTGATCCAAATCAGCTTTAGAAGCTAAACTTACTTCTTTTTCTTGTTCCCCAGTTGCAGGATTGAATACTTTACCTTTTTTATCAGAAGTTCCAGGAATTATTTTTCCACCTACAAAATGTTCAATTAATTTCATGAATAGGATCTTTTAGAGTAAAAATTCTTATTAGTCTATTGTTTAAATGTTAGCCGTTGCTAACATTTTTTTTATTTCAGCTATAGCTTTTGCAGGATTTAAACCTTTTGGACATGCGCTCGTACAGTTAAGAATTGTGTGACAACGGTATAGCTTAAGTTCATCAGCAACTTTTTTTAACCTAGCCGATCTTTCCTCATCTCTACTATCTATTATCCATCTATATGCTTGTAATAAAACTGCTGGTCCTAAATATTTATCTCCATTCCACCAATAACTAGGACATGAAGTTGAGCAACATGCACACATAATACACTCATATGCACCATCTAACTTTGCTCTATCCTCTTTTGATTGAATTATTTCTTTAGTTTCTGATTTAGAATTGGATTTTAACCAGGGTTCAATTGATTGATATTGTTTATATAAACCGTCTAAATCACCAATTAAATCTTTTTTTACTTTTAAATGAGGTAATGGATAAATATCAATATCTCCATCTATTTCAGAATGTGGTGTAGTGCAAGCCAAACCATTTTTTCCACCCATATTCATTGCACAGGATCCACAAACTCCGTGTGCACATGATCTTCTGTACGCTAATGTGGGATCTATCTCATTTTTAATCTTATTTAAAATATCTAATACTTTAGATGGACAATTATTCATATCAACTTCATATGTATCAATTCTGGGATTTTCTCCAGATGATGGATCCCATCTGTACACATTTACTTTCCTTAAATTTTTTGAACCTGTCTGGTCCTTAAAATATTTACCTTTATTTACCTTAGAGTTTTCAGGTAAATTGATTTGAGCCATTAATAAACTCTTTCCTGTGGTGGAAAATATTGAACTTCATTAGTTAAAGTAGATTTATGAACTTCTCTATAGCTAATTTTTGTATTTTTACCATCATACCAAGCGAGTGTGTGCTGCATAAATTTTTCATCATCTCTCTTAGGAAAATCTTCTCTAGCATGTGCTCCTCTACTTTCTCTTCTATTATAAGCAGAGTCCACTGTAACAACTGCTTGTCTAATTAAATTATCAAACTCTAAAGTCTCAACTAAATCAGTATTAAATATTAACGACTTATCTTTTACAGATAAATCATTTAAACCATCATAAGTTTTTCTAATCTCATCTACACCTTCTTTAAGTGTTTTTTCGGTTCTAAAAACAGCACATTTAGATTGCATAGTTTTTTGCATTGAAAGTCTTAAATCAGCAGTTCCTGTATTTCCATTCGAATTCCTAATTTTATCAAAACGATCTAAACATTTTTGGGTTTCTGTCTCGCTTATTTCCTCGTGTGGTGTTCCTGGCTTAACAAGTTCAGCAGCTCTCTTTGCCGCAGCTCTTCCAAAAACAACTAAATCAATTAAAGAATTTGAGCCAAGTCTATTTGCACCATGAACTGAAACACATGCTGCTTCTCCTATTGCCATTAATCCTGGCACAGTTTTTTCTGAACCATTTACTGTTAAAACTTCTGCTTTATAATTTGTTGGGATACCGCCCATATTATAATGAACAGTCGGTACAACTGGAATTGGTTCTTTTGTAACATCTACGTTTGCAAATAATCTTGCTGCATCAGTTATGCCCGGTAATCTACTCTCAATAATATCTTTATCTAAATGACTTAAATTTAAGTGAACATGGTCTTGATCTTTTCCAACACCTCGCCCCTCATTGATTTCAATAGACATTGATCTACTTACTACATCTCTCGATGCTAAGTCTTTTGCTTTTGGTGCATATCTTTCCATAAACCTTTCACCCTTAGAATTTGTTAGATATCCTCCTTCACCTCTTGCACCTTCTGTTATTAATGTGCCATGTCCGTAAATTCCTGTTGGATGAAATTGAACAAATTCCATATCTTGTAATGGCAATCCTGCTCTTAAAACCATTGCGTTACCATCTCCAGTACAAGTGTGAGCAGATGTTGCTGAATAATAAACTTTACCATAACCACCTGTTGCAATAATTACAGTATGAGCTCTAAACCTATGAATAGTTCCATCATTTAAATTCCAAGCTATTAATCCCTTACAAGCTCCATCTTTCATTAATAAATCCAAGGCAAAATATTCAATAAAAAATTCTGTTTTATGTTTTAAAGCTTGTCCATACAAAGTATGTAAAATCGCATGACCAGTTCTATCAGCAGCAGCACAAGTTCTTTGTACAATCCCGTTACCATAATTTTTGGTCATACCACCAAATGGTCTTTGATAAATTTTTCCATCATCTGTTCTACTAAAAGGCACACCATATTTTTCTAACTCAATAACTGCTTTAGGTGCTTCTTTACAAAGATATTCAATACTATCTTGATCTCCTAACCAATCTGCACCTTTTACTGTATCGTACATGTGCCAACGCCAATCATCCTCACCCATATTACCAAGGGCAGCTGAAATACCTCCTTGTGCAGCAGAAGTATGGCTTCTAGTAGGAAAAACTTTTGAAATGCATGCTGTCTTTAATCCCGCCTCACTCAAGCCGACTGCAGCCCTTAAACCTGAACCACCAGCGCCCAGGACTACTACATCATATTCGTGATCTATAATTTTATATGAACTCATAACCTAGATATTAATATAATTGTAATTAATGGAATTACCACTGCCGATGCATATAAAAGTCTGTTTGCGACATTTTTGATTTGATCTTTTTTAATATAATCTTCAAAAACCTCACTAATACTTAATGCTGAAAAAAAATAAGCATTAATTATAAATAAACTGAAAAAAAATTTTGACGATGGGCTCGTAAAAAAATTTATAAGATCAAAGTACCCCTGATCATAAATTGTAATAAAATTTAAAATAAACCATATCATTAATGGAACTAGTGTTGCCCCACTAATTTTTAGAAAAATCCATTTTTTAGTAGCATTAATCATTTCAAAAAAAATTTTTACCCATCAAATACAAAGTTACTGTTAAAATTATTGATCCAAGTATTACAATTAATCCAGTTATTTTTGTTGTTCTAAGTTCAAATCCATAGCCCAAATCCATGATCAAATGTCTTATCTCACTTAAAATTTGAAAAGAAAAAGACCATGTAAGTCCTAGAATAAAAAATTTTCCTATTAATGAATTTAAAAATGAGTTTATGAATTCATAATTGCTTTCACCAAAAACAAGTAGTGAAGCTAACAAGCAAATAAATGTAATTGCAATTATGTTTATTATTCCTGTAATTCTATGAGATATAGATACTAAAGAAGAAATGTGCCATTTATAAATTTGAATATGAGGAGATAATGGTGTTTTATTTTCCATAGAAATTATTTTTAATTAATGTCTCAGCAATTTCCACTGCGTTCAAAGCCGCGCCTCTTAAAAGGTTATCTGAAACAATCCACAAATTTAATCCATTACTTATAGTTTTATCTTCTCTTATTCTTGAGATGAATGTTTCATCTTTTCCCTCAGCTTCTAAAGGAGTTATATAACCACCATCAACTCTTTCATCAATTACCTTACAACCATCAAAATTATTTAATGCTTCTCTAACTTTTTCAAGAGAAAATGATTTTTCAAATTGTAAATTTACCGATTCTGAATGTGAAACAGAAATAGGTAACCTTA
>CACGBP010000018.1 GCA_902571375.1 uncultured Pelagibacteraceae bacterium
TCTTTGCGTTTTGCTCAACTAAAATGATTGTTTTTTTTTCATTTTGCTGAAGATCTCCTAGGATTTCAAATACCATATCTATATATCTTGGTTCTAATCCAATTGAAGGTTCATCTACGAGCAATACTGAAGGTTTCATAACTAATGCTCTAGAAATTTCTAACAATCGTCTTTCCCCACCTGATAAAACTTTTGCTGGTTGGTTTCTTCTATTTCTTAATCTTTCATATTTCTCAAAAATTCTCTCAGCTTCTTGATACGACTCTTCTGTTTTTTCTTTAATAAAACCACCCATTAATAAATTTTCCTCTACAGTCATGTCTGGAAAAACTGAGTTATCTTGAAGTATGTAAGCTATTCCAACAGATTTTAATTTTTCAGCTGGCGTTAAATTTGTAATTTCTTTTCCCTCAATCTCTATCTGTCCAGAAAATATATTTGTAAAACCATAAATAGAATGCAATATTGTTGATTTGCCAGCACCATTTGGGCCAATTAAACAAAGTGATTGCGCTTTACTAACAAAAAGATCAAAGTTATGTAAAATTTCCATTTTACCATAACCAGCATTCATATTTTTAATTGTGAGATGAACATTACTAGGTGAAAGCTTTCTTAGATCTTCTGCTTGTGGTGCTTTACCTAAAACTTCATATTGATTAGACATTATTGCACCCCCAGGTAAGCATCTATAACACGTTTATCATTTTTAATTTCATCTGGTGTTCCATTTGCAAGCATCTTTCCATGAGCTAAACAATAAATACTTTCAGCTAATTGCATGATCACTCGCATATTATGTTCAATTACTAAAAGAGTTATTCCAAAATCTTGATTAACTTTTATTAATCTATCGATAATTCCATTAATTAATGTTGGGTTTATACCTGCTGTAGGCTCATCCAATAAAAGCATTTCTGGTTCATTCATCAAGGCCATTGCAAGCTCTAATAATTTTTGTTGACCAAAAGATAAATCACCAGCTCTTAATTTTCTTTTTTGGTAAAGCCCAACAAAATTTAAAAGATTCTCTGCTTTTTCTGTTAAATTTTTTGGTATCTTGGAAAATATCTTTAATATACTTTCGTCACTTCCTTTATGACTAATTAGCATATTATCTACACAATTTAATTTTCCGTAAATTCTTGTTTGCTGAAATGTTCTTAATAATCCAAGTTTAGCAATTACAGGAACAGGTAGTTCAGATACTTCTTTGCCATTAAATTTTATTGAACCTTGGTCTATGGGATAAGTTCCAACTATTGAGTTAAATAATGTTGTTTTTCCTGAGCCATTTGGACCAATTAATCCAAATATTTTTCCTTTTTCAACTGTCATTGAAATGTCAACATTAGCTTTAACACCTCCAAAAGATTTACTTACATTATTTACTTCTAAAATACTCATTTCAATTCTACCTGCGCTTTTCGATCTGCCTCATCAACAACTTCGCCAAATCTTTCAGGATATTTTTCTCTTAACCATCCCATTATTCCCTCTGGGAAATAAATAACAATTACAACGATTAAAACTCCTAAGGCCACATACTGCCAACCTAAAAAGAATGTCCAAAATCCTTCTTTAAAAATATGGAATACAGTTGCTCCAATCACAGGACCCCACAAAGTTCCCTTACCACCTAAGATTGCCATCAAAACCATAAATACTCCCATCTCTCTTCCATCAAATGCTACATCGGTTGAGTCTATGTAACCTACAAGACCTCCCATAATTCCTCCGGCTAAACCACAAAAAAATGCTGACACCATCCAGCCAATTATTTTATATTTCATTGTTTCAATTCCCATCGCTTCAGCTTTATCTTCATTGTCTCTAATTGCATTAAGGATTAATCTAAATCGTGTTGAATAAATTGCTCTCACCGCTATGAAAGTAAGGACAAGTGCACCAAAACTTAAAAAATAAAAGAATTCTCCTCTTGCCTCTAAACCACCAACGTTTGGAAAAGGTGGAGTGGTAAAACCTTGTCCTGCTCCAATAATTTCTATTCCTCCAGAAATTTCTCCTGCAGCAACCCCTAACCCTAAAGTGCAAATTGCAAAGTAATGTCCTCTTAATCCTAAAATGGCATAACCAATTAATCCTGCAACAATAGTTGGAACAACAGCGGCGACTACAAGTCCGGCTGCCATTCCTTGAAAAAATTGTGAAGGCGTATGAACAAAAGTTTTTTCTCCACCACTTTCCGTCCATTCTGCTAGTGGAAAAAACATGCCAACTTGCACAGAGGCACATAAATACATCCCTAAACCATAAAAAAGAATATTTCCAAATGTATTATATCCCATCTCACCACCTTGAATATTCCAAGTGGTAGCTAAAACAATCAATACACATAAAATAGATAATTGAACTTTAAATGCTGGAAATAAAAAAGGCGCTGCAAGTCCAAATACTAAAATTGCAGCATATAATAAGACATTTTTATTCATTATTTTAGATACTCTCTTTTTCTTGAAAGTTTAAATCTTCTATAAACAAGAATTAAAACTAATAATAAAAATACTGAACCTATTCTAAATTCCGTACCCAATATGTAATCAGCAAACTCCTCAAATACACCAAGACCCATTCCTGACATTGCAACACCGGGTAAATTACCAAGACCTGCAACAATAACAATCATGAATGATCTTATTGTATACGGTAATCCCATATAAGGATGAATTGTAAAAGTAATTGAAATTAGCGCACCCGCAACACCACAAAGAGCAGCATTTAATCCAAAAGTAGCAGCATAAACTTTTTCAGTATCTACACCTAAAATCTTTGCAGCTCTTGCATTTTGGGCTGTTGCTCTGATTGCGCGACCAAGTTTTGATTTTTTCATGTAAATTACTAAACAAATAGCAAAAACAATACTTACAAATGCAGAAAATATTTTTGAATTTGGTAAAACTACAGCGCTATCGAATAAGAATGTTGTTCCATATCCAGAGTTAGCTAAAACAACATCAGCACCAAATGCAAAGTTCATTAATTGCATAAAAAGAATACTTATTCCAAATGTAGCAAGAATTGAGATAAATAAATCTCTATCAACAACTTTATTTATTACTAATTTGTAAATCCCTACTCCAACAAAGTACATTATAATCGGTGACACAATCACCCCCCAAGCAGGATGAATTCCATAAAGATACATAAAGTAAGCAATGTAACCTCCAAGAATAACCAAATCACCTTGAGCAATATTTATGATATTCATGACTCCCCATTGCAAAGCCATTCCATAAGCAATTAATGCAAATAAAATTCCAAGTAGTATTCCGTCCAAACAAGCTTGAACAGTTATCATCGGATATTGAAAAACCATGAAATCCATAAACGCCTTTTAAAAAAAAATACCCCCTAGAGTTTAGGGGGTATTTATAGATTTGTAATTATCTTTCAGACCACTTAGGAATTGGGTGAATCAATTTAGCTGAAGCCCACTTAAGTGGAGCCACAACTTTGTTTTCACACTTCCCAGCGCCATCACACATTACTTGGAAAAGTACCATTGGCTTGTCAACATTTTGACCACCAGGGGCAAATTTAATATTTCCATAGAATGTCTGCATGTTAGTAGCTGCAAGAGCATCTCTTACTTTCTTTTGATCAAAAGAATTAGCTCTCTCAAATGCATCTTTAAAAACTAACAATGCCGCAGAAGACTCTGCTGATTGGTATGGCGGATCATATCCAAATTCTTTTTGGAAATCAGCTGCATAAGTCATACCATCTTTAAAGAAGTTATCTTTATAAGTTAGTGTTTTATGCCATTGAGAAGCACACAACGCATACTGAGAATTTTTACCATGTTGTTTTGATAATTTCGCAGCATCACAGTGTGTCATTGCTAACATTGGAACATCAACCTTCATTTCAGCTATTTGTCTAATTGCAGTTAATGCACCTTTCGTATGACCTGATACCACAAGAACATCTGGCTTCATTTGTTTTACTTTAACTAATGTAGCAGCCATATCGTTAAGCTCTTTTGGAAGCTTATCGTCGATTATAATTTCAGACCCAGTTTCTTTCGCTGCATCTAAAATACCTAATCTTACGTCTTGTGAAAATGCATCTTGTTCAAATGCTTGTGCAATTCTGACACCTTTTCCACCATTCAACTCAACTGCCGTTCTAATAGCTACATCAAGATATAAGTTAGCTGGAGCTAAAACTGCAAATAGATATTTGTAACCTTTTGTAAACAAAGATCTAGACGCACCATTTGCTTCCACCATTGGTACACCATACTTTTCTGTGACTGGTGCAATTGCTTTTGTTAAACCTGAACTATAAGGTCCAAGCATAAACTCAACACCATCTTGTGAGATTAATCTTTCTGCTAATTGAGCCGCTCTTTTTGGGTTTGATTCATCATCATAATA
>CACGBP010000019.1 GCA_902571375.1 uncultured Pelagibacteraceae bacterium
TTTTATTTTACTTTTTTTGGCACTGTAGGTGCAATCATCTTTGGAATTTTAGCAGCGCAATTAGTTAATCAGAATATTCAAGGTCGAACGTATATGCGGGGTATTTTACTTTTCCCTTACGTGGGTCCAGTGGTTGCTCTAGCTTATACTTGGACTTTATTACTAGATCCTAATAGCGGAACTTTAAACGCATTATTGGTTAATTTTAATATCATAGAACAGCCAATTAATTTATTAGGCCAAAAATATATAGTAATGAGTATTTTAGGTTTTGAATTTAAATTAAGGTTAGCTTTAACAACAGTTATTTTTTTTGAAATTTGGCGTTATTTTCCGCTCGCTTTTCTATTTATTTTAGCAAGATTACAAGCAATTCCACAAAGTTTGTATGAAGCAGCGGAGGTGGATGGCGCAAGCCCAATCCAAAAATTTATCCATATCACTCTGCCTCAAATTACAGCAATTATTTCAATTTTATTTATGATTAGGTTTATTTGGAACTTTAATAAATTTGAGGATATTTTTTTATTAACGGGCGGCGCATCAGGAACGAGAACACTTCCCATTAATGTTTATCAGCAAGGGTTTGCGGTATCAGATATTGGGATGGGCTCTGCTGTTTCAATTGTAATTGTAATGTTACTTCTTAGTTTTATGGTTATTTATTTTAGATTAATTGGAAAGAGGGCTAATGAAGTTTAAATCTCTCACAATATTCTTGGTCATTTCATCTTTTTTTCTGACATGTATTTTGTCAATTTGGAAGATCATGGCTACACTACAAGGTTTAAGTTTTACTAATTTAAACGTCACACCTGTTTTTTTGATTGGTATCCTGTTATCTTTAGCATTTGTCTTGATTGGTAATAAAATTAATCACTTAATCAAGATTCTCTCATTGTCTTTTATATTTTCAATTTTATATTTTTACTTAAATGAGGCATCTCCGTATTGGTATATCCTTGGAGTTTTCTTAATTACTTTATTTTTTACAAATAAACTCAAAAAATACAGTATGCAATCTTTAAAGGAAGATTTCATATCCGAAAAAATTATTTTTGATTTTATAACTTTATTTGGCATTGTTTTCTTTGCATTTGTAATCTTATTCCCATTTTACATTATGCTGGTTACAAGTTTTAAAATTCAGATAGCTTTATTAGTTAATCCTTTAGACTTTAGTCTAGATTTCACCAAAAGCTTAGCTGAGTTATTCAAATCTTATTTTGTAATCTTTGAAACTTATAATTTTGGCAGATATATTCTAATTAGTTCAGCTGTTTCAATTGGAACTGTTATTGTCACTCTATTATTTGCAATACCAGCAGCTTATGCAGTTGCTAGATTAAACTTCTTTGGCAAAAATTTTTTATCTACCTCGATTTTAATTATTTATATGTTTCCAGCAATAGTATTAGTGATCCCTTTGTATACTGTGTTTAGTCAACTTGGATTAAGAAATTCAATTTTTGGTCTATTGATAGTTTATACAGCAACTACTTTACCAGTCGCTATATATATGCTGCAAGGATATTTTAAAAGTATTCCAAAAGAAATTGAAGATGCAGGAATTATGGATGGTCAGAATTGGTTTGGTATAATTTTAAAGATTATTATTCCTTTAAGTTTGCCAGCTATTGCATCCGTTGCACTTTATGTCTTTATGATAGCTTGGAATGAATTCCTTTTTTCATTGATGTTTTTAGATAGTCCTAAATCATTTACCTTATCAAGAGCTATCCAATATCTGAGTGGGGATGCAGAGACTCCTCGTCAATATTTAATGGCAGGTTCAGTAATAGTTACTTTACCTGTACTTTTCATTTTCATATATTTTGAAAAATATTTAGTCAGTGGTCTAACAGCTGGCAGTGTAAAAGAATAATTTTTAGAAATTATTAGTTAGAATAACCGTACTTACGCAGCCTAACATCACCAGTTCTTGCGTGGGCTTCCATGCCTTCGTATCTAGATATTCTAGCTGCAGCAGCACCAACAAGTTCGGTAGACTCCTTAGTCATTCTTTGGAAACTTAAAGTTTTAATAAATTTTCCTACAAATAAACCACCCGTATATCTCCCAGCACCTTTAGTTGGTAAAATATGATTTGTACCTGAACACTTATCTCCATAAGCAACAGTAGTTTCTTCTCCTACAAATAAAGATCCATAATTAGTCAATCTTTCATGGAACCATTTCAAATTTTCTGTTTGAACCTCCAAGTGCTCAGGAGCATACTCATCACTGATTTTGACCATCTCCTTATCAGTATCACAAAGAATTACTTCACCGTAATCTCTCCATGCAGCATCAGCGTTTGTTCTTGGTACCTCAGGAAGTTCAGCAATTAATTCTGGAACTCTTTTCATTACCTTTTCAGCAAGTTCTTTGCTTGTTGTGTATAACCAGCAAGGAGAATTATAACCATGTTCAGCTTGACCAACTAAATCAACAGCTACTATCTCAGGATCTGCTTTTGCATCAGCAATAATTCCAATTTCAGTTGGACCTGCAAATAAATCAATTCCAACTTTACCAAATAAAATTCTTTTTGCTTCAGCTACGAATTGGTTTCCTGGACCAACAATAATATCAGCTGGAGGATTTTTAAATAATCCATTAGTCATTGCAGCAATTGCAGGAACTCCACCTAGATTTAGAATTACATCAGCACCACAAAGATCAGCTGTATAAACAATAGTGGGGTGGGCACCAACACCTTCTTTTGGTGGACTACAAGCAATAATATTTTTTACACCTGCAACTTTAGCTGTTGTTACACTCATTACTGCAGAAGCAATGTGAGCATATCTTCCACCAGGTATGTAACATCCAGCAGTATTAACAGGAACTAATTTTTGACCAGCATATAAACCATCTGATAATTCCACCTCAAAGTCTTGACCATAATTTTTTAATTGAGCTTCTGCAAATTTTCTTACTCTTTCATATGAAAACTGAATATCATCTTTAGTTTTTTGATCTAAAGTTTTTTTAATTTCTTCAATTCTTTCTTTTGATACGACAATCTCACCATCATACTTATCAAATTTTTTTGTTAAATCTATACATCCTTGCTCTTTAGTTTTTTCA
>CACGBP010000020.1 GCA_902571375.1 uncultured Pelagibacteraceae bacterium
GAAAGCTGTAATAATTTCAAAAAATGGTAGCCCAAAAGTTATGAAGTTTAAGGATTTAGAATTAAAAAATCCTAAACAAAATGAAGTTTTAATAAAAAATAAAGCTATAGGCCTAAACTATATTGACACTTATCATAGATCTGGGCTTTATCCTGTCTCGTTGCCTTCATTTTTGGGTATGGAAGGTTCAGGTTTAATAGAGAAAATTGGATCAAATGTTAAAAATTTCAAGGTTGGAGATAGAGTTGCATACGCGTCAATGCCTCTTGGTTCTTATGCAACACACAGAATATTACATACAAAAGATCTAATTAAAATTGACGCTGATATCAAATTTGAAATTGCTGCAACTTTAATGACGAAGGGGATTACAGCTTATTATTTGTTGAACAAAACTTATAAAGTAAAATCTAGAGAGTCTATTTTAGTTCATGCTGCAGCAGGTGGTGTCGGTCAACTTTTGTGCCAATGGGCAAAAAGTTTAGGTTGTATTGTAATCGGTACTGTTGGATCAGATAAAAAAACTCATTTAGCTAAAAGTTTTGGTTGTGATTATGTAATAAATTACTCTAAAACTAATTTTCCAGAAAAAGTTATGGAAATTACAAACAGAAAAGGAGTTTCTGTTGTTTATGATGGCGTTGGAAAAAAAACCTTTGAAGCCTCTATTAAATGTCTAAAAATTAGAGGAATGATGGTTTCATTTGGAAATGCTTCTGGACCAGTTGACCCAATCACTATTAGCAAAGCGATTCAACCTAAAGGGATATACTTAGTAAGACCAACTGGAGGCCATTACACGCAGACAAGAAAAGAACTTGAAGAAAGTGCTTACAAAGTATTTGAAATGTATAGAAAAAAAAAATTAAAGATAAAAATTTTTAAAAAATATAAACTTTCTGAAGTTGTTAAAGCTCACAAAGATTTTGAGTCAAGAAAAATTACAGGTCCTGCAATTTTAGTGCCTTAATTTTATTAAATTATTTTAAGTAAAAAGTTGCCTGTTTTAAATCTTCGATTGTATCGATATTCACAGTTTTCTCAGTCATTACATATGGAATACATTTATTACCAAGTAAGTTTTTTTGTTTAAGTATCGTATTTCTATCAATTACATAGCAAATACCGTTTCTATAATATTTAGTATCTAATTGTTGTCTTGCAATTATTTTTGAACCATTTTTGTGAAAATATTTTAGAATTTTATTTTTTTTTACGAGTAATTTCATCGGATGAAATTTAGTATCAATTTCATTTACACTCCACACAGATGTTGTACCTTTTTTTCTAAAAAATAATTTGATACAATCAATTATATGTTTAGTTGTTCTCAATGGTGAAGTTGGTTGTATCATTAATACCAAATTAAATTTGACCTTAAAAAAATTTTCTGACATGATCAGCGCGTGTCTTATGACACTATAATCACTCACTATATCACCTGATAAAGATTTTGGTCTTTTGAAAATTTTTTTTAACCCAAATTTTTGCCCTTCTTTAATAATTTTTTCATTATCAGATGATATGATAGATACATCTACAATTTTAATCTTTTTTAGTAATTTAGCTGCAATTGCAACTAAAGATAAGCCGTTTATCCTTTTTAAATTTTTAAACCTGATTCCTTTACTTCCACCTCTAGCCATTACTACAGCTAAAATTTTTTTATTTTTATACATTCAATTTTTATTTAAGCGACTTTAAGGTAAATCCGCGTTTATAATTTATATTAATTTTTCTTTTTTCTTTATTTGACTTTAATGCTGCAGAGATAATCATCATAGTTTCAAGTGTCTGATTTAAAGAAATAGATAAGTTTTTGAAATTTTTTCCTTTTAATAATTTATGAATTACTTCTACTTGACCTTTAAAATCATCGGGTCTTTTCTTTTTAAATTTATAAATTTTTTCCTTTTTCCTGGTTCCTATTTTTACTGCATCATAATCATCTGTATAATTAGTATGCCATTCAAGAAAACCTTTAATCCCCTCTATTCTCAAATATTTTTGCGATGGCCAAGTTATCACGTCTTGAATAATATTACCCAAAATTCCTTTTTCTGTTTCAACATTTAGCATACATAAATTATCGTGATTAACTTTATTTTTTTTTGTAAAATTAAGGTTGGCATTTACTTTATTCACTTTACCTAAGTTTAGAAAATTTGCAAAATGTTGCCAAATATTTATAGCATGAGAATGTTCACATAATGAGCCGCCACCTCTTTTCGTAAACCCAAGATAACTATCTGAAGGTCCTTTTATCCATGGATGTGCATCAAATATAGTTTTCCAATATTCTCTGTTATAAGATGTGATGGTTAATATCTTTCCAATGATATTTTTTTTAAGTAATCTTTCGGCAAATTTAGTATTCTTTGTTAGTGTATGATTATAACCACTTATAACTTTTGTATGAGTCTTTTTTAAATTTTTCATAAAAAGATCTAAATTTTTTAAATCAGGAGTACAAAAAGGTTTTTCAATGTGTAAAACTTTAGGTGGTAAATTTTTAAGAACCTTATTAGCAATTTGTAGATGAGTATCAGGAGGAGTACCAATAATTATCAAATCATAGTATTTATTATCATCTTGATTCATTAATTTGATTTCTGGATCCCACTTGCCATATCTATTAGGATAAAGTAAGTTCTTCATTCTTAATAAAGCCTTAGGATCCGTATCAAAAACTTTTATATTCCAGGATTTTTTTCTAAAAGCATAAGCATAATGATTACCAATTGAGCCTGCGCCATAAATTTTTACACTAAACATTTGTTGTTATTAATAATATAAATTTGTAAAAATCCAATATAAAAATAAAAAACTATGATTATCTGTGAGATTGGCATAAATCATCTTGGCTCAGAATCTAGAGCTTTAAAAATGGTCAATCATCTTCTTACAAAAAATATAGATGCAATTACTTTTCAAATACCATCTCAAGATTTTATTAAAAATTTTAAAATTAAAACAAAAGAAAT
>CACGBP010000021.1 GCA_902571375.1 uncultured Pelagibacteraceae bacterium
CAATGGCCAACCCCAATAAATTGCTGGAATGGCTATACATATTCCAGCGAATCCAATCATAGAACCGATTGAAAGATCAAATTCTCCTCCGATCATTAACATAGCAGCTGCAATCGCAATGATACCTAAGTTTGCCGATACATCTAAAAAATTTAGTGTGCCATAAGCACTAAACATTCCTGTGTCACCAGCAACTATTCCAAAAAATATAAATACTAATATTGCTCCACCTAAAGCTCCAAGCTCAGGCCTATTCAATAATACTCTTAGTGGAGAAATTTTTTTAAGTCTTTCATCTTTTCCAGCTTCTTTCTTAGATTCTATACTTTGAGATTTTACAGACATAAAAAACTATAATTTAAAAAACGTCAAAAAAAAAGGCCTGACTGATATTCAGTCAGGCCTTTAAATTATTTTTTATCTATAACCTTGAGCTGCCCACTTTATAACTTTAGATGCATTGTCAGGAGTTACAAATCCAGGTCCAGTCATTACCACACCAGCTGGCATTGTTCCCCATCTCATGTATTGTCCAAAGATAGCAATAGGCAGGTAACCTTGTAGGTATTGTTGTTGGTCAATTAAAAACTCTACTTTTCCTGCAGCAGCAGCCTTTAACATATTTGGAGACATATCAAATGTTCCAAGTCTTACTTTACCAACTTTTCCAGAAGCCTCTAAAGCTTTTAGAGCTGCTTCACCAGATAAACCAGCACCTAAAGTTAGGATAGTGTCATATCCACCACCTAATTTAGCAGCAACAGCTTTTTGAATTTCTGTTGGGTCATTTGATGTACCTAAAATATCTACTGATCCACCAAATCCTTTTTTGAAACCTGCACATCTTCTATCTAGTGCAACGTTACCAACTTCATGGTTAACACATAATGCTTTTTTTCCACCAGCAGCTTTCATTTTTTGTCCACCACCTACACCAGCTTCAAACTCAGTTTGACCAACATGTGCACTTATTCCTAAAGATGCATAGTCATCAGAACCAGAGTTCATTGAAATAACTGGGATACCAGCAGCAATTGCAGCTTTAACAGATTTTCCTAAAGCAGCAGCATCTGGCAATGTAATCACGATACCTTTCGGTTTTTGTGATACAGCATTGTCGATTAGTTTTGCCATTTCCACCATGTCAAAAGTAGCAGGCGCTGTGTATTTGCAAGATACTCCCATATCTTTACATCCAGCATCTACTCCGTTTTTAGCAACTGACCAAAAAGGGTCATTAGCTTGACCGTGAGAAACTACAATTATATCTACAGCTAAAGCAGACACAGACATCATAGCCCATGCAACTATAGCTAAAATAAAGTTTTTAATTGTTTTCATTATTCCCCTTTAATTAAAGTTAACTTTTAAAAACCAAAGCTAATCAAAATATTATTTGGTTGTAAAGATGATAGGTTGTGTTCTAGTGATAGTTGATTCAATTAGAAAGTAAGTTTTTCAAACTTTTTTGAACCGAGAGATTTTTTCGCAGCATTTGCCATTATTAAAGCACGTCTTCCTTCCTCGAATTCTGCAAGTGGGCGAATTTTTTTATTAATAAATTTTGAAAAATCATTCAATTGTTTCTTGTACGCATCTTTATATCTCTCAATAAAAAAATTTAGCAAAGGAGATTTGTTAGAAGTTGAATTTGATGAGTATAATGATGTTTCGTTCTCTCTTATGTTTTCAGATATGATCATTCCTTTAGATCCAAATATTTCAACACGTTGATCATATCCAAAACTACAATGCCTTGAGTTTGTAATTATGCACTGAACACCATTTTTGGATTGAATCATACACGATGCCAATTCAAAGTCCCTAATTTTATTAAATCTTTTATCTGAGATGTTGCTACCCGATGCAATTAATTTTGAGGGTTCATCTTTTCCAAGAAAGAAACGCACTAAATCAAAATCATGTATCATCATATCTCTAAAAATTCCTCCTGACTCTTTTAAATATTTAATTGAAGGTGGCGCAGGATCTCTACTAGTAATTATTATTTTTTCTAATTTTCCAATTTTACCCTTCAATAATTGTTTTTTAAGGTTGTTATGACCTGGATCATATCTTCTATTGAAACCAAGTTGAATTTTTGGATTTAAATTTTTAATTTTCTTTTTACATTTATTTATTTTTTTTATGTTTAAATCTAACGGTTTTTCACAAAAGATTATTTTTTTATTTTTAACTCCTTCTAGAATAAATTTTATATGAGTGTTTGTTGTTGATGCTATAAATACAGCCTTAATTTTTTTGTCTTTAAATATTATATTTGGATTATTAACGCCTCCTGCTTTGAGTATTTTTGAATATTTCTTTGTTAAATTCTTATCAATGTCATAAACATATTTTAGATTAAAATCTTTATTACGCATCAAATTCTTGCCATGCATAATACCAATTCTTCCAAGACCAAATAAAGCTATATCAATCATTTAAAATTTGTATTAAAAGATATTTTAACTAAAAATAATTATTATGTCAGTAAAATTAGGAGTAGCACCAATTGCATGGAGTAACGATGACATGCCAGAACTAGGTGGCGACACATCATTAGAACAATGTTTAGACGAAGCAAGTCAAGCAGGGTACATTGGAATTGAATCTGGTGGAAAATTTCCAAAAAAATCATCAGAATTACTTCCAAAATTAAGTCAGTTTAATCTTCAACTTTGCTCAGGTTGGTATGGAGCAAATTTAAGAAAAAATACGGTAGAGGATGAAAAAAAATTAATCCAAGAACAATTAAAATTGTTCAAAGATTGTAATTCACCCTGCATAGTATTTGCAGAAGTATCTGGATCAATTCAAGGAGATCCTAATCGAAAATTATCAACAAGACCCCAAATGGAAAAAGATGAATGGGATGAATTTTGCAATAAAATTTCAGAAATGGGAAAATATCTTGAAGATCAAGGAATGCCATTAGCGTATCATCAT
>CACGBP010000022.1 GCA_902571375.1 uncultured Pelagibacteraceae bacterium
TAAACATAGAAAAAAATTTGAATATTCTAGAAAAGAAATCTCTGGTAAAATTAAAAAAGGTGATTATTTATAAGTCATGAAAAAAATTACAATTTATACAGGACCACTTTGTAATTATTGTGATGCAGCTAAGAGATTATTAACTAGAAACAATGCTCCTTATAATGAAATTAATATTGCAACTATTGATGGTGCAATGGATGAAATGATTAAGAAAGCTAACGGAAAAAGAACAATTCCACAAATATTTTTTGATGATCAACATATTGGTGGATATGATGAAGTAAGAGCATTAGAAAAAGAAAATAAATTAAAAGATCTTTTAAAATAAAACGTAATAAACAACCCAAAAAATTAAAGTATATTCAAAAAAACTTTTTAAAATTGTAATTTTTTTTTCATCAAATCTTTGATTAATAAATTTTTTTGAGAAATAAAATCCAATATTAACAAACAAAATAGCAATAATAATACCAATTATAGTAGATTGAATAGAAAAATTTTTGTAACCAAAGTAGCAAGCTGCAATTAAAGTAAACCAAGAAACTTTCGTAATAAAAATTTTAAAGATTAATCCTGCTTTTTTACTAAATACTGATTGTGTTTTTATAATTGAATAAGACCAAATAACTCCAATTAAAAAACTAAAATACTTTATTATCATTAATTTTTTGGTTTAAAAACTAAACAAACACCATTGTTGCAATATCTTTTACCGGTTGGTTCTGGACCATCATCAAAGATATGACCATGATGGGCATCGCAATTTTTACAATGATATTCTGTACGAGCATATCCCAATAAATGATCTGTTTTTGTTTCAAACACATCTGGTAATGACTGGAAGAAAGATGGCCAACCAGAACCACTTTCATATTTATTTTCAGATTCAAATAGTTTAACACCACAGTTTGCACAGTGATAACTTCCATTTCTTTTTTCATTATTTAATTCACTAGTTCCTGCAGGTTCAGTACCATCTTCAAACATAACTAGTTTTTGCTCAGCTGTAAGATTTGGATTTTTTTTACTCATTTATTTATAATAATTTAGCACATGATTGGTGCAAAATAGAGTGTAATTCAACAAGTTTATCAAAATCTTTATTGTACCCACCACCTAAAACTCCACAAAGCGGAACTCCTTTTGAAAAAAAATTTTCTGTTACAATTTCATCTCTTTTTCTAATTCCCTCATCAGAAATTTTTAATTTACCTAAACGATCATTAAAATGAATATCAACACCAGCTATATAAAAAACATAGTCAAAATTTTCTTCATTTAATTTATTTAAGTAAAACTTAAGTATTTTAATGTACTGTGTATCCTCTAAATTATCTTCAAGTTCGACATCAAGATTACTAATAGATTTTTTAGCAGGATAATTTGATTTTGAATGCATGCTAAAAGTAAATACGTTTCTATTATCTTTAAAGATATCTGCATTTCCATTTCCTTGATGAACATCTAAATCAACAATTAATATTCTGCCTGCTAATCCTCTATCTAGTAAATAATGGGCTGCAACAGCTACATCATTGAATACACAATAGCCAGCACCACCATCGAAATTTGCATGATGGCTCCCTCCAGCCGTATTACAAGCCACACCATTTTTAATTGCAAGTTTAGATGCCAGCACGGTCCCCCCTGTAGCCACCAATGATCTTTGAACAACACTATCTACTAATGGAAAGCCAATTTTTTTTATGATGTTTTCATCTAAAGTTTTATTTTTAACATTTTTTATATAGCTTTCTGAATGAGCTCTTTTTAATGTTTCTTCTGAACAGGGATATGGAGTATAAAATTTTTTTACAATTTTTCCTTTAATCAAATAATTAGCTAATTCTCCAAATTTATTTATTGGAAATTTGTGATCATCACCAATTTTAGCAAAATAATCCTTATGATTTACAACAGGCAAATCCATATTTATTTTATCACTCGGATAGGCTTACCATCTACACAAGCCTCTAATGCTTCAATCATTTGATTGTAAAAAATACTATAATTCTCTGCAGTGACATAACCAATGTGTGGTGTTAATAGAGCATTTGGCAAAAATCTAAGTTTATTATTTTCTGGTAAAGGTTCTTTCTCATAAACATCGAGGCCTGCTCCAGCAATTTCGTTTGTAGATAAGGCTATTATTAAATCATCTTCATTAACAATTGGACCTCTTGAGGTGTTAATTAAGAATGCTGTTTTTTTCATCTTATCCAATTCTTTTAAAGTAATACAATCTTTATATCTTTCCCCCCCTTGGACATGTATAGATAAAAAATCTGAATTTGAAATTAAATCATCTTTACTACATGGTAGAACATCTAGTTCTTTACATTTACTTAAATCTAAATTTTCACTCCAGGCCATAACTTGCATTCCAAAAGCTTTTCCTATTTTTGCAACTTGTGAGCCAACTCTACCAAGACCAATTAAACCTAAAATTTTTCCTTTAAGTTCAACACCTACAGTTGTTTGCCAGTATCCTTGATACATATTATCTATTTCTTCTTTTAAATTTCTAGCAAGTCCTAAAATTAAGGCCCAAGTTAATTCTGGAGTTGGATGAACATTAATTTCTGTACCACAGACTATAATTTTTCTTTTTTTTGCCGCTTCTAAATCAATTGACTTATTTCTTAATCCACTGGTTAT
>CACGBP010000023.1 GCA_902571375.1 uncultured Pelagibacteraceae bacterium
TTATCAAAAAATCCTAGGTATGATTTAGCTTTCTACTTTAAATGTAGCAATAATGTTGCAGCTTATCGAAGATGGCTTGATCTAAATAAAAAAATTTCATTAAAAGAAGTTACAAAATCTCTTAAGAAAAGAACTCTCATGGACAAAAAAAGAAAGAATAGCCCACTTATAAAAGTTAAAGATGCAATTTTAATTAGAACTGACAAGCTTTCTAAAAAAGAAGTATTGTTAAAAATGTCTAAACATATCGATAAAATTGTCTAAAATTTATTTTCCTCTTTAATTGGTTCATCTATTGGTTCAGTTGTTGGGTTTAATTCTATACCTGCTGGTGTTATTGTTTGAGGCATAGCAACAAACTGAGAGTCTGGATTATCAACTGTTTGTCTTACTCTCATTCTATGAATTCCATAAACTCCAATTACACTATGAAATAAAAATAAAAAAATGAAAAAACCATTTGAACCAACTAAGTCCATAAATATTGAACATAAAAAAGGACCACTCATTGCACCCAATCCAAAAGCAAATTGAAGTCCTGCACCTGCAGCAACAAATTTTTCTTTAGGTATATAATCATTTGTATGAGCTAAAATTAACGAGAACATAGGCAAACTACAAAAAGAAAATAAAATAAAAAATATATAAAACCAAGTTTTGCTAGTAGCAAGACCACCAGGTAAGTACATTTGTCTTGAAACTAATATTGCCAATATAGAAAACACTGCAGCTCCGAATGTGCTAAACACAATTACTTTTCTTCTATCATAAATATCAGATAATTTTCCTATGGGAAATTGAGCAATCGCACCTGAAACTGCTAAAAGAAAAGTTACAATTGATATTTCTAAAATTGTAAAATTCATTGAAGTTGCATAAACAGCTAATAATGTAAACAATGCTGATTGTATTGTTCCATAAAAAAGAGAACTAACCATACCAAACGGAGATGCTTCATAAAGATCTTTTAAAGTCATTGCTTTGATTTTTTTGAAAGTAGGTGGTTTTTTTTTAGTTAACAAAATTGGTATTAAAGCTGCCGATGTAATTACAGATACTAATATAAAAGGTTGAAAATTTTGGGGAGTACTAAAATTTAATAAAAACATTCCAACACCCATTGCACCATAAAGAATGACCATATAGACAGACAAAACACTTCCTCTATTCTTATTGCTTGACCTATCATTGAGCCAACTTTCAGCAACGGTGTAAATACAAACCATACTGACACCAGTGAGTACTCTAAGTAAAAACCAAATAAATGGATGTATTAAGATCGAATGCACTAAAATAACTAGAGATGCTAAAGAGGCAAAAGCAGCAAAAACTCTTATGTGTCCTACTCTTGATATTATGTTCGGAATAGTTGCTGCACCAATAAAGTATCCTACAAAATAACCAGACATCATAAAGCCAGTTGCAGTCAGACTAAATTCTTCTTGAACAGCTCGTACTCCAAGCAGTGATCCCTGAAAGCCATAAGCCATCATAATGAAGCCCATGCCTAAAAATAATGCCCAAGAATTTTTTAAAACTTTATTCATAAAAACTGCCGTAATTATTCGCGATGTATTATTAAATCAAGACTTAATTGTGACAAGCTTATGAATTTTTAAGCTTTAAAAACGAGTGGATAGCAATAGTAGCTATTATGATAGCTCCACCATAAAGGGTCTCAATGCTTGGCTGTTCTTTAATAATCAACCAAACCCAGATAGGACCTATTATGGTCTCAAGAAGAAAAAATAAATTAACCTCTGCAGCTGTAATAAATCTTGGTGCAATAGTTACTAAAACAAAAGGTATTGCTACACACATGATACACATTAGGGGTATAATATATAAATCTTTATCAATCAGAACAAAGCTTTCAATAAAAAATAAAGCAAAAGTGGCTACTATTAACTTTCCAACAACAGCAGCAGGTACAAGATTTTTTGATTTTGCAGATCTAACAGTAACAGCACCAACAGCCAAACCCAGCGCTGTAATAAATCCTAAAATATCACCATAAAAATTACCTAATTTTATGGAGTCAAAGAAAATATAAATTATTGCCAAAAAAGTAATTATTATTGATATCCATGTTTTTTTATCGGGAGGTTCTTTAAGAAATATTGCACCGAGTATAGCTGATATCATAGGCGCTGTAGCTATCATAACGAGAGTGTTTGCAACATTAGTATTTTGAATTGAAACTACAAAAGTAATATTGGTCAAACTAAATGTTCCAATATAAATAAGCCCATGATAACCGCTGGTAAAAAGAATTTTAAAAAAACTTAGTTTATAAATTAATAGCATTGCTAAAAAAACAGTAAAAAAGGGAATTATTCCTCGATAAAAAACTAACCCCCAAGTATCAACATTGGAGAGTCTAATAAATAAAGAGTCAGGCGTGATAAACATCACAGCCACAAAAGCCATCAAAGAACCTTTTTGTTGGTCAGTAAAATTTTTCATGCCTTTAATTCTTTCCAAAAAGTTTTTGCAAGATTTTTATTTGAGAGATCATATAAAGTTTTTAATCCAGTAGGGGATGTTACATTAATATCGCCATTAAGTTTTTGATCAATAAAATCTATTCCAGAAAAGAAAATATTTTCTTTTTTTAAATCTTTAGCTAAAAT
>CACGBP010000024.1 GCA_902571375.1 uncultured Pelagibacteraceae bacterium
ATATTGAGAATGATAAAAATCAAAAGAGTAATACCCGAATATAAAAGAAAAATTTTAATAGCTTGTTTTAATATTTCAGAACTATCAAAGGAGATAAAATTTGTTAGTGTTTTCTTAAAACTATCATCATAGATATCGATTAAAAAAATAATTGAAAATAGGAAATATAAACCACCTATCCATTGAGTTGAGGATCTCCATAATATTAAACTTTGATCAATATTTTTAACATTTTCAAAAATAGTGAAACCAGTTGAGGTAAAACCAGATATTGACTCAAAAAATGAATTTAAAAAAGTAATATTATAAATACTAAAATAAAATGGAATTGCTAGAATTAGCGGTAATAAAATATATCCTAAGAAAACAGTTAGGATTTTATTATATATACTTAATTTATTTTCTGTCCTTTTTATATTATAAAAAATGATTGCTATTATTAATGAGCTTATCAAACTTATATAATATGTATCTAGGTTTAAATATAAATTCAGATAATAAGAATAGATAATATTAAAAAAAGATAAAATTGAAACTAATCCAAAAAAAAAACTTAAATATTTAACGTGTAAATTAAACATTAATCTAAACTGCACTTAATCTGAAAATATTTTCTACGAAAGATATCGAGTCTTTTTGAGCAATAAAAACTACTCTATCATCTTTTTTAAATACAAAGTTTGATCTTGGTATAATCACTTTTTTATCTCTCAAAACCGCACCTATTCTAATTTCCTCAGGTAAGTTTGAATTTTTTAATTCTTTGTTAATCAATTCTGAAGTTTCAATAATTTCAGCTTCTATTACTTCATATTCACCATCTGAAATTGTGTAAGCATTTTCAATTGTACCTTTATGAACATGTTTTAAAATACTAGAAACAGTATTCATTCTTGGATCAATCAAATCATCTATTTTTAAGGAAGATTGAAGCAAAGAATAATTAGGTTTGTTAATTAATGCCATTGTTCGTTTGTCATCTTTATCTTTTTGATCTTTAGCAAATTTTTCAACTAATACACTCACCATTAAATTATCTTCATCATCATTGGTTAGAGCTAAAACAGTTTCTGCCTCATCTAGATTTGCTTCAGCTAATACTTCTTCATCAAGTCCGTTACCATTAATTACAATAGTATCATTTAATTCACTTGCTAAGTATTCAGCTCTTTCCTTATTTTTTTCAACAATCTTAACTCTCACGGTTTCTAATGTTTCTTCAATATTTTTAGCTAGATTAAAACCAATATTTCCTCCACCTATTATTAAAATTTTTTTAGATATTTTTTCTTGATGACCAAATGCTTCTAGAGTTTCAGCCATTTGTAATGAGTTAATAATTACATATATCTTGTCATTTTTTTTTACACTGTCTGTCTTTTTTGGGATAAAAAATTTTTCTTCTCTATTAATTCCAATTATATTTGCTTCAAGTTTTGGATGTTTCTTGGTCAATTCATTAAATTTTATATCAATTGATTTACAATCTTCTTTTATTAATATTTCTAAAAGTCTGATTTTATTATCTGTAAATGGAACACTATCTAATGTTCCTGGGGCTTCCAGTTTTCTTTGGATTGACTTTGCTATTTCAATTTCTGGTGAAATAATAACATCAATAGGTAAATTTTCTTTATTATAAACTCTGGTAAATTTAGGATTTAAATAATCTTGAGACCGTATTCTTGCAATTTTCTTTGGAATATTAAATATCGAAAATGCAATTTGACATATTAACATATTAATTTCATCATTTCTGGTTACAGCAATAATCATATCTGTTTCAGAAGCATTAGCCTTTTCTAAGATTGATGGGTACGTTGCCTTACCAACTATTGCTTTTACATCTAAAGCATCATTTATTTTTTGAATATCTTCACTAGATTGGTCAATAACTGTAATCGAGTGACCTTGTTCACTTAATAGTTTAGAGATGGTAAAACCCACTCTACCTGCACCACAAATAATTATATTCATTTAATTAAATTCTTTAATCCCAAAACCTTTTAGTTTTCTATGAAGCGCACTTCTTTCCATGCCAACAAAATTTGCAGTTTTTGATATATTTCCATTAAATTTTTTTAATTGAATTGTTAAATACTCTTTTTCAAAATTTTCTCTAGCTTCTTTTAAAGGTATAGATAAACTGTTTTT